>CAZZVE010000126.1:3919-14212 GCA_964657325.1 uncultured Ktedonobacterales bacterium
AAGAGGGTGTGCTGAAGCAGACCCGTACAGGAGGCTCGCTTTTAGCGGCAAGGAAGTAAAAGATGAAATATAAAATGTATATACGTGCTGGTTTGGTACTCCTGCTGGCGTTACTCATTATCCTTGTTCCTAGTACACTGCCCGCTCATGCTGCTACGCATTCGACGCGTAGCAAGCACGATACGACACCGCTGAGTGCTAGAATTTATCTTACAAACGGAACTTTAGCACCCATCTTTCAATCACGTGTGAATCAGCAGGTGCCAGGAGTGGTGAGTGCCGCGATTGCCTCTATCGTCAGCAAGTTACCAGCAGCCGATCAGGGTTGGGCTTCAACGATGGCGACAACCGTCATTCAGCCATCGGTTCTGCTCACGAGTCTTGTACCAACACAGAGTGGGCTTGTGGCATCTATACGTATCAGTCTTTACGCAGGCGATCCGCAGCCGATTAGTGCTCGTCTACTTATCAAGTTTAGCGTCCTCGACTCAAGCACCGTGCAGGTGAGTGTGCAACCAATGCCCGGCAGTCCAAGCCTTATAAACGGGCCTATCACGACGTTGCATATTCCGATTGGACAACTGAATGGTATTAATGCCACACCAGGTTGTGGCGACTCGGCTCTAGCTGTAAACTTACAAGTTCCTGTTAGCCTTGGTGGACAAGCCGCTTCTGCACAAAATGGGCAGGTGGCAAGCAACAGCATCAGTGCTATACAGGAACCATACACGCAGACGCTTTCAAGTTCTGCGAGTGGTAACACCGCTTATGTCGAAATATCTTCTGCATCGCTTGCCGCATTGGGCAATAGTTTAGGTAGTTTTCCTATTGGCAACAATAATATGTCAGCCCAAAACCTTCAGGTGAGCGTACAGGGTAGCAATATTATTGTAACCTCTGATATTCTCCTGGGTAGTTCGTTCAAGTTGGGCACCGCGGTCACAACCGTTCAGCCAACGGCGATAGGCGGCAACCTCGGCGTAAACGTGTTGAGTACCACCTTGACGGTTTTGCAAGTGTTTACCTTCCCGCAGGACACCTATAACGCGCAAATTCAGCAAATGCTCAACACAAAGCTAAGTACTGCACTACGTGGAAAGTTCAATATCAGCAATGCTGCTATTGGGACGAATAGCCACGTTCCATGTAGTGCTAGCGATAGTCTTGTGCTGACGGGTACGACGAATTTGGCGTGATACAAGCAGACAAACGAATGCAGTCATGGTGCCGGGGCACCATGACTGCATTCGTTTGTCTGCTTGTATCATTTGACACACATCCTTCCACTACACTATACTAATGTCAGTATTGGTGGATGGAAAGGACCGAGAAACGTGCTTGTCGATAGCCATACTCATATCGACACCCCCCGCTTTGATGCTGACCGCGAGGCCGTTATTCAAGCTGCAATTGATGGTGGTGTCACGCGCATGATTGATCCTGGCTGTGATCTCCCATCGAGTCAGGCCGCGCTAGCACTTGCAAAGACACATCCTGATGTTGTCTATGCAGGAGTCGGAGTGCACCCACACGAAGCAACAACCTACAATGATGAGATAGGAGAGCAGCTTCGTGTCATGGCACGTGAGCCAGAGGTAGTTGCGATTGGCGAGTTTGGCCTGGATTATTTCCGTATGCTCTCTCCGCGCGACACGCAACGAGCTGTGTTTTGCGCACACCTCGACCTTGCACGAGCATGTGACCTGCCCTGCATTATCCATGTACGCGATTCACACGAGGACGTAATGGAGTTGTTGCGTGCACATGGACAGGGCTTGCGTGGCGTCTTTCACTGCTTTTCGGGTGATGTGGCACAGGCGGAAGAGTGTCTCGGCTTTCCGGGCTTTGTGCTTTCATTCGCTGGTCCTTTGACCAAGCAGGGTAATGCACTACCTAATGTGGCACGTATGGTTCCGCTAGACCGTGTATTGGTTGAGACCGATAGTCCTTATCTTGTACCCAAGCCACTCAAGGCCAAACGCAATGAACCGCTTTTTGTACAACATACTGCCGCAAAACTTGCCGAGTTGCGCGATATGACGCTAGAAGAAATTGCCCAGGTGACGACTGCGAACGCCGTCCGCCTGTTCAATATAAGAGAGAATTCTAATGAAGTTATTTAATACGCTCACTCAATCACTTGAAACGTTTGTACCGCTCGACGACACTGTACGTATCTACGTATGTGGTGTTACGCCTTACGACACAACGCATCTGGGCCATGCTTTCACCTATGTCTCGTTTGATACGCTCATTCGCTACCTGGAATTTAGTGGTCACAAGGTCAAGTACATACAAAACGTGACCGATATCGACGATGACGTGTTACGCAAGGCACGCGAGTTAGGGATGCAGTGGGACGAGCTAGGCCGACGAGAAACCGAGCGTTTCCTGCGCGATATGGATTCATTGAATGTGCGTCGGCCCGACGTATATGCGAAAGCAACTGAGGAAATTCCGGGCATTCTTGCGATGGTGACGACGCTGGTTGAGCGCGGCTATGCGTATGTGAGCGAGGGTTGCGTCTTTTATGACGTGCCTCACGATCCAAGTTTTGGGGTTATGGCTCGTGCTGTTGGTCTCAAGGACTATGCGTCAATGCTCGAAATTGCGAACGAGCGTGGCAACTTTCCCAATGATACTCGCAAACATGACCCACTCGATTTCGTGTTATGGCAAGCACAGGCTCCAGGTGAACCAGCCTGGGCGAGTCCATGGGGACCTGGACGCCCTGGCTGGCATATCGAATGTAGTGCTATGTCGCTGCATTATCTCGGTGAGCAGATAGACATTCATGGTGGTGGGGCCGACCTCAACTTTCCGCATCATACTTGTGAGATCGCGCAATCCGAACACTATACACAAAAAGCTCCCTTTGCACGCATCTGGGCGCACACAGGTATGGTCTATCAGGATGGCGAGAAGATGAGCAAGTCGCTCGGCAATTTAACGCTAGTTAGCAACCTGCTCAAAGAATACACTCCTGATGCTATCCGTATTGTGTTGCAAAGTCATCACTACCGCTATCCGTGGGAATGCTTCCCCGAAGACCTCAAGATTGCCACAGAGACTGCTAATACACTTGAGCAACTACAGAAGTTTGTAGGCAGCGACCTCTCGAATGAGCAAAACAAGGATACCACGTTGTTGCATAATCGCTTCTTGTCCGTGATGGATAATGATCTCAATACGCCAGAAGCGGTACTTATGCTGCGTAAGTCTGCTCAACTCGCTCTGGAAGGGCATGATAGTACGCTTGGCAGCGAAGTGTTACGCTTGGCGAGGATATTGGGGTTATGTGCGTGAGTATTTCCTATTAAAGTTTATGCGATACCAAAGCCAGGGTGTCCGCAAGGGGACGTCCCTCCCATACGCGAAGACGTATGTGAAACCCACGTTGTATGAGAGGGGCGTCCCCTTGCGGGCACCTGGCCCTTATTGTATACGTTAATTACATAATGATCGAGAAAACCGTATGTCACAAACCACCATCCGTTCGGTTCGTGTCGAACCCCTGAATATACCGCTCCTGGAGCCGTTCGCTATTGCGACGGGTAGCGTAACCTCGGCACAAAATGTGCTTATTACGCTCACGTTACAAGATGGAAGCGTGGGCTATGGTGAGTGCGCTCCATTTCCTCCCAGTACGGGTGAGAGCCAGGCTACAGCACTCGCGGCTACTCAGGATTGTATTGCGTTGCTTGAAGGAAAAGATGCGGCACATTGGCGTAGCATTTCTAAACTGGTGCATAGTATGTACTATAGTCAGTCAACCGCCTGTGCTGGTATCGAAATGGCACTTCTCGATGCCCTGACACGCTCGTATGGCATACCACTCTATGTCTTTTTCGGTGGTGCTAGTACGAGTATTGAAACGGACATTAGTATTCCTCTTGTCGCGCCAGAACATGCGAAAACGCTGGCACGTGATATCGTCAAGCGTGGCGTGACAAGTATCAAGGTCAAGGTTGGTAGTGACTTATACGAGGATGTCGAGCGCGTTGAGGCTATTCGTGAGGCCGCTCCTGGTCTCGGCCTGACACTCGACGCCAATCAGGGCTATACACCCAATGAAGCTCTATTGTGCTTAGAAGCTCTCGATGATCGCAATATTCGTCCGCTCATGTTGGAACAACCCGTACACAAAGATGACTACGACGGACTTCGCTACATTTCGCAGCATACGACTGTACCGATCTTCGCCGATGAAAGTGCCTCTAGTCCGGCAGGCGTGGCACGTCTTATCAAGATGAATGCTGTATCGGGCATCAATATCAAGCTGATGAAATCGGGTATTGTTGAGGCAATGGATATTGCCGCTGTGTGTCGTGCCAACGGTATACAACTCATGATAGGTGCCATGATCGAGTCAAGGCTTGCTATCAGTGCAGCAGCACACTTCGTAGCAGGCGTCGGCGGTTTCCGTTATATCGACCTTGATACACCTATGCTTTTAGCCGAAGACCTGTTCGTGGGTGGTTTTGAGCAAATAGGTGGTGTGTATGATGTAGCCGGTGTAAAGGGCGGATTGGGAATAGAGTATAAGAAACAGAAGCCTTAAGCGTCTACCGAACTCTTTACGAAAGATGCACATTTCTTGAGGGTAGATAAGCGAGGATAGTTTCATGATGAAACAACGTACATAGAATTTCATCTCTTTTTCATAATCAGCAGATATAATCTCGTCCACCTATGTGTAGCGTATGATTTCGATGTGGAGTCGTGAAGCATACAAATACGTAGAAGGTAGTCAGCAACCTTTAAAGGTTGCTGTTCTTTTTGTCTTTGGATGGAGATACGGTAACTCTCCCATTATGACGAATATGAGAAATTGTTAAGAAATCTCTACCATCGCATAGGAATATCTACCAGAATTTCATCTGCCTTTAATGTTAATGTCTTCATGAGTCAAGTAAAATTTGGCTTGTAGAGTAATTCTATGAGCCAAAGCAAATATTGATGTCTTTCAATACTTTTAAAGCTCTATCCCTTCTCCTCTCGAACAACGCGAGAAGACGACTCCACACGGTGTGTTTAAACGCCGAATATAATAAGGGAGAAAAACACTAATGGCACTACCAGAAGACGAACAAGGTCTTGGTAACAAGTTCTTTCCCTCTCAGGATGAGACGCTAGCAACATCTACGGATGTTATTGAGACGCGACATAGAGTATCACGCCGCAATCTTTTGAAAGGAGCAGCCGTAGTTGGAGGCTCAATGGCAGCAGTTAGTAGTCTTGCCTTAGCAAGTAAACCATCCTCACTTCGCACAACTAAGGCAACCTCTCAAGTGTATGCCGCTGCTCCTGGTCGGTTGCGTGAATATTGGATACAAGCTGATGCATTTTATCACAATCTGGCTCCGACAGGTTATGATGGCTTGATGGGCATGTCATTTACTGCCGCACAAACCTCATTCTGGGCACTTGGCTATCGCGCCTATACACCCGGATGGGGTCGTCCTCTTGCGAGCAATGCTGATATCGGGGCAAATACGGGCATTCCAGGTCCAATCATACGTGGCGAGGTTGGCGATACCATTCGCGTCCATTTTCGCAACAACGACACACATCGAAACTGGGCGCATAGTATGCACCCTCATGGAGTGCGTTATACCCAGGATAACGATGGAGGATGGTTTGCTGCTGATCCACGTCCCGGCTCAGTCGTTCACGTTGGACAATCATACACCTATGATTGGCAGGTCCAGCCCAATTCAGTTGGGACGTGGTGTTATCATGACCACTCCCTGCCCGTTGGCAAAGAGATGGAGATGGAACTAGGTGCGGAACTTGGTCTCTTTGGCTTTCTCGTGCTTACTGATGCCTCCGTTAAGCCCGTTGACCAGGAGTACTTTACTTTTTTTCACGACTTGTATCAAGAGGACCTGCCCGAACTCTCGCAGGACTTCGATTGCTTTAGTGGCTATGCCTATGTTGGCAATACTCAGACATTCACCGCGAAGGTGGGAGACCGTATTCGTTGGCACATGGCGGCGTTGGGAACCGAGTTTCATGTGTTTCACACGCATGGGCATCGCTGGCTTTCTCGTGATCAAATGTATACTGATACTCAACTACTAGGACCCTCAATGGCGACCTCAATCGAGTTTGTCGCGGATAACCCTGGGAAATGGCTGTATCACTGTCATGTCAACGATCATATGATGAGTGGAATGGCTGGCATGTATATCGTCTCATAACACATTTTGTAACAACGCTGGCATACATATAGATAGATAGAGAAACATGAGTCATCCCGAAGTTCGGGATGACTCATGTTTCTCCTCAAAAACCTTAATTTCCTTGAGTTAGCTTCCTACTGGGCGACGTATGGAAAGCCCAAGATGATTGCCTGCTGGATCAGTGAAAATTGCCCACCAGCCAACGTGTGGAATTTCAGTTTTGGGAGTCACTGTTTTCCCTCCGTGTGACTCTATGGCTGCTAGTGTGGTGTCGATGTCATCAGTCGTGATATAGACCAGTAACCTGTCTGACTTGTAGGTAGGTTCTCCAGGTCCCGCAAAGCCTCCACGTAAGCTACTCTCAGACTGGAAATTGAATGTCACATAGTTGTGTTCCGTATTGGTTTCAATGTTCCAGCCAAAAACATCGTGATAAAAGGTTCCTAGTGTGCTGGGGTTAGTTGCAGGAATCTCAATATGCGAAATTGGATGATTTGTCATGAACATGTTTCCTTTCCTTGAATCTACACCATAGACGAAAACTCTTTACTCTTTTCGATGAAAGAGCAAGAGTGCTTCTCGACTGCTCTTCCATAAGAGTTACATCCAAGGAAAGTATAGCAGGCGAATGACGACAACCCTATGTCACATTTCGTGGTAGTGAGAAGCAATTTCTCGAGCTGCTTGCTGAACACGTATCCGCAATTCTTCTGGTGCAAGCACCCTCGCTTCAGTGCCAAGACTCAACAAGATACGCACCAACCAATCGTACTCCTCCTGTCGCAAGCGGACTTTGAGGACTCCTTGCCCTTCTTCCTGTTGCTGGATGTGGGATGTCAGGTGTGGCTCACGTTCTAGTCTCAAAACACCGCGAGCTGTCAGAAGAACATGTATCTCTGGAAAGGAGGAATGAGTATGAAGAATGGGATAAACTGGGCGTTCTAATTGTGGTGGCGATGGAGCCACTTTCACATCCAGAAAACGGTCAATGCGGTAGATACGCGTGGCTTCTCGCTCGTAGGAGTATGCCTCACAATACCAGAGACCAGCTTGAGCCTGCACATGGATTGGTAGAAGTGTTTGTTGTGAGACTCCTTGTTCAGAGCGATAGGTAACAGAAAGCCATTGATGCTTGTGTGCACCTTCCAGAAGATTATCAAGAAATGGAGTCGGATATGGTCGAGAGGGAACATCGAGCGAAACTGACCTTTGAAGCTGATCGAGCTTCTCGGTTTGATGTCGGGCTAAGAGAGCCTGAACTTTTGCCAGTAATGACTCGCGTTCCTGTTTGAAGGGCGTCTCACTTAGTTGCGAGAGACTCGATAGTGCCAGACGCAATAGGAGGGCTTCATGCAACGTTAATGCAAGTGGAGGTAGCGAGTAATCTGGCGCTAAGCTATAGCCCCCAGTTATTCCCAATTCTGCTACAATAGGGATGCCTATTTCGCATAAAGCATCGATATCACGCTGTATGGTGCGTCTGGACACTTCAAAACGCTGGGCTATCTCCCAAGCTGTGCGTTTCTCTGTCTGTAAGAGTAAAAGAATAGCCGTCAGACGGTCAATGCGATTCATCCTTACCTATAAGCCTCCGCCTGTAAGTTGAACAACTCCGCGTAACGACCGTCGATCTCCATCAATTGCTCGTGCGAACCGCTTTCGAGAATGGTTCCGTTCTCTAATACGAAAATTCTATCGGCGAGGCGCACAGTGCTGAAACGGTGACTGATGAAGAGGGCGGTTTTGCCATCGGTCAGGGCACGGAAGTGTGAGAAGACTTCTGACTCCGCCTGTGCATCGAGCGAACTAGTGGGTTCGTCGAGAATGAGGATACGTGCATCACGCATAAACGCACGTGCTAACGCGACCTTTTGCCACTCACCCCCGCTTAACTGCGTCCCCTTGTCGAACCACTTGCCGAGCATCGTATCGTATTGTTCGGGCAGACGTTCGATGACTGCATTAGCACCACTCTTGCGTGCGGCACTGGTCACGAGTTCCCGATCTTCGATTTCGCCGATGCGTCCGACGCCGATGTTCTCGCGTGCACTCATAAAGTAGGTTACGTAGTCCTGGAAGATAACGCCTACCTGAGCACGCAACTCTTGTAGATCGTATTCCTTGATGTTGCGTCCCCCTATCAGGATTTCACCATCGTCAGGGTCATACAAGCGTGTCAGCAACTTGACCATCGTTGTCTTGCCTGCCCCATTCCGCCCGACAAGCGCGATGGACTCACCTGCTTTAATCTTGAAACTTACATGCTTCAAGGCATATTGTGTCAGTGGGTCTTTGCCAGGATAGGTGAAGCTTACGTCGCGGAACTCGATGTCCAGCCCCTTGACATGCTCATTAGGCAATACAGGCTCAGGTATCGCAGGTGATACGATTCTTGGTTCGTACGCTAGAAAATCGAATAATGTGTTGATGTACAGGTTGTTCTCATACGTATTGGAGATACCGTTCAACAGATTTTGAAAGCTTTGTCCCGCCTGCACAGCCGCCTGTGTATAGGCAATCAGGCCACTCACGCCAAGTGCACCAGTCACAGCGCGTATTGCGACATACAGATAGATGCCTGTATTAGCGGCACCGGTTAGTCCGGTCCACACGAAGTTCATCAGGTAGCGACGCAGCAGAATAACCTTGTTCTCTTCGTAGAATTTATTTGCGAATTGACGAAATTGGGAAATAAAATAGTTTCCCAGTGTGAACAACTTGATCTCTTTGTTGTAGGTATCGGTTGTCATGAGCGATTGAATATAGCTCATCTTACGGCGTTCGGGCGACTGGCGGCGCATGCGTTGATAGCCAATCCAACCATATTTCGCGCTAGAGATGAAGGCTGGAATAGGAATGATTAACGCGACGATGGCTAACCACCATTCCAGCTGTAGCAGAATTGCGATAACCGAGAATAGCGTCACCATAGTACGGAACAGGTCGAATGTCTGCGAAATCATCGACACCGGCTGGTAGGTCGATTGGTCGGTTGCCTGACGGAGCTTGTCATAAAACGCGGGGTCTTCGAAAAACGAGAGGTCCAGTGTGTTCGATTTTTCCAGGACAAGCAACTGTATTTTGTTCGAGACCTTTTCCTGCAACAACTGTTGTACGATGTTGCCCAACGTACTAAGTAGGCTTGTTAACAAGACAACTCCGAGTTGCAGACCGACCGGAAAAAAGATCGGGCTGATCGAGTGTGTCCTGATGCCCACCTCGACACTGTTTACCACGATCCGTGTGATTTCAATGCTCAATGCTGGCATAAAGCCCTGTAGAATACTGAGGACACCCATGAGCACCGTGAACATAACGCTTGCGGACAACACAAGCTTCATGACACGCGGAATACTGGCGAATGCGATAGGCACCTGTCGCAGACTAAATCCATCCTCATCAGGATTGCGGCTTCGTCTACGTGACACAGGTGCGGGGCTAACAACTTGACTCATGGGCATGCTCTTTCTCTTAGGCAATCAACACTCCTGTACGGGTCTACTTCGGCGCAACCTCTTGGCGATGAACCATGTTCGGGGTATGTTGAAACACTGACATATATCCTCCAACATTTGTGTGTTGCTAAGAGGGTATGCTGAAGCAGACCCGTACAGGAGTTTTCGTTATCGTATAAATTCGTGATGTAGGACAATTTTTTCCGTCCTAGCATAACACAGAAATGGACACCAGGTATTGTTATTTTAGCCAGTCTTCGTGCCTGTTCTTTTCTACAGGGGACAGCAAAACAAAATGCTGCTACTCAGTATGTTATAATTCCTAATACAACATTAAAGCGGATAGGCCAAATCCGTGTAACTAGCCCTTCGTACGTCATTGTCGTAGGGATCACGTTTACGGCGTCCAAAGCCGATTTATCGGCTATGACTCTAACAAAAAGATGTGGGACAAGCCTCTCACGCAATGAATTGCGCCGTGGACGCGATAAATCTGGTCCCTACGAAATATGGTAAATAATTAAATAACTAAATAGAGAGGGAATACATATTCATGTCTTCAGTCACACAAAATGTAGTAATGCCTGATTTTACACATAGCGATACACGCATCAGCGAACTGCTTGATTATATGCGTGATATCAGTGCCTTGA
>CAZZVE010000127.1:0-14145 GCA_964657325.1 uncultured Ktedonobacterales bacterium
GTCACTACTATATCAGACTTGTGTGGCTTCGCCTCACAGGGGTGAACTGTTATAGTAGTGACAGGGCTTGCCCCTGTCATGCTGTCTACTCAGCCGATGTACGATTTAGTTGGAGTCAATGCCCCCTGCGGTCTCCCTGTTTTCTCTCATAGGGTAGACCTGATTTTCATTTCCGGTGGACATACTTCACTTTATGTAGTATCTTATAAGGAGTAAGCGATGCTTGCATAATTGCAAGCATGGTAGCAGGAAAAAGGAGCAATTCGATATGGCAAAAGCGATCTGGAACGGCGTTGTACTCGCCGAAAGCGATAAGACAGAAGTTGTTGAGGGTAATCAATACTTTCCAGCTGACTCTGTAAAGCGTGAGTACTTCAAAGAGACTGATACACACACGACGTGTCCCTGGAAGGGTCTAGCCAGTTACTACACCATCGAAGTCAACGGCAAGGAAAATAAAGATGCTGCCTGGTACTATCCTGCACCAAAGGATGCCGCCAAGCAGATTAAGGATCACGTCGCCTTCTGGAAAGGTGTCGAGGTCGAGGCTTAGGAACTCTACGTTAGAAAAACATTCTGTGGATAACGAGCATTGCCCGTTATCCACAGAATGTTTTTCTAACATGGACAATACTTTATAAGGGAAAACAGGGATGACGAAACAAGCGAAAATTATTGTCACCATAGCATTGATGCTTGGTATGGCTCTGGCATCACTCGATGCCACTATTGTTGGAACAGCTATGCCGACCATTGTAGGGAAACTTGGAGGCATCACACTCTACTCATGGGTGTTTTCGATCTACCTGTTGACCTCTACCACAACTGTGCCTATCTACGGCAAGCTTGCGGACCTCTACGGACGTAAACCGCTCTTTTTGTTTGGGGCAACGCTTTTCCTTATTGGCTCAGCAGCATCAGGGGCGGCACAGACGATGGTACAACTGATTCTCTTCCGTGCTATTCAAGGGTTGGGAGCAGGTGCTGTCTTGCCAATTGTGCTAACGATTATTGGCGATATCTTCGCGTTGGAAGAGAGAGCAAAAATACAGGGTCTCTTCAGTGGGGTCTGGGGTTTATCGAGCATCATTGGCCCTGCCGTTGGCGGTATTATCGTTGATAATTTCTCATGGCGTTGGGTCTTTTTTATCAACATCCCCTTCGGTCTCGTGTCAATGCTTCTATTGCTTTTTTATCTTAAAGAGAATGTCGAGCGTAAGAAGCACCACCTGGATTATCTAGGAACGGCAACGCTCACGGGAAGTGTGGTTGCCCTACTGTTTGCGCTGCTACAAGGTGGGACGACATGGGCGTGGAACTCGCTACCTAGTATTGGCCTGTTCGTTGCATCTGTCGCCCTTTTCCTCCTCTTTGTGCGAACCGAGCGACGCGCAGAGGAGCCAATTTTGCCGCTCGTCCTCTTCAAAAATCCGCTCATCACCATTTCGAGTATTGGTGGCGTTGTACTTGGTGTCCTGCTGTTTGGCATTACCTCGTATGTGCCCCTCTTTGTGCAGGGTGTCAAGGGTGGGAGCGCGACAAGTGCTGGCTTCACACTTGGTCCTCTCTTGCTCGCGTGGCCTATCGCGGCGACGATTAGTGGAAAAATTGTTATCCGTTATGGGTATCGAATTACCGCCGTATCCGGTATGTTTTTGTCGGCAGTTGGCGTGGCGATGGCGACACTCTTTAATGCACAGACAAGCTTAGCCTTTATTATTATTGCGATGGTATTGATTGGCGCGGGTCTTGGGTTTGCGAGTTCTGTGTTTGTTCTCTCAGTACAAAACGCGGTGCCGTGGAACTTGCGAGGTGTGGCAACCGCGACAACTCAGTTTTTCCGTACAATGGGTGGAACGATTGGAGTTGCCCTTATGGGCACTATCTTGAACGCACAAATGGCGACGCATTTTGCTCCAATTTATGCGCGATTCGCTGTTGATGCGAGTCGCCTACCTAAGAATATCGCACCTGCGAACGTGTTGCTCACTCCTGGGTTACGGGCATCACTCCCACTTGCATTCCTGACACAATTACAGAACGCGCTCTCACAGAGCTTATTCTGGGTCTACGGCTTAATGTTTGTGCTTGCTCTTATCGGTTTTGGCTTTATGTTTCTCTTACCAGGAGGACGTGCCGACAAGCACGCTTACAAGCCAACCGAGGAAGAGGTGGCAACTCCGCCCGAAGCAGGGGTAGAATCTCTTGCGCATATTGGATAGTATGTGATGACATAAAGCATGACAGGGGCAAGCCCTGTCACTACTATACCGACCGCTATTGCATAGCTTGCTCTATGCTCATTCGTCTTCTATAGTAGTGATAGGGCTTGCCCCTGTCATGCTGCTTTTACTTACATATGGTCGTCTTGCTCATCCCCTGGCTGTTGCAGAGGCTTAGCAATCTCGTTGGGCACAAGCATCTGTGTGCCCTTTGGTGGATGAAGCCATGCCTTCACGCGCAAGTAAAGCGTGATAATGCCACCAAACCACAGACCGCCATAGATATAGCCGGCCATCACATCGCTGGGCCAGTGTGCGCCAAGATAGACACGTGAAGGACCAATTGTTGCGATCATACCAGTACATAAACCAATCAGTGTATTACGCAAGCGTCCGGGTTTCCAGTTTGTCGCAAGCAGGTAGATTAGCAAACCATAAAAATTTGTATAGTGCATAACGTGCCCACTGGGGAAGCTTGGTTCGTTGATAACGCGCACAACGGACACGAGTTCTTTATCAGGACGTGGACGCTTAATAACACGTTTTACAATAGCATTAAGTATGTTTGAAGAGGTAGTAAGTAGAATAAAGAGTGCTTCTAAACGGAAACGCAGTGCCCAAAAGATACCGGCAACGCCAAGAGTTTCTGGTACTGACCACTGCCAAAAACCAATCTCAGATACCCAATACATAAAGTTGCGAAACCACGGATTTTTCTGACGCTGCAGACGTGCCGTGATCGACATATCACCTGGGAAGAATTGCGTACGCTGCGCGATCCACGAAAGAATACCTGCACCGGAGAGCAACCAAAGATAGAATGCAAGGAACATTGTTCCTCGTGAAACTGCTCTCCGACCAGAATAAGATGATTCTGCTGCTACACGTTGAGCTTCAGTTGCGATTTCAGGAATATTGACTGGTGGCAGAGGAACTACTTGCGGCTCTGTCTCATCAGTCGATGATGAAGGGTTATTGGGATTAGTTGACATTGACTGTCCCTTTCTCTTCTGTTGTTATTGGAGTAGGTGGTGTCATCTCTTTTTTCTTACGAGTAGAACGTATCCTGCGTTTTTTCTCTCCGTCCACCACATTTGGACCTTCAGCAACCTGTATAGGCACACGCACGCTTAATGCTCCTGGTGTCACTGAAATAAGCGCAGGCGTGTGACCATGCACGACTCCATCAGCATGAACTGCGACTGGATAATCTGCTGTGATGCGGAGTGTTTTGACCTTCCGCCTTGTGATCTTTGGCTCCAAAATACGCTTTCCCTGCGTAATCGAGATACTATGTCGTATGAACTCAAGTTTACTGAAATTTTTGTAGATTACTACGTCCAGTAAGCCATCATCCATTAACGTACCAGGAGCAACCTGAAGATGTACTCCATAATAGGGCGAGTTGCAGACCGTCACCTGCAGGACTTTATACGAGCGGTTGCGATGCCCATCAAACGAAACCTTAAGGCTAGCAGGCTTGAACGAGAAAAGCGCAACCAGACCGTCAAAAGTTCCACGGACTGTAGAGAGCCAGCCCTTACTCTTGATCTCCTCGGCGGCAGGAAAGAGTACTGCTTCCAGACCGATACCAGCAACTTCGAGAAAGACGTGATTGTTGATATTCCCAATATCAATTTTCTTTGTCTCACCCTTTGCAATAATAGCACATGCACCCTCAACAGTGTCAGGAATGCTCAAACTATGGGCCAAATTGTTCATTGTACCCATCGCAATGATGCCGAGTGTGCTTTTTGTGCCAATGAGTCCACTTGCAACAGCGTGGATAGTACCATCACCACCTGCTGCGATTACGACATCAACACCCTCGGCTGCTGCCTTCTTTGCCAGGCCACTGCCAGGATCATCTGGCGTCGTATACCAAACTTCCGGTTCAATTTCATGTGTGCGCAGTGCCGTGATAATCGCATCTTCATGTTGCTCGGCTGTTTCTTGCTGACTATCTTGTGGTGCCATGGAAGACGAGCCGGCTGTAGGATTCAAAATTAATACCGTACGCATGTATACTCCATAGGGGATGATAGGTTGTTGTATTTTTCTTTTATTGTAGCTCGCCTTCCACGTAACACCACTTCTAGTACGTATTGTACAGCATATTCGTGTCAAACAGAGTATAAAAGAAGGTGTTCATACGGTACATACCCATTCGCTATTCAGTGCTACACGAGGAATAGGAAAAAAACAGGAACTGGAAGTAACCTTTGTAGAGAGCGATTGCTACCATAGTACATACAGAAGAAGGATACAATATATTATATATCAACTATGATGAGAAAGATTAGGTAGAGCTTAGAGCATTCTTAACAATTTTATTGTTGACTTGTGTATACAAGCACACTCAGTTACTATTAGAAGCGATAAGAAAAAGTTTTTTAGATTTTTTCCAGAGAGTCACTGCCGTTCTCTCCGAAAAGCCAGTCATACCAAAACTATGTTTGTCTATTTATTTTTAAAGAAGAGATACATGCGAATATCTAGTCAAGAGCAGAACCCCACAGTCATTGTTCCTTCCTTTTCGTCACCACAGCCAGAGAGTACCTACCACGACACTATTGTCACTGCACTTAACGATAGGCGTACTGTGCTAGATGCTGCATTGAGTAGTTTAGTATCACAAACTCCTGTGTTAACTGACATTGCTACACGGCTTGTTGAAACATTGCGCGGTGGTCATAAAGTGCTTGTTGTAGGTAACGGTGGAAGCGCGGCGGAAGCACAACACTTTGCAGCGGAACTTGTTGGGCGTTTTAAACGTAACCGCCCTCCATATGCTGTGCTCGCGCTCACGACAGATACCGCTATTCTCACTGCTGTTGCCAACGACTATGGGTATCAAGAGGTTTTTGCGCGTCAGGTTACTGCGTTTGGTCAACCGAATGATATGCTGTTTGCCTTTAGTACCAGTGGCGAATCTGAAAATATTCTCTATGCTGCGCGCGCTGGTCATTCACGACAAATGACTGTTGTGGCTATTACAGGTGAGCTTTCAAATCGTCTTGAGATGGTATCGGACGTGACGCTGAAAGTGCCTTTATGTGATACTGCACTGGTCCAGGAACTGCATATGATTATTACACATATTCTGTGTGATATTGTGGAAACACATCTCTCTTTACTAAATGAGGCAACATCTGTAGGAACTAACGCATCGCATGCTTTCTCAAGCCAGGATGAGTGGTCGATATGAGTTCTCGCGCACTCTTTCTTGACCGAGATGGGACGCTCGTGCATGCCTCGCACTATCCATCACGCCCCGAACAACTTCGCCTTTATGATGGTATTGGGCCAGTGTTGCAATTCTTACAGCAACACCATAAATTTCGTATCATTGTTATTACCAATCAGGCTGGTATTGCTCATGGCTATTTTACAGAAGCACACCTGCAACAGATGCACGCTTATTTAACCGATAAACTTATGGCACTTGGTGTGCATGTCGATGGTATTTATCATTGTCCTCATCATCCAGATGGTGTGGTTGAGGAACTTTCAATACGTTGTGAATGTCGTAAACCAGAGCCAGGAATGCTATTGCGTGCGGCGCGTGAACTTGACTTGGACCTTGAGCATTCCTGGTTTGTTG
Organism: uncultured Ktedonobacterales bacterium; assembly: GCA_964657325.1. GTDB lineage: Bacteria > Chloroflexota > Ktedonobacteria > Ktedonobacterales > Ktedonobacteraceae > JBBQVS01. The sequence continues at coordinate 5,827 of CAZZVE010000127.1, forward strand.
GTGATATCCTTGATGATGTTGAAGCTGGCAACCGTGCACACTGTCGTACTGTTCTTGTCGATTTAGGCACCGAGTCACTGCCACAACAGCCTCTACGTGTACCAACGTTTGTTGCTCGGAGCACACTGCACGCGTTACAGATTATTCGTCATGTCGAAGAAACGACAACTCCAGACCTTATGTATCGCCCTGCGACATGGCGGGTGCGACAGGAAGCAGCAGGAGTAACCCGTGGCTAGTGCTGTACATCTCGTGCGACAATTTCGGCGGCTTCGTGTGCTCGTTATCGGCGATGCAATGCTTGATACCTATTTAGAAGGTACTGCTGCGCGTCTTTGTAGCGAGGGACCTGTTCCCGTTGTGAGCAAGACAGCAGAATATCGCATTCCTGGTGGGGCTGCTAATACTGCTGCTAACTTGCGCGCGCTTGATGCTGATGTAACCTTTCTTGGACTTGTCGGGTCAGACCTTGCTGGGACGTTACTGCGTTCTGCCTTGCAACAACGAGGTATCAGTGATCAATGGCTTGTAGAAGACAAAACAGCGCAAACATTGCATAAACTTCGTATCATTGCCGATGGTCAATATGTTGTGCGCTTCGACGAAGGGCCAGCGAGCTATACTGCTGAGAGTCAACAACGCCTCATTGAGAGATTAGAAGAAGTCTATCCCCAGTGTGATCTTGTCGTTATCTCTGATTATCGCTATGGAGTGCTTTCAGATGCACTCATCACGCGGTTACATGCCTTACACAAAGCGCAACCAAAGGTGTTGCTCATCGACTCGAAAGCACTGCATCGCTTTCATATGCTCAATGCAACGATTGTAACACCCAACCTGTTAGAGGCTTGTATGTTCACTGAAAGCGCGGAAGAGGAAACGTTCGACTTGACCTCTATTGAACAGATAGCCCAAAAGATGCTTACGCGATTGCATACACAACATATTGCAATCACATTGGGAGCGCATGGTGTGTTCCTGTTGAGTCGTGATAGCTCCGTGCTACATGTACCAGCCCATCCTGTGGCACACGCGAACGATGTCGGAGCAGGCGATTCTTTTGCATCCGCAATGGCACTTGCGCTCGCGGCAGATGCTACCATCGAGGAGGGAGCACGGATTGGTATAGATGCGGCAAGTATTGCTGTAACTCGACAACGCACCGCCGTGGTGCACTATCAAGAACTGCTGCAGCGTGTCAGCCTCCGAGAATATGCGATGAGCACTCATATTGTAACTTCATATAATCAACAAGAGAAAGCAACTGGTCAAAATACATTTCTTTCTCTTATGGAGTATTTGAACGCCGAACGCGAGGTTGGGCACCGTGTCGTCTTTACAAACGGTGTTTTCGATATTCTGCATGCTGGCCATGTACAATTTCTGCGTCAAGCAAAAGCACTTGGGGATATGCTGGTTGTGGGTATTAATAGTGACCGTAGTACGCAACGTTTGAAGGGTGTGGGGCGTCCCATCAACAATGAGCGGGATCGTATGGCTCTTGTCGCGGCTCTTGATGCTGTAGATGCTGTTGTGCTTTTCAATGAGGACACACCTACAGAGCTTATTCGGCTTTTACGTCCTACTATTCATGTCAAAGGGGGAGATTATGCAGACGAGTCTCTACCTGAGGCTGAGGCTGTACGCGAAAGTGGTGGACAAGTTGTGATCCTGCCTCTTGTTGGCACGATGAGCACAAGCACCGTCATCAAGCATATCGCCACGCTCTATGGTGCTGATGAAGCGCATCCAGGAAGCGAGGTTCCACGATGATTGATGAACGTTGGCAAACGGTCAAACGTGTGCTCCTTGTGCGCCTGGACAATCTTGGTGATGTATTGCTGACAACACCTGCCTTTCATGCGGTGAAAACTGCTCTGCCCAATGCCTCACTCACGTTACTTGCTAGTCATGTTGGAGCGCAGGTTGCCGCGCTCAATCCTAATATTGATGACGTGATTATCTATCCTGCACCGTGGATGGACCCGTGGCGCAAGATGCCACAGGACAGCGAACGTGAACAACGTACCATTGCGGAAATCAAGGCGCGGCATTTTGATGGAGCAATTATCTTTACCTCATTTCATCAGAGTCCACTCCCTTCAGCCTATCTCTGTTATCTTGCCGATATTCCGCTACGTGTCGCAGCCTCAATTGATGGCCCTGGTTCACTTCTCACAACACGTCATAAGCATCCCGATGCCATTATTCACGAGGTTGAACACAACCTTAATCTCGTGCGTGCTCTTGGTATGGATACCGATGAACGTGACCTTGTGCTAAAGGTTCCCGATGACGCACAGCGTGATATCGCGCATCTTCTGGATAAATATGCTACACAGCGACCACTTGTCGTTGTGCATCCTGGCTGTACGATGCCAGCACGTACCTATCCGTGGGAAATGTATGTCGAGGTCATCAATCTGCTGGTTGAGCAACTTAGAGCCTTCGTTGTTGTGACTGGGACCGACGACGAGCGTCCACTTGTCGAGCAGATACTAGGTCAAGTGCGAACTGAGAATAGTCATGCAACACTGGCTATGGCGGGTACGTTGCCATTTCCATTATTCTGCGCGCTCATTGAGGCGGCCGACCTCACCATTACAAATAATACGGGACCAATGCACATCTCGGCTGCGGTAAAGACACCTGTAATCGCGCTTTTTGCCTTGACCAATCCACCAGAGCAGTGGGGACCGTGGCATGTACCGCACCTTCAAATGTACCATGACGTACCATGTCGCATCTGCTACAGTCGTATCTGTCCCTATCAGCATGAATGCTTACGTCTCGTCTCTCCACAGATGGTAGTTGATGCATCTCTTGAATTACTCGCATCTGTACAAGGAAACGAGAAGGAGCACATGCAGAGCGAGGAGGCACTGTATGAATGAGTGGCTTGCGGCGAAAAACATTCTAGTGGTGCGGCTAGACAATATTGGTGATGTGCTGATGTTAGGTCCTGCCGTGCGTGCTGTAAAAGAAACCTCGTCTCAAGCGCGGATAACACTGCTTGCGAGTCCTGCAGGTGCCACTGCTGCACCACTGTTGCCGTGGATTGATGATGTTATGATATGGCGTCCTATCTGGCAAGATGTTGGAGGACGTATGGCATTTGATCCCGCTCGTGAACGTGAGCTGATTACTTTGTTAGCAGAACGGGATTTTGATGCTGCACTTATCTTCACTTCGTTTAGCCAGTCACCACATCCCCCTGCTTATGTCTGTTATCTAGCGGGTATTCCATTACGGGCGGGCGAGTCAAACGAGTTCGGTGGAAGTACGCTTTCAACACAACTACAAGGCGGGCCAACCGAGATGCATCAGGTCGAGCGTAATTTACGGCTGGTAGAGCATCTTGGTTTTGTTGCCAGGGATCGCACGCTAAAGGTCTTGCTCTCCGGTAACGAGACAATCTCTTTCTTGCTGGAGCGTGTGGGCATTCACCCAGAAGAACCATACATTGTGTTGCATCCAGGGGCGAGTGCGAAGGCGCGCCGCTATCCTGCTGAACGCTTTGGAAGTGTCGCGAACGGATTGACACAACGTGGTTGGCAAGTCCTGGTGACAGGTGTTGAGCGAGAGGCTCCACTTTTGCAGGATGTGCAACACTCTGCACCCGATGTGCATATTCTCATAGAAAAAACAACGCTTGCCGAGTATGCAACTCTGATCGAACGTGCCGCCCTTGTCATCTGTAACGATACGCTACCAATGCATCTTGCCGATGCTGTGCGCACACCAGAAGTTGTACTCTTCTCCGGCACTGACTACGAGGAGCAGTGGCGACCACGTTCCACGCTTGCACGGCTTTTACGTCGCCCAACACCGTGCCATCCTTGCTATTTGTTCGAGTGTCCCATTGGCTTACCTTGTCTCGATATCTCGCCTGAAGAGGTTGTCGCGGAGGCCGAGGCATTGCTTGCTATGAGTGGGAGCAAGCAATGAAGCGTATTGCTGTCTTTCGTGCTTTGCAGCTTGGCGACCTTCTCGTTGCGGTTCCAGCATTTCGTGCCCTACGCCAGTGTTTTCCAGATGCTGAGGTTACGCTGATTGGCTTACCGTGGGCCTCCTCTTTTGTCGAACGCTTCAACCGCTATATTGATCGTTTCGTCGAGTTTGTTGGCTATCCAGGTATCGACGAAATACTTTTCGACAAACAATGTACAGAGCGTTTCCTTGTCGAGCAACGTGCGTACAACTACGACTTAGTGATACAAATGCATGGAAGTGGACGCACCAGTAACCCTTTCGTGCTCGCGCTCGGCGCACCCGTCGCGGTAGGCTACTACGAGAAAAAACCTGCTGGCCTGACTGTCGAAGTCGCTTATCCTGAAGATCAACATGAAATATATCGTAATCTTAATCTTGTTACGCTGTTGGGACGATGGAACGATGGAATTGTAGGGACCGATGTATCGCGTCCTAGGGATGGGGTGGTGGGGCAACATGTGGGCAGCCATGCATTTCTCCAACGTGTTCCCCCCGACCCCACTCAGGACGCGATAAATCAGTCCCTACAGATAGAGAATCCGTTCATGGATACCCATTTGGAATTTCCTCTCTATGCGAGCGATTATGCAGAAGCCAATGTACTCTTACGTTCATTCTCGCAGAGTAGCAAGCGTATTATCGGGATACATCCTGGGGCACGTCCACCGGCACGACGCTGGCCTGCTGAATATTTCGCCACTGTAGCTGACGCATTAGCGCAACGTTTTGAAGCACAGATACTGCTGACGGGAGGACCAGGGGAAGAGCAGACAGTACAAGCAGTAGAGGATGCTATGTGTATGCCCGCAGTATCGCTCGCGGGAAAAACTTCTTTAGGGAGCCTTGCCGCGCTCATCAGTCGTTTTGACCTCTTTATTAGCAATGATACCGGACCATCTCATATTGCGTGTGCGGTTGATTGTCCGAGTATAACGCTCTTTGGACCTGCTGATGTAAGGAGATGGGCACCCCTTGAGAGGCAGAGACACGCTATTGCACGTCATCCTGTCGCGTGCAGCCCTTGTGGTTACTGGGAGTGTCCCATTGACCACCGTTGTCTGCGTTGGCTCTCGCCAGACCGAGTGCTTATAGCGGCAACGGAAATGATACAGAAGGAATATATACAGCAATGCAACGTCTGAAAATTCTTATATGGCATATCCATGGAAGTTATCTGAATACCCTGGCCCAGCTTGACCATGACTGGTATCTACCGACGAAAGCGCATCGACCGGAGGGATATGGTGGGCGTGGTCCATCGTTTGATCTGCCAGCGTATATGCGTGAAGTACCTGCGGAAGAGGTCAAAAATCTGGACCTTGATGTGATTGTGTATCAGACACCAAAGAACTATGGAGAAGATGCAGACGAAATTCTTAGTCCTGAGCAACACGCTCTACCGAAAATTTATCTTGAGCATAACACACCTAAGCCACATGCAACCGATACGCGTCACCCAATTGATGACTCAAACGTGTTGTTAGTGCACGTTACTCACTACAACCGTCTGATGTGGGATAACGGAAGGACGCCTACTATCGTTATTGAGCACAGCGTGGCTATTGATCCTACCGCGACCTATCGTGGCACACTGAAACGTGGTGTGACGGTTATCAACGGTATGCAAAAGCGACCACGTATTACTGGCTATGATCTCTTTTTACAAGCACAGGAAACAGTTCCACTTGATGCGGTCGGCATGCAAACAGAGGCACTTGGCGGTCTAGGCGATATTCCCTATCGTCACCTGCACCAACGTCTTGCCGACTATCGTTTTCTGTTCAGCCCTATCCGTTATACTAGTCTCCCGCTTGCGGTAATTGAAGCTATGACGCTTGGCATGCCTGTTGTCGCCTTGGCAACAACTGAGTTACCAACGGTAATTGAAAACGGGAAGAGCGGCTATATTTCCTGTGATCCTCATGTCTTAAACGAGCATATGCACTATTTGCTTACTCATCCTGAGGAGGCAAAGATAATGGGGGATTACGCCAAAGGCGTGGCACAGGACCGCTTTGGACTGGAACGCTTCAAACAGGATTGGAATGCCGCCTTTGCGCGGGTGCTTGCATAAAGAACATTAGGGAAGGAAAAAATAGATGGATAGAGGAACACGTATAGCGTTTTTGAGTGAACATGCTAGCCCTATCGCTCTTTTGGGTGGAGAGGACGCTGGAGGACAAAATGTCTACGTTGACGAAGTGAGCCGCAATCTTGCACGACTGGGCTATGTTGTTGATGTGTTTACTCGCCGTGACAATCCCGACACGCCAGAGATCATCGAATGGGCACCAAATGTACGCGTCATCAACCTGACTGCTGGTCCCGCGAGCTTTATTCTAAAAGACGAACTATGGCAATATATGCCAGCGTTTCGTGATGCATTGCTTGACTTTATAGAGCGGAACGAGGTGCGATATGATCTTCTACATGGCAATTTCTGGATGTCTGGTTGGGTTACCACAGAACTACGAAATCGTTTAAACATTCCTGCCGTACAAATTTTCCATGCAATGGGCAAGACGAAGCGTGTACATCAAGGAAGTGTTGATACCAGTCCGCAAGAGCGCATAGATATTGAGTCGCAGGTTATCCACTCGGTCGAACGTGTGATTGCACAATGTCCAAGCGAGTGGTCAGAATTAGTTGACGATTATGGAGCGGACCCAGAACGCATCGAGATTATTCCTTCTGCGGTCAATACACTGGTGTTTCATCCCATAGCACAAGAAGAGGCGCGTCAACGCATTGGACTAGCTCTGGACGCTTTTGTCGTTGTTTATATAGGTCGTATGTTACCACGTAAAGATGTGCGTAACGTCGTGCTTGGTATGGCGCAACTTGTGCGTTACTGTGAACATCAGACGGCGATGTATGGAACAGTATTTCCGCCATTACGCCTTCTGCTTGTTGGAGGTGAGACGACAGAACCAGACCCACTTGCTACTCCTGAAATTAGTGTTTTACAGCAACTTGTTGCGGAGTTAGGCATTGCAGAGCATGTATGCTTTGTAGGCAAGCGGCAACAAGACGTGTTGCACGCCTACTACAGTGCTGGCGATGTTGCTGTAACAACACCATGGTATGAACCGTTTGGCCTCACGCCCTTAGAGGCAATGGCTTGTGGACGACCTGTGATTGGCTCTGCTGTCGGGGGCATTACATACACCATCTCTGACAATGAAACAGGCTTCCTGGTTCCGCCACGTGATCCTATAGCGTTATCTGAGCGTCTCTATCACCTGCTGCGAGAGCCAGAATTATGTATACGCATGGGGCAAGCTGCGCGTGTTCGGGTCGGACGAGAGTTTACGTGGGAGACGGTTGCGCAACGAACAAGCAGCCTCTACGAATCTGTGATAGCAGCGTATAAGTATAAAACACAAACACCTCTGCTTGCTGCACGAGAGAGCCAATCTCCGCGGGAAGGAGAGTAGTGCTGTGACAAGTGTTGATGTACTCATTCCAACATGTCGGCGTAAAACAGGTCTCGCGATGGTTTTAACCAGCCTACTTGGACAAACATTTACCGATTTCAATGTCATTGTTTCCGATCAAACAGAAGAGTATGAAGCGTATCTTGATAGTATTGAGATACAAACGGTAGTACGTGCTCTACGTTGGCACGGACATTCAGTAACGCTTCATCGTCATCTACCCAGACGTGGCTTAGCGGAACAACGTCAGTTTTTGCTTGAGCAGAGTAAAGCTACCTACGTGCATTATCTCGATGATGATGTATTGCTGGAACCGCACGTCATGCAACGTATGCTGCGAGTCCTCGAAGAGGAGCATTGTGGCTTTGTTGGTTGTCCCGCCACCGGTTTGCAGCATCTTTCTGATGTGCGTCCACAGCAACAGTATATCGAGGTATGGGAGGGTCCTGTTGTGCCCGAAGCCTTTGATGTTGATACTATTCCGTGGGAACGTCATCTAGTGAACAATGCTGCCAATCCGTTGCATCTGGAACGGCGACTTGTCAAAGATGGGCGTGCTGTACGTTACAAAATTGCGTGGGTTGGTGGAGCAAATGTGCTGTATGACCGGAAGAAACTATTGGACGTGGGTGGCTTTTCATGGTGGCATCGTTTACCAGCGGAACATGCAGGTGAAGAGGTTGTGGTACAGTTTTTGCTCATCCATAACTACGGCGGTTGCGGTATTCTCCCAAGTGGTACTTATCATCTCGGTTTACCTACAGAGGTGGAGAACCGCCAACGTAACGCTACTGAATTGTTCGGGGAACTTTTGGAGGAATATGGAATGAAGAACACCATTGCATCTTGATAAAATACCGCGAATACGTCGCCTGTAGGGAGTAATGAA
>CAZZVE010000128.1:0-14136 GCA_964657325.1 uncultured Ktedonobacterales bacterium
CAACTACTCCTTGTGAGGTAAGACACTTTGAACAACGCCCTTTATCGATTGCACAACAATATTTCCCTCTTCTGGATCGCCCTTTAAGAGTGCAGAGGTATACTTTTGTGCTTGCTCTACCGTAATATGTGGTGGAAGCGTTGGCACATTTGGATCAGTGTAGACGTTCATAACGACAGGTCTATCCGCAGACAGTGCTCTATCGAACGCTAGGCCAAGATCTTCTGGCTTATCGACACGAATACCCATCAAACCGATTGACTCCGCGTAGGTGTCATAGGGGAAGTCGGGCAGCGACTGCGTTGCATCTAGTTTTGGATTTCCACCTTCAATACGCATCTCCCATGTCACTTGATTCAGGTCACGGTTGTTGAAAACGACGAAGACCAGACGAGGATCACTCCATTCACGCCAATACTTAGCAACAGTAATAAACCCGTTTATACCAAGCATTTGTACGGCACCATCACCAGTCATCGAAATCACGGGCCGCTCTGGATAGGCGAATTTTGCTGCGATTGCATAGGGAACGGCTGCCGCCATCGTTGCTAGGCCACCAGAGAGAGAGCCTTGCATCCCCTTTTTCAGTCTGATAACGCGCCCATACCAGTTCGCGGTTGTACCAGAGTCGGCACTGAACAAACAGTTATCGGGTAGACGTGCGGACAACTCCCAGGCAACACGTTGTGGATTAATGGGGTCCGCGCTCTGCATCGCTTGACTCTCCACGACCTTCCACCAATCCTGAATTTCCGACTCAAGCTTCTCGCGCCACGAACGATCTTCCTTGCGCTTCAGCAGGGGTATTAGTGCACGTAATGATTGTTTGCTATCGCCAATTAAGGCCAGTTCCATCGGATAACGCAGGCTCAACATACGCCCATCAATGTCAATCTGAATACCGCGCGCTTGCCCCTCTTTTGGCAAAAATTCTGAATAGGGGAAGCTGGAACCGACCATAAGAAATGTATCGCACTCCATCATCATATCCCAACTCGGTTTTGTGCCGAGCAGACCAATGGAGCCTGTCACAAAGGGCAGTTCGTCAGCAAGCACCTCTTTGCCTAGCAGTGCTTTAGCGACACCGCAGCCAAGCAGGTCAGCAACTTGCGTAATTTCATCGGTGGCATTTTTCGCGCCCGCACCAACGAGAATCGCTACTTTTTTGCCTTCGTTGAGGATGTTCGCCGCTTTTTGCAGGTCGTCCTGGGCGGGAACAATGTACGGTGTGAAGAAACCTGTGCCTGTGTGTACGGTGTTATGCTTGTGCGGTGGCTGTGTCACCGCGTCTAACTCTTGTACATCTTTCGGCAAAATGACGCAGGTAACAGTGCGTTCGGCAAGCGCAATACGTACCGCTCGGTCAATGACCTGACGCGCCTGTACCGCGTCAGTGACCGTTTGCACATACTCGCCTGCCACATCTTTGAACAGATTTTGCAGGTCAGCCTCTTGCTGATATTGTCCACCGATAGCGGCGCGAGCGGCTTGCCCGACAATGGCAACGACAGATTGATGGTCGGCTTTTGCATCATACAAGCCATTCAGAAGGTGAATCGCGCCAGGGCCAGAAGTTGCCATACAGACGCCTACTTCGTGTGTATATTTGGCGTGGGCGCATGCCATGAACGCGGCTTCCTCTTCGTGGCGCACCTGCACAAATTTTATGAGATCTGAGTGCCGTTCAAGTCCTCCCAAGAGACCATTGATACCATCGCCAGGATAGCCATAGATGATCTTTATACCCCATTCAGAAAGACGTTTCAAAAGAAAATCACTGACGGTATCAGCCATCGTAAACTCACCTTTCTTGTTTGAAAAAGAACTGCATAATCTATAAAAACGTGTGGAGCGATAGCCCATGACAGGGGCAAGCCCTGTCATGCTTTTGCTGACCTGTTTTTGTCCCATAGTAATCTCAACAGTTTTAATCTTAATGAGTATGAGTTATTCCTATGTGGTCTCCCTATTCTAGTACATCGTTAATCTGCATTCCTCAGTGCGTCGAACGCGAGGGCGGTTACAAGGCCATAAATGAAATGAGGTACTGCGTCGGAAACCCAACCTGAGACGCCCCAACTCTTGGGATCACTCACGCCAGAGGTTATAAGAGGAACATCACTCGCAGCCATAGCCACTAAGCCAATAACCGCGCCCGCGAGTGGGAGAGAGACAGCATCTTCGTCAAATTGTGAGCGCACCAGACCATAGATCGCGCCTACACCTAATCCATTCACGAAGCCTAAGAGAGCACCAATACCTCTTTCACGGTTCTGAGTTGTTTCATCATCGGCTCCTACACCTTTCGATGAAAGAGGAATATTAGCTTTTTCGGCAATTGTGCCAAAAGTTTTGATGGTGCTTCACTTGAAGCGCGACCACGAATAACCATATCTGCATATGTTGTAATGTTGAGTGCAACTGTTCCTAGCGCACCAGCAACAGCATCAATGAGGGCGTCTTCTAACATGCAATTTCTCTTTTATACCCTCTCTATTATGTTTTAGGAAGAGAAGGTATTCTCTTTATTGCACGATTGGCAATGCGGCAGTGTTACATACACATAAGAAGCGAACCGTAGGGACCACGTTTACGGCGTCCACAGGCAATTCATTGCTTATGATTACAATGAGAAGATGCGGAACAAGATTTCGCGCAATGAATTGCGCCTTCGGACGCGATACATCTGGTCCCTACACCATAATTACATTTGTGCATGTAAATGCGCGTAGGCCAGACGCAGACCCTCCAAGGGGAGAAATTGGTTGACGTATTGTATTTCAGGAATGATGGGTGCCATTAATTGTGCTAAGCCACCGTGCGCAATTATTTTTACGTCTTTGTCTTCTGGAACATTAGGTATCTCACGGCGCAGGCGAGCGATCAAGCCTTGTACCAGTCCTACATGTCCGTAGATAATGCCTGACTGCATATTCTCAATCGTGTTTTTGCCAAGTGGCGAGGATGGTGGCGTTAGGTCTACTCTATATAGGCGTGATGCCGCACTACTTAACGCCTCAGCCGAGATCACAAGACCAGGAGCAATCGCGCCACCCAGAAAATCTCCTTCCGGCGATATAACATCAAATGTGGTGGCGGTACTAAAAGCGATAATGATAGCAGGCCCACCATAAAGGTGATGTGCAGCAAGCGTGGTGACAATACGGTCTGCCCCAATCTCCCAGGGATTATCCACCAACAGTTTTACGCCGAGGTCCACTTCATAGTTGATAAAAAATGCCTCTTTATTACAATATCGTATGGCAAGGTCACGAAATACTGGTGTGAGAGGTGGAACAACACTGGAAATAATAATATCGTCGATATCACTGAACGTGTATTCCCCATGCTGCATCAAGCCAAATAACACCATCGCATATTCATCAGTGGTACGTTGTCGTGCAGTAGATACTACCCAGTGACGCTTCATAATCGTATCTTGATATAGACCAAATTTGATATTCGTGTTGCTGATATCAATTGCTAATAACATAGCATTCCCTCCATTGGGCGAAATTCAGCGATGAACAGTAATAGAACACGCTGTAGGGACCGATTGATCGCGTCCTAGTCGGCGGTCGATTGCCACGAGGACGCGATCAATCGGTCCCTACCGTATATTTTATAGGTTCACATTACAGAGGCGGCATATTGTTTCAGCAGAGCTGCGATCACGAATGGATCACCATAAGCACCGTCAGTGACAACAACAACCTCATCATCAGTACGTGTATCGACAAAGGCAAGCGTGGTAGGAGTACGCCTACGCCTACGATGGCTACTGGCGCCTGCACCTGGAATGGCATGACCTAAGAAGAAACTACCCATACGCTCGCCCATCGTCGGTAATTGTGCTATAACGGGACCTCTTGGTACGGTGCGATCCGGTGGAGGTGTACCACGCGCCGTTACATAACGTATGTTCGTCAATGGAACGGTGACAATTTTTTGCCCCTCTTGCTTTACAAAGTCCTGTGGTGTAATCACAATTAAATGCTTTTGTGACTGCATTAAACGTAGCACATCCAGTATGAGCATCCAGATACTGCCAAGTCCGACAAACAAAAAAGCCGCAAGCAAAAACACTGTGAACACTGCAATACCTGTACCATGCTGAAAGTTAGAGGGAATGGTAGCAAACGCCGCGAGAGTGAAGAGGCCAAGCCCTAAGACAATACCAAAGAACCAGCCAGCGATGCCAAACATAACCTTAGTACGCGAGAGGGGTAACACAACCCAACCATGCGGAGGCGTTGTGCTTGTTCTCGCCGTCTCAAGTATCTCATCTACATTCATTGCATATAGAGCCTTTCAAAAAAGGGAAAGAAAGAAAACAATTCCAGTACTTTGTCCTACTATTGAACTCAAACAGCCTTTGGCCTGCCAACTCGCACAAGGGTCAGCAACATGATAGTCGCCTCGGCAGCATGCATAGCCATAAGAACGAGAACGCCAGTTGCTGTCGTGTAGGGGAAAATTGGAGGATTACGCGTGAGAAGTAATGCATCTGGTATAAAAGTACAGACATATACCACAAACGCAATAATCACATACACTAGCAAGGACTGATTCGATAGACGTGTCACTAAGTAAAAGACAAGAACGGCTCCGATACCGCCCATGATCGACCAGAAAATCACAGGGCCTATGCCTACAGGTCCAAATTTAGGAGATATGTTCAGCCAGGTAAGAGCAATAAACCTTATAATCAGATTGACAATAAGCGATGCTACTATTGCGATCCCACCGACAAGACTTAATCGACGAAATGAGGTAATTTTCGTAGCCATAATTCCTTTACCCTTTAAGACGCAAACTATATCCAGCGTCAAAATCATTATACGCATATATGTTCGTCGTTTTCCAACTAACCCACGACATCGGTGTTATATAATGTATGGGTAACAACTATAAACACTATTTCTTTTTGCGAGGGCATGTATGGATGAACGTATGCGGACGATGGCAGAGGAGGCAGCGCGTCTCGTGATACAGCGGTTTCGAGCAGCGTTTCCGACGTGGAACGATGATCAAACGCCGATAGATGACGTGGTGACGTGGCTTGGGTTGCAGGTCGAGACATTTCATCCTGAAAGTCGTCCAGAGGGCACATACGGCTATGTAGACCCGGACGAAAACGAACACTTGATCTGGCTATGTCGGAGCCTGCCCGAAACACTACGCCGTTTTACACTTGCACATGAGTTGGGACATGCGCTCTTGCATTGCGCTCCTACCTCAAACATAGATGCTCTGCTTGGCAACATTGCAACACAAGACTCTCCGCATACTCCATCCGACGAGGACCCGTGTTATGAAGCTGATGTACAGGAAGGCTCGACAAACGCAACGGACGCTGAACAATTTCAGGAGCGACTTGGTATCGGTCAGAGTTACGACCCACGTAGCCAACGCGAACTCACGGCAAATATCTTCGCCGCTGAGCTACTGATGCCACTCGAACGTGTAAAAACGCTGTATCTTATCGAACGCATACAGCCTATACGCCTTGCAGCAACCTTCTTTGTTTCACCGCTTGCGCTACTGAACCGTCTCGCGGAACTGCTCAAACATCCACAAAAGTCTTCTACACAGGAAGACACACTCAAAGTAGCTGCACCCAAAAGTGGTAAAACCTATGATACATTTCAGCAAGCCGCGATTGAAGCTCCAACACCTGCATTGATTGTAGCAGGACCAGGCAGTGGCAAAACGAGTACACTTATTGGACGTGTTGAGCATACTGTGCGTACACTCGGTGTATTGCCACAGCACATTTTGGCTCTGACCTTTTCGCGTAAAGCGGCACAGGAAATGGAAGAGCGTCTACAGCAAGTCCTTGTCGGGCCATTGCCTAAAGTGAGTACGTTCCATGCATATTGCGCCGACCTGCTTCGTCAATATGGCACACTCGTAGGGCTACGTCCTGATTTTACCTTGCTCGATGAGGCCGAGGGCTATTTTCTTCTGCGCCAACAAGCGAGCCGGATGAACTTGCGTCATTACCAGAATCTTCACGCGCCCGCATACTATTTTCCCGATATGCTTAAAGCTATATCACGTGCGAAGGATGAACTTGTTTTACCCGAACAGTATATGCGTTTGGCACAGGCCATGCTTCAGGAGGCACAAGACGAAGAGGCGACACAGAAGGCAGAAAAGTCTATCGAGATTGCCCAGATGTACGCACTCTATCAGGAGGCTCTGCAACGACGCGGTGATAGCGACTTTGGGGGCTTGCTTATACAGGCAATCCAGCTATTGACAGAGCAACCGGATGTGTTGCACACACAGCAACAGCAGTATCAACACATTCTAGTTGATGAATTTCAGGATGTGAACCGCGCAAGTGGTGTACTTTTGCGTGTGTTAGCAGGTGAAGCACGGCGTGTCTGGGTTGTCGGCGATGCGAATCAGGCGATTTATGGCTTTCGTGGTGCCTCACCCGCAAATATTACGCGCTTCGAGCTTGACTTTCCAGGCGCAGCTGTCCTGCCCCTCAGCCGTAATTATCGTTCGCGTCCTGACCTTGTACGTATCGCGGAATCGTTCCGTTGTATGCAGCTAGAACTCGGACAGGAGCCAGGAAAGAACGAGCCGGTACGCTTGACACAAGAGACAACTGCTGTCACGATTGCGAAGGCAGCAGACGAGAAGGCAGAACTTGATGGGCTACTACGAGATATCCAGGACAAGCATACACAGGGCTATAGCTATAAAGATATGATTGTCTTGTGTCGCACACGCGCACAGGTGCAAAATATTTCGCGTACATTGGCAAGCGCGGGTCTGCCTGTGGTTGAGCGCGGTGGAATGTTTGAACAAGAGCATATCAAAAATGTTGTTTCCCTCTTGCTACTCATGACCGATGCCAGTGGTTCTGGCCTTTTACGACTCGCACGACAGAACGATCACCCACTTTCCCAGAGCGATATTGAAGCATTATTCATAGCGGCACGAGGGCAGCAAACAAGTCCTGGTGTATTGCTCTATAATGGAGAAATACCAGTTACTGTTAGTTTGCAAGGACGCGACAGCCTGTTACGCCTCTCGGATATCTGGCATGACTTACAACAACATAGCACGATCTGGTCACTTTTAGCACAATACCTGTTTCTTGAAACTTCGATTATACGCGATCTGCTTATCACATCTGACGATAGCCGTCTCGCCGACTATGACGCCCTGCTTCAACTTGCTCGCCACTATGACTCACAACGGAGTAGGGATGCAAATACTACGCTACCAGCACAACGCGTCCCGTTGAAAGAGCAGGTACATGGTTTCCTTGAGTATCTGAGCCTGCTTGTCTTGTTACGACAAGATGGTGTACAGCGTCAGCAAAGCGACGAAGAGGAGGGCACGGCACAGGTCGATAAGTTACGCGTGATGACGGTTCACGCGAGCAAGGGCCTGGAATTTCCAATTGTCTACATGCCAGGACTTGCGCAGCAGCGTTTCCCGACAACGGCACGTAGTAGTGCGATTACAGCACCAACGGGTATGCTAGATAGCGAGCTAGAGAACAATAAAAGTAAGGCGCATGAAAGCGGCGAATCTTGCCTGTTCTATGTTGGCGTGACGCGTGCACGTGATGCTGTCATTTTGAGTTATAGCGAACGTTATGGGAAGAAGAACTATAAACGTTCGCTTTACCTGGATGCATTAGAGGCAGGATTACCAGAGGGACGTATCACAAAAGTAGCCTGGACAAACACGTCATCAGGTACAGCGATACCGCAAAGCGCAGACAAGCAAGACATCGCCGCGAACGTATTAAGCGATGAGTTTGTTCGTGCGATGAAGCCAACGACTTTGAACATATCGGCTATCGAGGCATATCTGCGTTGCCCGCGCCAATACGCCTACAACACGCTCTATCGCTTTGGCAATTCGGACGATAGCTACCTCTTGTTCTGGCAAGCGACGCAGAAGACGGTTGAAATAGTACGCAACCAGACGCAGAGTTCGCAGGAAAACACACCCTCGCTTGAAGAGGTTCGCGCCCTCTACACCCAACAGTGGCAAGAGGTCGGTGGGGACAAAGCTCCTTTTGCACAACTATACGAGCGGCATGGACATGAGGTACTTGAGGCAGTTCAGCGCGACCTTACACAGCATAATAACGTGACATGGGAGATGCGCCCGCACTATCCGGTTGAGGTGAATGGCAAGACAGTACAGGTCACGATTGATCGCGTCGAAAGAGAGCACCAGGTGGAGGTACAACAAAAACAAGATGTACCTGCGTCATCTCTTGCTCCCGCGTTCAAACGAACACGTTTTGGTAAGCGCAAAGAGAAACCGACAGCGGAGACGCGTGAACTCTTCTACATGCTCGCCTATCGTCAGCACTTCCCTGGACAGGCACCCCAATTGCAAAGCCATAATATGAGTACAGGTGAGACACAGCCAATTACGATGACGCCGAAAAAAGAGCAGAGTCTTTATGAAGAGGCGGTACAAGCGATGCAAGCAATGGAGCATAACGAGTACCCTGCTCGCCCTGCCGAACCATTTCGCTGCCCAACCTGCCCCTTTTTCTTGATTTGTCCTGCGTGATATATAACCGATGTAGTGGCTTTAATTCATTACGCCCTCGTCGCGTATGACAAGCTGAACCAGGATATAATGAATTAAAGCCACTACATTCTTCGTATTCCGCGAATACTAGCTATAGTGCGGTGATTTCATGTCTCGGCTTGCTTCCTCAACAATATCGCCATTAAAAAGCTTAACGGTAAGACTCGCGCCCATTAGCTTTGCCTGCTCTGCGTATAAGCCTGTTGCAAATGCGCGCGCGTTCTCGACGGAATCGAACTCGTAGAAACCACCCACTGTATTCGAGCCTATGCCATGTAGCCACGTCTTACGGACCAAGCCCTTTACGCTCTTCAACTCTACGTTCACTGGTCCCCACATATCCTTTGTAAATGTGGGAGATGAAACTTGAAACTCACCATACAAAAAAACCTTGCTCATCGCTGTGCTCCTTGTGTTTGATACTTTCTCAAATGCTACACGTATTCCTGAAAACCTAACATGCGTCAATCATGCCTTCGCATTTCATCAGAAATATTCTATCTACTAATAGATAGATAAGATATAAAAAAATTTAAGCGATCATGATCTTACCCCCAATTCTTCGAGCAATTGACGTGTGGCGACATCGAAGCGTACAATATTGCGAGAGCCACGTGCGACCAGTTCTGCTCCCTCAATCGTGGCGAAGACGAATTGGGCCTCAACATCAGCGGAGCCAGCAAAGCGAAATAGTCCTGCTTCTCGCCCTGTTGACAAGATGTGGGTTAGCCAAGCCACATTATCGGCATCGAATCCCTCAACTTCTCGACGCATCTCATCGGGCAGAGTCTCGAAATCAGCCATTAGCATCACACACAAGCACAAGCGAGTACCGTTGTCTACTGCTTGACGACAAACTTCGACATATCCTTTGAGTTTTTCCGCGTCATTCGCTCCACTCTGATCCAGTTGAGCAAGCCCAGCAAGCATGTTTGACCGATACCGAACAACGACTTCACGACCAAGATCGCCTTTCGTTGGAAAGTAGTAGTGAATGGTAGCAGTACGTATTCCCACCTGTGCCGCAATATCGGCATAGCTAAAAGCATTATAGCCACGCGTCTGTATCAATTGTTGTGCAACATCAAGAATGTGTGTTGCCATGTCTATTGTCTTGCTCATATAAAAATTCTACCATGTAGTAGATAGAAAGTCAAGGGAAAAGTACCCTACTCTGAGAAACATAGCGGCTTCCTCTCACATAAAACCTCAATGGGAGTTCTCTCGCTTTATTAATGCCAATGCGCGTAGTCTCTACAATATCAATAGGCTCAATCAAAGGGGCAGAAGGTAGGCTGTCAGCAGACCAAATCTGTAAGGAGCCATCAAATAGCGGCACTCCATTCAAAGACAAAGAAAGATTAAGAGCTTGTGCCAACTTTGCTGGACCATTGCACAAAAGAGAAAGCTTCTCTATCTGTCGTCTTTTTTGCATGATAGGAATGCCTTGAAGCGGTTCTAATGCTCGTATCAGAACGGCCTCACCTCTCCCCTCTTGTCCTGTAGTAGCATTTACACAGTAATGCATACCATAAATAAAATATACATAAGCGTATCCGACTGGTCCAAACATCACATAGTTCCTTTTGGTTTTTCCAATAAATGCATGTGAAGCTGGCTCATTCCAGAGATACGCTTCCGTTTCCACGATTCGCCCAAGCGTCGTCTCTTCCCCTTCAACATGCACGAGGAAACAACCTAATAGCTGCTTTGCAACAAGAGGCGTCTCTTGAGCATAAAATGCTTGTGGAAGAATCATGATGAACACTTTGGCCTTTCTCTTTTTCTAGCATTTTACCTGGCAGGTATATATAACGCAATTGTAGGGACCGACGTATCACGAATTCCACCATCGTTTTCAAGAAACTTTCACTATCCCTGAGACGTATGTGTAATAAGGTTACACATTTTGTATTTGCCTATGCTCTTCGTCTTATTAAGAAGAGATACGCAAAGCAACGTATAACAATATGTATGTACAAATAAGGAAGTTGGCGAAACTGATGAGTGACAATACTTCAGCGACCGGACACTTCCACAGTTACCCTAAACGTTCGCTTACTCGTTGGATAAAAACGCAAGGGGTACGGTTGGTACGTTCTTTTTTACGCACGACACAGGTTGCCCCACTCGCACTTTTGGTTGACGGCGAAAACATTTCGGCTGACCTGATTGGCCCTATTCTTATCGAAGCTGGCAAGTTCGGCGGTGTGACGACCAAACGAGTCTATGGCAATTGGACACAACCAACGATGCAACGCTGGAAAGAGTTAAGTCAGCATTATGGGCTTCAACAAATTCACCATTCTGAGGTCACCTCTTCACACAAAAACGCAGCAGATATCGCGCTTGTGGTCGATGCAATGGATATGTTTTACCGTGACCACATCGACCACTTCTGCATTGTAACCAGTGATAGCGACTACACACCGCTTGTACAACGTCTCCGCTCTGCCGGTTGTATTGTGCTTGGTATTGGACGCTTTGGCACATCACCCGCACTTACAAAGGCGTGTACAGTATTTCTAACAACAGAACAGATAATGCCGCCTAGTCATCACCAGCCCAAAGTAACGCATTCACCGCTTCATATTGATAGTCTAACACAAATTCCACCAGTTACGACAACGCTCTATAATGCACCTGCACCGGCCGCATTAGAAGCGGTCGCAGCTCCTGTTGTGATGACAAAACCAAATCCAGAACTTATTGCATTGCTTACACAAGCCTACAAGAAGTCATCCGAGGGAAAAGAGAGCGAGTGGGTGCTGATTTCGCGCTTGGGCCTTGTCTTGCGTCAACTAGACCCGCACTTCGATGCGAACGACTATGGACAAAAAGACTTGTCATCTCTTGTCAGGATGTGCGAAGGTGTATTTGAACTACGTAAACGTAGTACAGGTCATCCCGAAATGCGCATAGTTATAAAATAACATTATTCATGTGCTGTTGGTGTTCGATGCATCGAACACCAGCAGCACATGAATAATGTTATTGATCGCTATAGGCTCCACGATATTCGGGAGGAAGCATGGCCGCTATTGCACGCATGGTTTCTTCAGTGGCGTTGTCGATATCTTCGCGGGTCATCTTGGTTCCTTTAGGTTTGAACACGATTGGCTCGCCATAGGAGATAATGACCTTTGGGCCAAATTCTTTCAGAACCTTTTCACTGCCCCAAATGGCTACGGGTATCACAGGCACGCCAGAGCGGAGCGCGATCATGCCCAGGCCAGCATGACCTTTTGCCATTACCCCTGTCTTGCTCCGTGTTCCCTCTGGAAATAGCACAACAACGTTGCCCTTCTTCAGTTGCTCTTCTGCGGCTCGTAGGGCCTGCCGATCACCCTCGCCACGCTTGACCGGAAATGCCCCCATAAATCGTACAAGCCATGCAATCTTACTGCTGAAATATTCTTCCTTTGCCATGTAGACAACTTTTCCAGGGAGCAACAGTGGAACAAGTGGAATGTCGGTCCATGAAAGATGATTCGCTGCTATAAGAAATGGGCCGTGTTTGGGCACGTTGTACTGCCCTTTTAGACGAACGCGTGCAACGATTGAGAGGATAGGAAAGGCGATAACCCAGCGTATCAATTCATACAAGATTCTCGGCGTCACATAGGGATCATATAAATTTTTTACTGTCTGCTTCACCTGCTCAGGTACTGATGGCTTCGTTGGCGTAGCAGGATTTTCTGTTGAAGCAGCTTCGCTTGCATCTGATTCTTGTTTCATAATTTATTGCTCCACATATTTTAAAATAACATCGAGAACCTGGACTACGCTCAAACCATCGGTCTCGACAACGATAGCATCTTGCGCGGGCCGCATGTTCTCGCGGTCCTCATCGTCTCGGCGAGAAATGTCGTGCATCAGTTCATGTAATGTTGGAAGTGTAGGATTATCTTTTCCCAAACGATCCATGAGTTCAGTATAACGCCTACGCGCACGCTCCTCAAGACTTGCAGTAAGATAAATTTTCAATTCTGCATCGGGCAAGACAATTGCTCCAATGTCACGGCCCACCATCACCACATGCCCCTTTTGAGCCATCAAGCGTTGCCATTGGCGCAACACCACACGTACCTCTGGATGTGTCGAGACGGTTGAAACATAACGTGTTATCAAGGCATCACGGATAGCCCATGTGATGTCGGTACCGTGAATGGTAACAGTATATTGCCGACCATCCGCGATTGTAGGCCGCTCAATGACGATTTCCGTGTTCCGTGCGAGCCGCGCTAGAGCAGGTCCATCATGCAGGTCCACTCCTTGTTGCAGTGCCAGCCATGCAACTGCTCGATATGTTGCCCCAGTATCTATATAGAGATAGCCCAATACATGGGCTAATTGCTCGCCTATAGTGCTTTTACCAGACCCCGCGGGTCCATCAATAGCGATTCTTGCTGGCCCCGACGTGCCGTGCATGACTCCTCCATATACCTGTATTTATGATAGTTCTGCTTTGGGATTATACCATACAACGCATGGTAGGGACCGATGTATCGCGTCCCTACCGGCTACGTAATTCCTCCACCTCGTCCTCGGTCAGATACCGCCATTTGCCATTGGGGACGCCTTTGAGCGTGAGCGTGCCAACAGCAACACGGGTAAGGGTTGAGACAGGATGACCAACAACAGTAAGCATTCGGCGTATCTGACGTTTGCGCCCTTCATGTAGCGTGAGAGAGAGTAGACAATCATTTCCTATGTGGCGCAAGACATTCACGACAGCAGGAGCGGTGGTATGTTGGCCTCCATCGTCCTCAGGGATAACAACACCTGTGCGTAACGCATTCAGCACGTCCAAAGTGGGGCAGCCTCTTACCACTGCCTCGTAACGTTTAGTGGTCGAGTGACGTGGGTGCGCGACATGTTGCGCGAAATCGCCATCGTTTGTCATAAGTAACAAGCCGCTTGTGTCCGCATCAAGTCTTCCCACGGGGTAGACACGCAGTTTGCGTATCTCTGCTGGCAGTAGATCAAGAACGGTTGGACGACTCCGCTCATCCCGTACTGTGCATACATAGTTTTCTGGTTTATGCAATAACACATACACATGTTCCACAGCACCATGTATCGGTTTACCATCCACAGATACACGATCTTGCGCAGGATTAATACGTGTTCCTTGCGTTGTTATAGTCACTCCATTGACTTGTACACGCCCATGCGCGATAAGCGTTTCCGCATGCCGCCGTGAGGCGACACCAGCATGAGCCAGGAAGCGAGCTAAACGCTCTTCACTCTCACCTTCCTGTAACGCTGTGTCTGTACTTTGTCTATCTTCTTTATTGAATTGCTCACTCATAAAATGTTTCTTCCCATTATACATTCGGCACAGTGTTTAGCCTGACATGTTTGTTGATAAATATAGTGGAGTCCTTGTTGCCGACAACTTCCACGCGGTTCATGTGCAAGCAGGAGTTGTGTACACATCATACGTGTGATGGCGTTCGGGGACAAGCCAGGATGCATTTCATACAGTTTTTGTGCCCGCTCTCCCAGCGTGACGTTGTGTTCAAACAAGGCAATAGCAGCAGCAAAGGG
>CAZZVE010000129.1:0-14105 GCA_964657325.1 uncultured Ktedonobacterales bacterium
TGAACCCCTCCTGACCCATCATTGGGCGCAACGAATTGCTGCCCCTACCGATGGGAATGACTGCGTTTGGTCGTTAATATGCATTCAAGGTGTTATATCACACATGCATGATATAACAATAGCGCAATATGCTTACGAGCATATCAATGAGCAAGCGAGAGAAGCGCAGTAGTGCTAGAACTGTGATTGCTGGTGAGTTCAATCTGTGTACTTTGCACGACGCCTTCAATCATACGGAAGAGCACATTGAGGTGAAAAGGTTTCTCTACACCGAGAATGTTGCGTTTCTCTATCTCTTGCCTGGGAAGTTCACTACTCATAATGATCGCGGGAATATGTTTCAACACTTTTTTAGCATGTAGTTTGTCATAAAGTTCCAGGCCACTCATATCGGGCAATTGATAATCAAAGAGAAAAAGATGTGGCTTAATAATGCCAGCAATTTCTAGTGCCTCAGTGCACGTGGTGGCGAAAATAGGCTGGTAGGGTGTTTCAGTGTTCATCATTTTATCAAGCATATGCCTGATAAATGAGCTGTCTTCCACAACCAGAATAGTTTTAGCGGGCATAGAAATATGTGAAGGTGGAACCACCTGTAGATTTGTCATAAAAAAGAACCTTCTTCCAACATTACTCAAAGAGCATTCGCAAATGCTCCATAGCACTCTACGTCTTACAAGAAAGAACGGTTCATATTCCTTCCGTTTGCTTGTCTTGTTAGTACCAACAGCTATATTGTGCTATGTGCAGGCGTGATAAAATGGAAACAATGTATCTTTACGTGCTGAACGGAGAAGATAATCAGGTAACGAGGAGAAAAAGTTTATGGACGATACTGAATTGCTGCAGCGTATAGAGAGTCTGGTCAATGAAGAGCATCATCTGACACAGCGTGGCGAGGAAGAAGGCGGACTGAATGCCGATGAGCATCAGCGTATGAAGGCACTTGAGGTAAGCCTTGACCAGTGTTGGGACCTCTTGCGCCAGAGACGAGCACGTCGCTCGGCTGGTCTTAACCCTGATGAGGCGAAGCCACGTGACGAGGCAATCGTGGAACATTTCCAACAATAAATAGGTGATATACAGAATGTGCTAGAGTCCTGCGCGCAGGACTCTAGCACATTCTGTATATCACTCTTCACCTTGCACGATGTCCATGATGAACGGTAAAATAGGAGAGATAGAAATGTCTGTACAGCCTACGAGGATAGTGGGCGTTTTGTGTACTACAGCACCGCTAGAGGCGGTGGAAGGATGAGAACATGGCAACCGAGATTCAGTCATCGCAAGGCGTAGATTTTTATATGATGGATGAGCTACTCACAGCAGAGGAGCGGGGAATTCGTGACAAGGTACGCGACTTTAGTGATCGAGAGGTCATTCCAATTATCAACGATTACTGGGAGCGTGCGGAATTTCCATTTGAGCTGATTCCCAAACTTGCCGCTCTGAATATCGCGGGTGGTGCTATTAAAGGCTATGGTTGCCCAGGTATGAGCGATACTGCATCCGGCTTAATTGCGCTAGAGTTAGCACGTGGCGATGCAAGTGTGTGTACCTTCTTTGGCGTTCATTCTGGTCTGGCGATGTCCTCTATCGCTATGCTCGGCTCCGAGGAGCAGAAGCAGCGTTGGTTGCCTGCGATGGCTCGCATGGAAAAGATCGGCGCGTTTGGCTTGACCGAGCCGGATCATGGTTCCGATGCCGTGGCATTGGAAAGTACGGCGCGTCGTGTTGGCGATGAATACATCCTCAATGGCTCCAAACGCTGGATTGGCAATGCGTCGTTCGCTGATGTTGTAATCATCTGGGCGCGTGACGACGATGGCAAGGTTGGCGGTTTCCTGGTAGAAAAGGGAACGCCGGGCTTTGAGGCTACCGTGATGACGGGCAAGGTTGCGAAACGTGCCGTGTGGCAGGCAGATATCAAAATGACCGATGTGCATGTGCCTGCTGGAAACCGGCTGGAGAAATCACATAGCTTCAAAGATACGTCGAGTGTCTTGACCGCGACCCGTTCGGGGGTCGCGTGGGAAGCAATCGGACATGCCGTAGCCGCTTACGAGATCGCACGCGATTATACAGAGAAACGTGTGCAGTTTGGCAAACCTCTGGCAAGCTTTCAAACCATTCAAATCAAGCTTGCCAGCATGCTGGCAAATGTGACAACAATGCAACTACTCTGCCTGCGCCTTGCACAACTTCAGACCGAGGGCAAGATGACAGCGGCAATGGCCTCACTAGCAAAGATGAACAATGCACGTCTCGCTCGTGAGGTTGTCGCTGATGCTCGTGAGATGCTTGGTGGCAACGGTATCCTCCTAGAATACAACATCGCACGTCACCATGCGGACATCGAGGCGGTCTTCACCTACGAAGGTACCGACACTGTACAATCGCTTATCGTCGGACGCGATATCACAGGTATACAGGCGTTCTCGTCTCGCTAACATGTGTAACTATCTCTAATGGAATAGAGCGACCATAAAATTATCTCTTCTTAGTAGAAAAATTAGTCGAAACATGCTATAGTAGAGAAGGGGGTTTTATGGTCATCTTTTTGCAATACGTACGTTAACTCGATATATTCAAATGTATTTTTATGCCTGAGTAATAAACAAGCATCTATGCTCGTTTCAGGATTATTCCCTGCATACTCAGAAGCAATAAAAAGTAGAGATCGAGGTAAGTTGTAACATCGTAAAAAGATATGCCCCGTTCGAGCAGGGAAAAATAGAAGTTACTCAACGAGGGATGCATGAGATGCATGAACACTGTGCGTAACGCGCACAAAAACTTTCTTTTAAGTCGTGTCTTTACCCTATTCCTTTTATGTAGTGTGCTAGTTGTGCTAGGAACACAACCAGTATCAGCAGCTACAAAGGACACAAATCCGTTAATACAATATCCTTTACTACAAAATTCAAGAAGTATCTTGGGAGTAGAGGGATCGCCAGGAACAACGTATTCCAACATTACCTGGCGTCGTATTGGTTATCCAACCTGTGGCTGGACCGATTTTACGGGCGACACACTCAAGCACGTGATTCAGAACTACCACGATCACGGTATTTCAGTATTGTTAGTCGTATGCCAGCCGAAACCTAATGATCTCTTTAATACACAACTACTGAATGACGCGGCACAGGGTGGTGCCGATGCTGTTCAATGCGGTAACGAACAAATGAAGACTGACGATCCTTCGGTCTCTTTCTTACATGTTCCACCCGCAAAATTCGCGCGTTTCTTTGATCTTTGTCAACGAGCTGTGCATGCAGTAAATCCTCACACTGTCACCACAATGGGATCACTGGACCCACATGTTGGTGGCGTTGACGTTGATCCTTTATGGCAACAAGTCAGCTATCTTGACCAGATGCAGGACGCGATGAACACAACTGTGCATCCAGGTGGTCACTGGAACTGGCGCACACAGACGATTGGCCTGATCGACACGTGGCATAACGGCTATCCAACTGATGCTACAAATAGCCTCTACTATCTTTTCCGCTTCTGGGCGGATCGCTTTGGTGTGTCATTAGAGCGTGGACAGTTAGGGGCACATTTGTGGGTTGTGGAGTCTACTAGTTGTTTTAAAGGGTGCGGTATTGACTCAAACAACAATCGCCAGGTTGCTATTGTTCATGTACTTTCGTTGATTACAAATACACAAACGGCCATGCGGTATGGTATTCCGCACTTTTTCTTTAGTGGAAAAGATTTTATCTCTGTTGGATTTAAGTGGCCTATCGGCTTGCTTGATCTGAATGGTAACGATAAACCTCTGCGTCAAGACTTGCCGATGGGAGCACGTACTCTGACGATGAGCTGCGGCGAGTCTGTTACCGTTCAGACGCAGGAAGACCTGTTAGCGAGGCTGTACCAAGGTTGTAGTCTACCCGGAAACTACCGCGCTATCCTGACAAGTTAAAGAGACAGATGCAGGTCGAAAAGGTAATCAGCTAATGCGACAGACACCCTCAAGAGTAGCCTCTTGAGGGTGTCTGTCGCATTAGCTGATTACCTCCCTTGACTTTTTCCAATTCATGATTATACTTATGACTAGATATGATTATTTGGTCATAAAGTCAAAGGAGGCTGAAAAAGTGCCGAGTCAGAGTTATGAGGCACGGGGCGAACGGATCCTGGAAGCGGCGGCTGAGTTGATTGTGCGTTGGGGCTATAAAAAGACAACAGTTGACGATATTGCGAAACAGGCAGGCGTGGCAAAAGGCACGATCTATCTACATTGGAAGACACGTGAGGAGTTGTTCAGTGCCATGTTAGTGCGCGAGGAATTGAAACTTACGAAAGATATGCAGCAACGTATTAGCAACGATCCAGATGGTGTAACTCTACATGGCATGCTTAAGCACGGCATCCTTGCAACGATGAAGCGGCCTATTTGGAAGGCGATACTACTACGTGATGCGGATATGCTGGGTGAACTTGCACAAACTACTTATGCGGCTGAAGCAACGCAGAAAAACATTGACAATTTCAGAGTTTATTTTGACCTGCTACGCAGCCAGGAGTTGATAAGAACCGATTTAACGCTGAATCAATCAGTATATCTTGTAAATGCTATTTCGGCAGGATTTCTAGTGATCGACTCTTTCTTACCAACAGAGTTTAGGTTATCAGATGAAGAGGCGGCAGATATGCTTGCAGATACGATACAACGCACATTTGCATCGAAATCCTCTATTGCTACCAGTGCACAAGAAGCGTTAACACATGCCTTCAATCAATATATTGAGGGTGCAGTAGACATGTTAAAGGAACAAGAATACAAGGAGGCCGAGTCATGAAGACGGCAACGCCAGTAATTGAGATCGATTCACTGAGTAAGGCGTATGGCAAGATTCAAGCAGTCAAGGGTATCTCTATGCGAGTCGAGCAGGGCGAAATCTTTGGTTTTCTTGGCCCTAATGGAGCAGGCAAAACCACCACGATTCGCTGTATGCTTGATGTCATTCGCCCCACATCAGGTACTATTCGCGTGTTGGGTCTCGATGCGCAGCGCGACAGGCATGCACTTCATGAGCGTATCGGCTATCTGCCCGGAGATGTGCGCTTGCCTGGAGATATGACTGGTAAGCAGATTATCGACTACTTTTCACAGATACAGGGCTTGCAACCTGTCTTGCTGAAAGACCTTGTGACGCGCTTCGATGTCGAGATGAAACGACCTTTGAAAGGCTATTCTAAAGGCATGCGTCAGAAAATTGGTATTGTACTGGCTTTCATGTGCGATCCTGACGTGCTGATTCTCGACGAACCAACATCTGGCCTCGATCCACTTCTACAAAAGACCTTCAATGAGTTTTTGTTAGAGGAGCAGGCACGTGGCAAAACCGTCTTCATGAGTTCGCATATTATGAGCGACGTTGAAAAGGTGTGTCAGCGTGTCGCGGTGATTCGTAAAGGCGAACTGGTGACGGTGGAAGAGGTCGAGGCACTCCGCGAAAAAGCAGGGCAACGTATTACCGTTGAATTTGAGGACAACGCTTCTATTACACCAAATGAGATGGCACATGTACCTGGGGTAAGCGATGTAACAGTAAGCAAGGGCATTTATCACATGACTATGAGTGGCACAATGGACCCATTGATCAAAGCTCTGAGCCGTCACGAAGTTCTGCGCTTACAAGTGGAAGAGGCACCGCTTGAAGAGGTCTTCCTGAAATTCTATGAAGATGTGAAACCATTACATACTGTTCCTGCGTCAACGCTGCAAAGTGTAAAGGAGTAGGTCATGGCAACGCTTGCAAAAAACATACCTGTACCCCAGAAACGGGTACGTGGCTTGCCCGTATTAAACGCAGCACTCACAGCCGCGAGGACTCCGCTTGCTGCTGGCGGATTTTATGCCATGCTAATCGCATTTTTCGTCGGCATTCTTTATCCTACAATTTCGTCACTCAATCTTTTTAGTGCCTATCTTACATCGAGTACGATACAAGGTGTAGTCGGAACGGGCGTCAAGCTAAACCATATATCTGGCTTTACAGGATTTCTCGGTATAGAACTTTATGGTGCATTTTACGGTTTGCTGTTTGGAGGCATCATTGCCTATATCGCTGGTGCCGCCCTTCCGCTTACTATCGAGAATGGCACACTTGACCTTGCCCTTTCGCGTCCTATTAGCCGCACACACTACTACCTTGAACTGTGGGCAAGTGCTATTGTTGGAGGCATTGTTCTTAGTCTGCTCACGATGCTTGCGGTATGGTTAAGTACACTTTTCGTCAAGAATACCGATATCGACTGGCAATGGCTCACTATCACGCAAGCCTTACAGTTTGCCTTTCTATTCTTTGCTGCAGGTATGGGCATGCTGTTTGGCTCATTTCTCAATGCTAGCCGAACGGCAGGTTTCACAGGTGTTGGCATCATTTTTCTCGCGTACTCGATGAACATCCTGGGTGCGCTCTCCGACAAATTCAATTGGATGCTCAAAATCGAGCCATTCTATTACACACCAGCGATACAAGCCTTATTGCAGCACGATTTCACACGCTGGTATCCGTGGGTATTGGTCGGTGCTGGTCTTGTGTGTGGTCTTGTGGGATTGTTGATTTTCAATAGAAGAGACCTACCAACTGTGTAGTTCACATCTGTAGTGACCGATGTATCACGTCCTCGTCGGCGGTCAAAACACCGACGAGGACGTGATACATCGGTCACTACAACCGCTTACATTGATACACCAAATGAGCTATATCTGTTTTGCCGTCATACGGGCGCGAGCACTTTCTCTTTGCCCGATTGCTGCAACGAGAGGGAAAACCTTTCCTAGTCCAAACGCAGGCATATTATTGTAAACAGCCTCGTAGTGTCCAGCAGGAATGCGATAGGTCTCATGCCAGATTCCCACGTCGCCGTTGCTTCCAACTTGCCGATTGAATTCCCGCCATGCTGGTAGATGGACTGCATTTCTGTTCCCTGCATAGACCGCCAGGTCTTCAAACGAACGCCAGTACTGAATCATCACTGTAGTGGGGAAGTTCAACGTTGTTTCTGCACCCAGAAAGCCCATCTCAGGATGCTCATTCAGCTCTTTCAGCATGCGTCCCATTGCAGCCCCTACTCGAACCCATTTTTGTGGCTTCCACAATTTATTGACACGCATTCCAATTAGAAACACTACTAACTCTTACTCGTTTGCAACAGTCATACGCTCTTTGATAATCTCTGTCATTGAAGTTTCCCTTTCAAATTCAATTTATCTTTAGAACAAAGAACTTTTACCGCACAATGTACGGTGACCCCGAAAATTTTTTGCGCTATTTCAACTGTTCTACAAAAGCCTGAAATGCTCTTTCATGTATACTGTCTATATCCTCTGTAGTACAACTCACTAATGTCAGCCGTAACATCGCTAAGCCATGCATAAGGGACCAACTGGTATAGGCTAATTCTTGCCAACCTGCTCCACTTGCTGAATGAAACTCACCTGATAGGAGACCATCCTTAAGGATTTGAACCAATTGAGAGTAGGCCGTGTTCTGCTCAACTTCAGTTAATGGAAGTGGAGAGAGTGGTTTGTGATTGAACATCATCAAGTATAATTGCGGCTCCTGTAAGGCAAAATGCATGTACGCTTTTCCAGCCTCTTGGAGACGCGATAGTGCGGTTTCTCCATGAATACTCTGTTTCAAGCGTGTCGTCAAGAGCGCAAAGCCCTCGTTCACTAGATCATCAATAATTTCCTCTTTGCTAGAGAAGTACTCATAAAGACCTGATGGGCTATAATCGATGCGCCCGGCTATCTCGCGGATCGATAAAGCTTCGACGCCATACTGCCTCACAATCTGCATCGCCGCGTCCAGTATTGCCTCTCTGGTCCTTGCTCGCCTCTTCTCATGAGGTCTCGTCACTTTGGTGTTCCTTACTATATCCGAACAGTGTACGGTAATAGTATAGCTGTCTATTCTCTTATTGTCAAGGGGAAATATTGTCGTGTCGATGCGCGTCTCGTATAATAGCAACAACGATAAAAGCGTCAATCGAAAGAAAAGATAATGACTCTACAACCCTCTTTAGGTGATGTTATTACGAGTGCGACTGCCTATCTAAGCGATATTGATCCTATCATGGCGGAGGCAATTCAACGCGTTGGTCCATGTACACTTGTGCCAAATCCTGATATTTTCGAGGCATTAATTGATGCCATCATCTCACAACAGATCTCGGTGAAGGCGGCAGACACGATGGTTGCGCGTTTACGCAATGTGGCACCCGGCGCGGTACTCACACCTGAATCACTCAGCACATTTCAGCATGAAGACCTGCGTGCATTAGGCTTCACAACTCCGAAATCGAACTATATTCGTAACCTTACAGAGCAGGTGGTAAGTGGTCAACTCGATCTTGCAGAGTTACCCTTGTTAGACGATGAGACCGTCATCAGTAAACTAACAGCTTTAAAGGGTATTGGGAGGTGGACGGCTGAAATGATTCTGATCTTTTCACTTGCTCGCCCGGATGTCTTGCCTGTGGACGACCTGGGCTTTGTCGAAGGGGTTCGTGTGGCGTATGCATTGCCTACCCGCCCGACACCAAAGGAGATGCGTACACGTGGCGAATTGTGGAGACCATTTCGTACATTCGCAACGTGGTATATGTGGGCGGTGCGCCGCGCTGACTTGCAACAAAGTACTCGTGAACGCACACGCATTGTCTCTTTATAAAATAGGTGGTGTGGAACATGATAAATATTGTGATACCATAGAAAAACATGATGGATACACCTGAAAACTATTATGCTGTGCTGGGCGTACCAGTAGATGCTGACAACGATACACTAAAACGCGCGTACCGCCAACTGGCGCGACGCTTCCATCCCGACCTCGCGGGTGCCGCTAATCCGAATGCTGCAACTGAGATGAAACGTATCAACCGGGCCTATGCAGTATTAAGTGATCCTGAAAAGCGGCAGAGTTATGATGTGGTAATTGGAGGCGTACTCGATTTTCGTAGAGGAACACGTCCACGCCCACAGCCGCATGCATTTAATCCTGCTGAAGATATGGCCTTCGATGGGTTGAGCATCTTCAGCACAAAAGGACCATTACATGCAGGTCCTGTCGTTCATTCGGCACTTGGCGTAATCTCCGCGCTCAGCAGCACATCATCAGTCAACGGACCTCTGCTTGCTGCCGGTTCGCTTGATGGTAAAGGGAACGTGTGGCGACTGACGAACGACACACCAGACACTCTCGTACGTTTTGAAGCTGATCCTGCGTTAACAATAGAATCGTTGCGTGAACTCCGTTTCTCTTCCGCAGGGAGTTTGCTCGGAGGCTGGGGACGCCTTGCTCTGCACGTCTGGGATGCTGTGAGTGGAGAACGTTTGTGGAGTCACTCGCTCCTGCAACGTGCGGTCTCGGCCCATTACTCACTTGATATGGCCTTGAGCGTGGAAAGCAATGGTACGCGTCAGGTCAGAATGGCACTACCATTACAGGGTGAGGACCCGCGCTCACCGCGTTCATTAGGCGTACGAGGTACGGACGTGTTAACACATGTCATGGGAGCACCGAACGTGAGCCTGATTGATCTAGCGATTTGTGCGGAAGAGAACGTTGAGAGGAGACAGTTCTGGGCTATTCGACATCGGACCTTATCACGAGATGCGCACACTCTCGTTACGCTTTCCTGTGCTCATGTGCCCGACGAGGTGCAAGAGATGGCGATAGTTCGACGCTGGGATCTGCGTGCGCGTACACGACAAGGTTCACCTCGTCCACATATCGCGGCATCTGTACTCATTGGACGATGTGCAGATTGCGCACCTCCTTATGTTGCAACACCTGATGCAACTGCGATTGCCTTTGTCTACATGGGCCAAAAACTACGCATTTGTGATACACATACAGGGACGTATAGCGAACTGCCGATTGGTACAATGGGCAGTAGCTCGAAATTGGCACTCTCGCCTGACGCACAATTCGCTGCGGTGGCACGTGAGGATAGTGAGGTGAACGAAGGTGTGGTCGATCTCTGGTCAATCGCAACGGGCCAGATTGTGCAAAAGTTTTATCATCCATGGCAGATTAGCGCATTGCATTTCGCCGACAAACAACTTTATATAGCACTCACTGATGGTACAGTTCAGACGTGGCTGTAGAGGTCATGTTATCCGTTGCTATTACACGAATTATTCGTTGATTATATAGGTAGAAGTTATTTTTTCTATTTTATATTTCTGGTACGCAGCACGCAGGAAGGCAAGGTTGGGTTTTATGCGTATTTCGGTAGTTGTTCCAGTGTACAATGAGGAGAAGACGGTTGCGCAAGTATTAACGCTTCTTTCACAGGTCTCACTCGACATGGAAGTGATTGTGGTCGATGATGCATCCACGGATCGCACATGGGAAATTTTGCAGGAGCTACGGCGGCAAGAGCCATTTAATTCGTATCGCTTCGTTCGTCACGAATATAATCAAGGAAAAGGCGTAGGTTTACGTACGGGCTTTGGTTTAGTGAGTGGTGATCTCGTTACGGTGCAAGATGCGGATATGGAGTATGATCCGCAAGAACTTCCATCATTGGTACACAAATGGGAAGAGGGACGCGCTACTGGAACAGAGAAGGTAGCGGTCTATGGCTATCGTGATCTTGCGCCACAAAAATTTACCACGCGTTGGGGCAATCGTTTCTTAACAGGAGTCACAAATATCCTTTTTGGCTGCCATATTCATGATATGGAGACCTGCTACAAACTCATGCCGGGTGAGGTTGCGCGTGCGTTACCAATGACTGGTCGTCGGTTCGAGATCGAGCCAGAGATCACCTCATGTATTCTGCAAGCAGGTTATACTATCCTCGAAGTGCCCATTAGCTATAGCCCACGCGTCGAGAAAAAGCTTGCACCGTGGAAAGATGGTTGGCCTGCACTCGCAATGCTCTTGCGCCGTCGCTTCGGTAAACCATTTCAAATTCCCGAACGTATCGCTGAACCTGTTGCTGCTACCTCTGCTGTCTCACGTAATATCGGCGCGTAGCAGTATCGAATGCACATAACAACCGTAGGGACCACGTTTACGGCGTCCGAGGCCAATTTATTGGCTATACAGGTCAAATGAAGAGGCGACACATAGATTTCGCGCAATGAATTGCGCTTCGGACGCGATAAATCTAGTCCCTACCATATCCGCGCGATAC
Organism: uncultured Ktedonobacterales bacterium; assembly: GCA_964657325.1. Classification (GTDB taxonomy): domain Bacteria; phylum Chloroflexota; class Ktedonobacteria; order Ktedonobacterales; family Ktedonobacteraceae; genus JBBQVS01. The sequence continues at coordinate 11,173 of CAZZVE010000129.1, forward strand.
CATATTGGAGTGAATGCCATGCCTCCTAACATTCTTGTAACACAGAAAATACCTGACGCTGCATATCCCCTTCTAAAAACAGTTGGTATAGTAGACGCGAACATGGAAGAGGGACGTATCTGGTCGCCTGACGAGTTGTTGCAGAGGGCACCAGGACACGACTATATTCTATGTCTTGTAACTGATGCCATAAATGCACAGTTGTTAGAGGCATGCGCTCCACATGTAAAGCTGATAGCGAATATGGCGGTTGGCTACAATAATATTGACATAGCTACAGCTCATCGGCTTGGTATTGTGGTGACAAATACGCCAGGAGTGCTTACCGATACAACTGCTGATTTAGCTTTTGGCTTATTGCTCGCCACAGCACGACGTATGGGTGAGGCTGAACGTTACTTGCGTGCAGGAAAGTTTACTGGTTGGGGACCTTTACTGTTATGTGGTAATGATGTGCATGGAGCCACACTTGGTATTCTTGGCGCGGGCCGTATTGGTATGGCAATGGCACGTCGTGCGTATGGCTTCAATATGAAGCTGTTGTACTATAATCGGCATCGTCTATCGTCAGAGGAAGAGAAACAGTACTCGCTCACGTATGCGCCGCTTGACGAGGTGCTGCGGCAAGCCGATTTTATAAGCATTCATACCCCCTATACACAAGAGACACATCATCTGATTGGTGAACGTGAGCTAGCATTAATGAAACCAGAGGCCATGTTGATAAATACCTCACGTGGTCCGATTGTCGATGAAAAAGCTCTTGTCTACGCGTTGCAGCACAACATAATAGCGGCGGCAGGTTTAGACGTGTTCGAGCGTGAACCTACTGTGGAACCAGAACTTCTGACGATGGAGAACGTTGTTCTCTTACCTCATATTGCGAGTGCCTCGCTCAAAACACGGACACGCATGGCAACTATGGCAAGCGAAAATATTGTTGCCCATGTGAAAGGTCAGCACCCTCCCAATGTCGTCAATTCTTGACACTTTTTCTCCCTCCCTGCGTTTTTTTTGCTGCACTCCAAAAAAATGATAAATATGTTAAATGTAATGATAACATAGGTTCTTCTTTATATACGTATTTTCTGGCATACTTAGTACAGGAAACTAATGTTGTTGAAACGAACGGACCAACGCAAGGAGTTACAGTATGATGCAACATGTGACGTATCATGTAGAGGAACCGCGCGCCGAGCTAGAGCGCAATAATGACACAATCTTGCATTTTTCATTACAGGATGCCTTGCCGGAGGGTCATATGTTCGCTTTGAACACGGCACTCGGCACATTCTCGTACTTGTCTGTCAGCGATGGCATTCCACGGTTGAAAGAGCAGCAACAGTTCACTCGCGGCGAGATGAGTATGTTGCTCCCATTATTGGAGTCATATCCCTATTATTGTCCCTATGAAGTGTTATTCGCCAGCTTCTACAACAATGATACGAGTGAAGAGCTTGTCGAGCAGTGCCGCAATCACTTACAAAAAGCTGTTGATGATGGCGTGTGGGATCAGGAGATGCGACCTGTGCGTACTCTGCTTTCACGCACACGCTTTAAAGCGCGCGCGCTCGGCATAGACATACTCTCCATCTTGGAGACAGGCTATATATTGCGCTTCTTACCCTCGTTGAAGCATCGAAAGTAAGTTTCCACATCGCTTGTGAAAAAGGCATCTATGGAAGCTCATTTCGAGCTTCCATAGATGCCTTTTTCACAAGCGTGGATGACTCAGAATGTTTCATCCACACGTCTCATTGCCTATTGTTAGTGATTACGATTTCCAGTTGTGAGTTGGGTCTTCATCGTTTGCGTCGTGGAAAGCACATACTGGCGTATCTGCTTTCCTCGAAGTAATGCGAGCAGCACACCTGCGCTCACTCCAAGTACCAGCCCTCCAATAATTATTCCGGTTCTCACCATGTTGCTGCTTGTAGATGTTTCTAACTGTGCCTGTGGTGGCAACATCTCTGCCGCGCTATCCTGTTCTTGTTTCCTTACACGACGAAGTGTCTCTTCGTCATCGGTAGCTACCGTTTCAGGCTGCACTTCCTCTGCAAGAGGAGATTGCTCTGGCGCGACATCGCTTTGTACAACGGGAGTGGCACTTGACATCGGCTCAGTCACAAGAGCATCCTGAGCAAGAGGCATTACAACTGGCTTCTGCTCGGTGACGGCCTCTTGTTGCACAACAGGAGCAGTACTTTGCTCGGTCACTACCTCTTGTTGTGCAACAGGAGCGACACTTGATTGCTGCTCGGTGACTTGCTCAGGATGCCGATCAGCTTCCCTTGCCTCTGCATTCTGGCTAGTTACGGATTCTTTACGTGGTTTAAGCGAACGAGGCTGATGAAAATCTTCTTGCGTTTTTGAGGCAAGTTGTGCAGCAAGATACGCTTGATGGGACGCCACAGCTTGATCCCACGCTGCTTTTTGTTTGTCGAGATCGTATGCTTGAGATGCATCGCTTCCGGGCTCTGTGAAGGCTCCACTCTGGCGCATAATCTCATGCGCTTCTCGCTCACGACCATCAGGTCGGACGGAGACCACTGTGTGCCCGGCTTTGACTTCCTGCGCATAGTAACTTGCCTGCTCGTGCGGAACTCCTAAGTTCTCCAAGTCACTCTGCAAGTCGATTCCTTCGTGTCCATGCATAGCGATGCCGATCTGGTCATAGCCAAACCCTGCCTGCCTGAGTGCTTCAAGTGCATGTTTTGCCTGAGCTTCGTATCGAAATACATCGGCAACAATAGAGAGATCAAGTGTCATTATCTATATCCTTTTTTATTTCTTAAGAAGAGATTATTCTGAATTAAGAACTCAATGCTGAGAGACATTTTTCAGTGTCAAGAATAACACGTCTTGCCCCACAAAAAGTTTCATATATACTAGAACACATCTGTTTGGATGAAAATCTTCATCCATCTAACTTT
>CAZZVE010000130.1:0-13881 GCA_964657325.1 uncultured Ktedonobacterales bacterium
CTTGCCCCTGTCATGTCGGTAATGACCTGTTTTTTTCTTCGTAACAATCTCAACAATTCTTATCCTGATGGGTATGGGGACGCGATAAATCGGTCCCTACTAGCAGGTAAAACTTCCTATGGTATTTCCGCTATCACCACCATAATAGGTTATTTCAAACGTTACCGGACACGCGGTTGCTGGCACAGAGACGGTAAATTGCGAAGACATGCCATTAGGTGAAGATAACAAGGCTGTTGTGGGATAGGGAGAGATAGTAAAATTTCCATTGCTGGAACCGGCTGAGAAGTATACCTGTCCTTGAGAATACATTGTCACTGTACCCAAGCATTGCCACCGACCGGAGACAAGCTGACAATTTTTTGTCGTCGTGTTGAGAGGGCTGACCGTGTAGGTTGGAGCGGTGCATCGCCAGGGCGAATATATTGTGTTTTGTGGGCCTGCAAATGCAACGATCACATTCTGCACATCGCTGGTGCAAGAACTACCGAAAAAGAGAGACACAGAGAAGTCTACCGTTGTTGTCTGTCCAGGGGATAACGTTCCACTTGTCTGGGAAAATGTGAGTGACGTGGTATTTTTATTGATGCCACTACTCGAAGCAGACCAGTTTAAAATTTTTTGTGTGCCAGCAGGATTTTGAAGTGTTGCCGCACAACTCCATGTACCGCCTCCATGCTGTCCATTTTCGGCTGCTTGCCACGTACAATCTTTAGCAGCAGCGTAACTAGCAGGACTCGCCACAAGGGTGAGTGCTGTCACTCTGGGCGCTGGCGTGGGCGTGCTTGTAGGTATTGTGACGGGTATATCGGTACTCGTTGCGATTGGCGTCGCGGTCACGGGTGATGTTGCGGTACCAGTCGCCGTTGTAGTTGGCATCGCTGTTCCAGTCGCGGTTGGCGTCGTCGTTCCTCCAACCGCAGCACCGGATTGCGATGATACATTTGCAGTGGCTTGCGTTGTTCGTCCAGTAGTATGCGTGCGCATACCATGTGGCGTCGGTTGTGTCGATGGTGTCGTATTGAGTCCGGGCGGCGCAACGGCAAGAATACCTTTTGTACCCGAAGGCTGAACCTGGAAGAGAAAGGGTGTCACAATGGCGGCAAGAGCAACCACACAAGCAAGCGCGACAAACAGCAAGCGTCGGTTTAAGTGGAAGCGTCTGCCCGCTACGGGTTTCTTGCCAATCAGCTGCGTATGTTGCGTACTGGATTGTTTGTTTTCATCTCGGTCCACTAGCACTTTCGTGCTTAGAGTAGAGTGGGGTTTCGGCACGAGTAATTGAGTCTCCATACTCGTAGCCATAGCAGGGGGCAGTGTTGAGTTTTGCGAAAACGTTTTCGTATCCGAGTTGTGAATAGCAACGGGTGATCTATATGTCGCTATTTCTGCTTCAAGCGATGGAGCGGCAAGGGCTATGAGAAAGGCCGCAATGTTCACATGCCGATCATGACGGTTCTTTGCCAGTGCCTTGAGAATAGCCTGCTCGATATGGAGTGCAATATCCGGGTTATACTCTGATGGTCGTGTAGGGTCCGTATGCAGGTGGCTATACATCATGGATGCGATATTGGGTGCAGTGAAAACGCGATGTCCAGTAAAAAGTTCGTACGCGATACATCCCAGCGCGTACTGATCTCCCTCGCGGCTCGCCACTCCTTGAAACTGCTCCGGTGCCATATATGCAGGAGTGCCGGCCTCCGTCGTTACATGCATACTCATGGATGAAAGCGTGACCGCTAAACCAAAATCGGCGAGCAACGCATTCTCTTGAGCATTAAAAAGAATGTTTTCCGGCTTGAGATCACGATGTACAACCTGTTGCTCGTGCGCATACTGTAAGGCTGAACCAATCTGGGCGAGAATGGAAAGTGCTTTTTCTTGTGGCAGTGGCTGATCGTCATGTAGACGGAGCAGTTGACGGAGCGAGCCGTTTGGTGCATACTCCGTCACTATGTAAGGAAGACCCTCGTTCACCCCCGCATCAACAATTGGCAGAATATAAGGATGACGCAGTATCTCAAGCATGTGTGACTCTTGTAAAAAGAGGTTTTTCTCCTGGTGTTCATGCAAGGGAATATTATGCATGAGCTTGAGCGCGACACTACGGTTTTCTAGCACGGTATGTTGCGCAAGATAGACGTGTCCGCAAGCCCCTTGCCCTATTTCTGAAAGAATTCGATAATTGCCAATAACCGTCTCTGCCATATTCTTGCTCTTATTCCTAATATACGATTTAGAGGGTATAGATGCAAAACAAAATAGAGGTGAGGAACTACTAGATAAAATGATATTTTACAAAGCATAACAGCACGTAGTGAATATCTTATGTGACAAATAGAGGTATCCGGTTAAGAAAAGCATATACTGGTTAAGATATTCTGATGGTACACGAAATGTTTCCCTACAGCGTCTTTGTACTATATCCCTTGAAGAACTGTACAAGCCTGATGGCGTAACCTTTCGTAATCTGAAACGTATGTATTACGTATTCCAATATATACCGATACAGGAGGTAGTCAGGTGCCAGGGCGTCCCCTTGCGGGCGCCCTCGTTCGAGTGACACATGACGCTTGACAGTCCCTACCTCCTGTCGAATGAGAATGTCGTATATGGTAACAGCGCATTCAAAGAGCGAGACGTAGACGACACGTAGTATCTACGTGTAAAATAGAAGTAACCAGTAAAACAAATTTTCTGTACCCCTTCTGTACAGACGAGAAAGAGCAGGTCTGAAACGATGGACGCTCAGTCTATATACATGTACCAGAACCCAAACGATTCGGGGCCACGTGGTACCCAGCGCCCGAACCCAAACGGGGGTAATGGTACAAATGGAAATAACGGTGGGAAGCGTGATGGCACGTCGCTCCTCCTTCGAGGTGTGATTATTGTGGTCGTGCTATTAGCAGCCTACTGGATATTTACCTACTTTACAAGCAGTAATAATAACGCGAATAGCGGACCCAATGTTGTTGAGGTTCCCTATAGCACCTATTATCAAGAGGTGCAGAACAATAATGTGAAGAACGCTGTCTTCCAGGGTCAGGATGTCACAGGAAGCTTTAATACAGCAGTTACAGTCACAGACGCTAGTGGAAACTCGAAGACCGGAACGCAATACCACTTTACGCAACTTCCAGATGGCGACCAAAACCTGATTAAGCTGTTGAACACGCACCATGTACAGTATTATTCAAAGCCGGTCAACGATGGGAGCGTGTGGCAGGGCATTCTCTTTGGTTTGTTGCCATGGGTGCTTGTCTTTGGTGTGTTTATCCTGATTGCACGGCGTGCGACCCAGAGCCAGCAAAACATCTTCAGCTTTGGCAAGAGTAAGGCAAAGGTGATCCTGGAAGACAAACCAACCACAACGTTCGCCGACGTTGCAGGCGTGGATGAGGCCAAGAACGATCTTGTAGAGGTGGTGGACTTCCTGAAAACTCCGGGCAAATTCCAACGTCTCGGCGGAAAGATTCCGCGTGGTGTCTTGCTTGTAGGCCCTCCGGGAACAGGTAAAACGCTGCTGGCACGAGCCGTAGCTGGTGAGGCAAGCGTACCGTTCTTCTCGATGAGTGGTTCTGAATTCGTCGAAGTGCTGGTTGGCGTTGGCGCAAGCCGCGTCCGCGATCTGTTTGATCAGGCCAAGAAAGCCGCGCCAAGCATCATCTTCATCGACGAAATAGACGCCGTTGGTAAGCAACGTGGCTCGACGATTAACAGCAACGATGAGCGTGAACAGACATTAAACCAATTGCTCGTTGAGATGGACGGATTTGACGCACGACAAGCAGTTGTCGTCATCGCAGCCACCAACCGACCTGATGGACTTGATAAAGCATTGCTCCGTCCTGGACGTTTTGATCGTCGCGTTACCGTTGACCGTCCTGACTGGAATGGTCGCCTTGCCATCCTGAAGATTCACGCCAAGGATGTGCCAATGGCAAAGGACGTGGACCTTATCACCATCGCTCGTGCCACCACTGGTATGGTTGGTGCCGACCTCGCGAACCTGATTAACGAGGCTGCCCTGCTTGCCGCGCGTCGTAATCTCGATGCGGTCAACCAGTCGTGCTTCGATGAGGCATTGGATAAGATTCTGCTCGGCGCAGAGCGTCCACTCATTCTCAGTGAGGAAGACCTGAATGTCGTCGCCTATCATGAAGGTGGACATGCGCTTACAGGTCTGCTACAGGACCTGGTTGATCCTGTCACAAAGGTAACGATTGTCCCACGTGGACAGGCACTTGGTGTCACCATGTATACGCCCGTTGACGACCGCTACAACTACACGCAGGATTACCTTGAGTCTCAGCTTGTGACCGCGCTCGGTGGACGCGCGGCGGAAGAGGTAGCGATTGGACGCATCACGACAGGCGCGGAGAACGACCTTCAACGTGTGACCGCGATTGCCCGCCAGATGGTGACAAAGTGGGGCATGAGTGACCGCCTTGGTACCATCTCATATAGTGAGCGCGAAGACCCCTTCGCGGGTACCTCGCTTGCATCGAGTTCGCGTGAGTACAGCGAACGCACGGCAACCGTGATTGACGAAGAGGTTAACCGCCTCGTCAATTGGGCGCACGAACGGGCGGTGAGCCTGCTCACAGAGCATCGTATCACGCTTGACCACATCGCTAGAGCTTTACGCCTACACGAGACAGTAGACGCCAAACAGTTGCGCGATATCATGATCGAAACCGGTGCCATCGAATCCGCACCCGCATCTTATCGATAGCATAATAGAAATGATGCACGCATAGGGATGGCATGACAACGCGTGTTAAGGGCATGACAGGGGCAAGCCCTGTCACTACTATACTGATTGTCACTGCGTGGCTTGCCACGCGAAACCGTCTATAGTAGTGACAGGGCTTGCCCCTGTCATGTTTGGCTCCTGTCATGTTAGTTAGATGAAGACACCTTTTTATTTTAATACCCTTGTTATCGTCTCCAACAGCACATCTTGTGGACAGGGCTTTGTCAGGTATGCGTGGACACCTAATTCCAGGGCGCGCTGCCTGTACTTCTCGGTGGTACGCGAGGTGAGCATAACAATCTTCACATCGCTCAGTTCGGGATAGATATGCATAATGCTGAGCAGGTCATAGCCATTCAAATTCGGCATCTCCATATCTAACAAAAAGACATCCGGCGGGTTTTGTGTGAGCAGGTCTAGTGCTTCTAAACCATCACGAGCTTCAACTGTGGCATAGTGTGCATGTTCAAGCGTCTGCGCGACTGATCTTCTCAGCAGCGTCGAATCATCGGCAATAAGGGCCAGTCGCTGCATTCTCTGCACTTTTGTCGTATCGTTGTCCTCTGAAAGAGTCTGACGACGTGTAACGTTATAGTGTTTGATCAAGGTCGGTATGTCAAGCAGCAATAATACATGTCCTCGGCCATCCAGAACGGTCCCCGCGACTCCTGGTCGTTGTAAATACTGTGCCAGTGGCTTGACAATCACAGTAACGTCACTGATAACTTCATCGACAAGAATACCTGCAAGCAGACGCGAACGCCCCTGTGGAAGTATGATGAGAGGAGTAACACGACGGAGTGGATTTGGCTCGTAGGGAAAATTCAACAATTTGTGCAGGTGATAGACAATATCAGTCTTTTGGTGTTGCTCATCACTCACACGTTGTACCTGTGAGAAAGGAAGTACTACCTGTTGATCTCCAACGCGCACGAGCAAACCACGTACCGTTCCTTGTGAGCGTGGGAAACGCAGAAAGAAACTGACACTGCCTTCGTCGTTGCGTTGCAACTCAATCGTTCCGCGTAGCCTTTGCACAGAAGGTTGTATAGTATCTAACGCACCACCCTGTACTGCCATCGAGAAACCTATCTCTAACGTTACCTCATTGCCAAGCGCATGAGCACGGAACCAGATACGTTGTGCTTGGGAGTCAGATGTATGAGCGACGTGTAGTGTATCAATAATACATGTACGCAGTAACATAGAGAGTGGCTCAGCAAGCATGTCCAGGATATCCTGGTCAACCTCGGTTGTGTCGCCCATCACCTCAAATAGTGCATCTGGAGCATACGTTGTTAGTACGTGTTGCAAACGTGGAATAAGTATACTGAGGGGTGTCAGGCGGAGCAAATGTACATCCGCGTGCACATCCGTTGCGCGTTGCACATAGCGTTGCGTCACTTCATGCAAACGTGCATACGCTCGCTGTACATGTGTGTTTGCGAGCGTCACTTGTGCTATCGCATTTCGTAGTGCGGAGATAGTTGTATCACGTTCACTATAACGCTCCACTTCTAATTCGTCCCATTCGGTCTTCTCACGCGCTTTTAGCAAATGTGGGCGGCGTTTGAGCGTATGCCGATGTAAAGTATTATGAAGGGGTGTAGCCTCATTCAGCATACGTTCAACAAGCGATGAAGCGGGAAAACGAGGTGTCTGCTGAGAAGCACGATGAGGTCGCGCAAGATCAGTGAGTACACGTTCAAGCTGCTGTAACCGTCCTTGTGCCGTATGTAGTTCGCGCAAGGCTGTAGCAACCTGTTCCTGTGCATTTTCCAAAGGTGTGCGCGTCTCCGCGAGTTGTTCAGAAAGACGGAGAAGTCGTTCAAAGCGTTGTACTTCAACAGAAATGCTTTGTGGCAAAGGTGGATATCCTGGCACATCTTGCTCGTTGTGTGCATTCTCTTCTTGAGCAAGCGAGGCTAAGGGAGCGGTGATAGAAGTGGTAGTTATGTGTGGGATTTCTAACGCGAGCGAGAATTGCTCAAGTTCTTGCTCTAACGCACGTAGTGGCGCATCACTTTCATGACCATACGTTAAGAGGTCTTGTAGTGTTACCTCTAGCGCAAGCACAGCTTGCACCAGCAAATTCAGTCCAACAAGTGGAAGGAGAACATCAGTAGTGATTTGTGCCACCACCTCTTCGATATGTCGTGCGATAGATGCCATTGCATGACATTCCATCGCTCCTGCAGTACCACGAATCTTATGTGCAGCACGCCGTAGTACGGTAAAGCGTGTTTCATCGAGCGTATCCCCTTGCTCTAACTGGCTCAGCGCGTGTTTCATCTGTCCAACATCTTCGTCCATCTCAGAGGCGAAAAGGAGCAGCATCTCCTGTTGAGAAATTTCAGCTACGGAGTCTGATGGGAGAGAAACAGCAGTTCCCTCTGTATCTTGCCATGTCTCCTCCATTGTATCAAAGGCTTGCAGGACAGCGAGATCATCAGCAGACATAGGTTCATCCGTCACCTCATCCTCAGCGTGGAACAAATCTTCACTCATAGCTCTGCTTCCTCTCCTCTATGCATCGCACCACGTCTTTGAAGAGGGCCGGTATGTCAAGTACAAACACCTGCTCTTGTTCAGCACCGCTATGCTCCCACACACCGGCTACTCCTGTAGGAAGTTCGCCGCCTTCAAGAGTCGAAGGTACCTGCTGTATATTAACAGCCGTCGCAATGGAGCCGACTGAAAGGACACAGAGTGCTAAGGAAGTATATTCGTACTGCATAACCAGGAAGACACATGTATGTAGTGGAGATGAACTGCTCTTTCTGAGATATGCACAAAGGTCGATGGCGGCTATTGTCTCGCCACGCCAGGAGAGAATACCAAGCATCCATGGAGGTACATCAGGTAAGCGCGTGACGTGCTGCGGCGACGGAAGTATTTCACGAACGAGTGTGAGTGGCAAAACGCAGGATGTGGTACGTAGTTCGCACGTAATGTAGGCAAGTGTATCGTCAGGAGATGCTGTTGCGGTTGCAAGAGCGAACGAAGAGTGAGTCAAGTGCGGCATATACGCCTTCTCATACGCATAACTCCAGAACTCGGTGTCGGTTAACTGTTCTAGATACTCGGCGTAGGCGTCAGGAGACACGGAGAAGAGTGTGGAATCCTCTTTCATTATGTACCCTTCATTCGTCATTTAGCGCGCTAATTCGTCGTCGCGGGAACGTTCAGTTGTTCTTGCACAATAGAGACGATTTCCTGTGTCTTGAAGGGCTTTGTGATGTAGTCTTTCGCTCCCGCGAGCCGTCCTTTGAGGCGGTCAATTACGCTATCGCGTCGTGACAGCATAATGATAATAGTGTTATTAAATATAGCTTTTGCTTTGAAGCGACGGGCAACCTCGTAGCCATCTATCTTGGGCAGGTTAATATCAAGTAAGACAAGATCAGGAATGCGTCTCGCGGGATCGTTTGTTATCCAACGCATAGCATCAACCCCATCCGCAAAACCAAGGACATCGAAATCTTCTCGTCTTAGACATGTCTCAATAATTTTACGTACGGTTGGTGAATCGTCGATCACCATAATGAATTTGTTCATTCCACAATTCCCTTCTTGTCTTGTCCAGCAACACTGCCTCACTAATTGTACCGAATAGATGCAATATAACACAAGAGCGTACTCATAGTTAGCAATTATGGAATCAGGGCATCGGCTACCTTCATCATTCCTGGAATGCGGTTTGGGGACGCCTAGCTTTTCATAGCTGAGTTACATGCCGATGATGTTACCATATAATCATGTCATATTGCAACATTTTTGGCATCAAAAATAGAGATATCACGTGCGAGGCAGCTCTTTAAGAAATTTATCAAGCGTTCTAGCACGATACTGTTGTGTAAAATTCACAATATTAGAGTGTTCGTTCATCGGCTGCTTTTGTAACTCGTCCTGTATCAAGGAACGCAAAAGAGCAACATCCTCACTCCACGCTACGTTAAGCATAATCTCTGGTACATTCTCTTCGACATAATGTGCATTTAAACGCCTCAACCACAGTGCAAAGAGGCGTACCAACCACTCCTGCCGCATCTCAGGAGTGAGCAATGGAGTAAGAGTAGACGTTTCAAACACAATATTGCTACTCGCCTCGCTCAGTAATGTCTCCAGGATAGGCATAATGTCATCTATGACCTTATCGAACATATGCACCAGCTTTTCGTCCCGTTCCGCCAGACGTTCATCAAGGACAAGCGCATAGACATCCATCGCGCCACGATAATCATGATTCTCTGCGCGTATCTCAGCCTCATCTAAAAGCGCGTCCAGGTCACCCGCAATCGTCTGTAATGGCTCCCCTTGCTGCAAACGGAGCAGATAGCTAGCGATGCGTTGCTGACATGCTTCACGATCAAGAGCTAATAAGCCTGGTGGAGAAACAGGGTGAAGCGCGACTAACTCGTCACTTCCAAAATCCCAATCCTCATCTATGTTCTCATCATCAAGCCCAGTTTCGCTCTCTCCTCTTTTCTCACGGTAAAAAGGCGCACCCTGTAAGGATGTGTCTTTGTCCAAGAGCATACCAATCTCTGTATGCAAGAGTGGATAGCGTTGTGTCAGTTCCTGTATGAGTAGAAGGAGATGATCTTTACTTAGGCGTCGTAAACGGTCTTCTAGCTCTTGCTCCATCGTGCCATCTTTCTGGATAAATCATTCGTTACAAGATGTAATACTACCACAAAAAAGATGTCACTGTGTATCGCTATTTATTTTAAGGACTATTCAATTATCGAAACAAGGACAGAGTTGACATGACAGGGGCAAGCCCTGTCACTACTATAGGAACCACGTGACTTCGCCCCGCAGGGATGAACAGTATAGTAGTGACAGGGCTTGCCCCTGTCATGCTACCACCCAACAATGAAACAATTCGTTATTCCACAACAGGCAACGTGAACATGAATGTACTGCCCTGACCCAGGACGCTCTCGGCGGCAATGCGCCCACCGTGTACCTCTACCACATGACGAGCGATAGCAAGACCTAGACCTGTTCCACCACCACCCGGTCCAAAATAATCTGCTTTCGAGCGCGCGCGGTCCGTCTTGTAAAACCGTTCAAACACGCGCGGCAACTCTTCGCTGCGAATACCAACTCCTGTGTCACGTACAAAGAAACGCTGCATACCTTGTTCCGCAAGGAGCAGCGTTCCCATGGTGATAATACCGCCAGAAGGGGTAAACTTGATAGCATTATGCACAAGGTTGACCAAAACACGAGTAATTTGCTTACTATCTGCCGCCACGAAGGTCTTGCCTTGCTCAATATCGGTATGCAGTGTGACACGGTGACGCTGCGCAAGAGGTAACATGCGCGCCATCACCTCGCGCACCAGACGCTCCGCCTCTATTGGCTCGATCATCATTGGAGCCTGTCCCGACTCGATACGTGACAGGTCAAGCAGTTCTGATACCATATCGTTGAGATACTGCGCCTCAACCTCAATCTTCTCCACAAACTCCTGCGCTTTGTCTGGATCGGTATCAACAATATCTTCTAGCGTTTCCGCGATCAGCCGTATAGAGGTCAGAGGTGTACGTAACTCGTGTGAGATGTTGGCAATAAAGTCGCGTTGCACCTGTTCCAGGCGTTGCAAACCCGCGACATCCTCAATTATAAGCAGGAAGAAATGGTAGGCAGTGTCTCCCTCTACTGAGGAGTGCAACGGCGTCACTGAAATATTCCACGTTGTTGTCGAGCCACCTCTATCATAGCCGCCTCTTTTTGTACTCCCTGTTTGTATACTCGTCTGTACAAGCGTTGTAATACCTACGTCTTTGAATGCCTGCTCTACTGTTTGCCCAACGAGCGTTCCCTGTATGCCAGACACACGTAGAGCGGCCTCGTTCGCATCGAGGATGGTTGAGGTGTTGTCAATAATCAGAATGGGAGAAGGCAGGGCTTGCACAAGGCTTTTGAACAAAACGGGATACTCGTGCGTCATTCGTTCGTCTCCGACGTATCTTTCGCTGTTACAGTAGAAGATGAGGAAGATACAGGTAGTTGCATTACACTTTCAACATGAGTGTTTTGTTCCTGTGGACGAAGACGGCCCATAAGATAACTGTCGATATACTTCCCATTGCGGTAACTGCTCGCCCGTATGCGTCCCTCAATTTCAAAATCAAAATTTTTGTACAGGCGTAGGGCGCGTTCGTTGTCAACATAGACTTCTAACGCAAGTCGGACGAGGTTGAGCCAGTTATCGGCAAGATCAATGGCGGTGAGCATGAGCATTTTGCCGATGCCCTGCCCCTGATATTTGTCATGGACCGCCATTGAGAGATCGCCTATATGCTTTGTACGTCCCTGACCGACACGCACACGCACCATACCGACAACTTTGTCTTGAATATCCGCCACAAAGACATGCATCCGCTCGTCGTGTATCCACTGCTCACTGGTCAAGCGCCACTCTTCGGCTGTTGTGGATGGGAGACGCGTGGTGCCCCAGAGAACATTGGGCATATGCATCAATTCATGAATATCGTTGGCATCGGTGAGCCGTAGAGGTCGGATGGTGATGCGTGGCATAGCTGTTCTCCATATATAGAACAAAAGGCCACCGACAGGATGTGGGTGGCCTTTGTAGAGAGGCTCCTCGAACTGGATTCGAACCAGTAACACCTCGGTTAACAGCCGAGTGCTCTACCGTTGAGCTATCGAGGAATATTGCTCTTAACGAACATCAACAGTATAGTACACACGCATCAATTCGTCAATACCTTTTTTTATGAAATTTGAAAATTCCTCTGAAGAGAGCTTTCTATCACGGTCAGTTAAATATGTCACTCATCGTCTGTAGACGTATTGGCGACAAAAATTTTACATTGTACAGTATGAGTAAGCAACCTCTACAAGATATACGAGTGCGCTTTGGAAATGCTGTTCGGGAACGTCGTGCAGAATTACGTATCTCACAAGAGGATTTTGCGGAACGGGCAGGCTTGCATCGTACTTACATTAGTGATCTTGAACGAGGTCGGCGTAATGTTTCGCTAGAAAATAGAGAAAAATTGGCAAAGGCACTTATGCTGAGCATGTCTGATTTGATGGAACGAGTGAGCAATCAATGAGACCTATAAACACATTTCAGGCACAGCCTCGTCACTTTTGGGCACATGTAAAATTATTATCTGAGGGATTAGGCTATTCAGCAAAGGGTAAGATCAAGCGATATACCCTTCCCGACCTCAGACTTTTTCTCACACAGTATGGCTTGGGGACAGATCATCTGAATGTATCTATTACAAATGATGTAACGTATGGTGCTTCGGTTATTGCATACATTAACTATCGAGCAGACGTATTAGAACAGGCAGTTATGCCTAACCTGATGAACAGGGAACAGGCACGTACAGAATTTGAGCGGTTGCGAACCACGTTTCAGGGAACGGTCCCGATGTCTTACAATAAGCAAAGTGATGATAAGCGTCATCCAGCATATCTCACTGGCATTATAAATCTTCTAACAGAGTACACACTTTCTAGTGCTAACTTTAATCACAATCCACAAGGACTTGTTGTTGTTACCGATGCTGTTAAACCACTACGCACGTTTTCTCGCCGTATGGATGGTGCATATCCAAGTATTGTAAATCCTCTAGCAGTGTGGGAGATTAAAGAGTATTACGGGTCAACTACTTTTGGCAGCCGCATAGCTGATGGTGTATATGAGACTATGCTGGATGGAGAAGAGTTCACAGAGTTACGAGAGCATGAAGGAATAGATATTAAACATTACCTCATAGTCGATGATTATCATACATGGTGGGATCAGGGTAAATCATATTTATGTCGTATGGTTGATATGGTACACATGGGTCTAGTGGACAAAATTTTATTTGGGAGAGAAGTTCTTGCTCGTTGGCCTGAAATTGTGCAAAGTCGGCTGACAGGCGGTTACGCTAGACCAGATATTCGTCCTACTTCGCCTAAAGTTTTGCGTGAGAAACCTCCTAAACCGAAAACTTTGTGGAATAATTAAGCTACCACGTAAGTAATAACCTATCATGGACGCCTTCGTTCTCCATTGTTTCTCCGCGTTTCTGGAAGCGTCGCAACATTGAACCACCACAATCAATAGATATTTCTCGCTGAAATAGCCCTTCGGGAATATCAAACTTTAAAGCAACAGTCCCCGACTTTTTTTGCCGTCGAGAGAAAGCATCACCTTTGCATCACGCGCCTTACACTCTTCCACGGCTTGCCACAACCGTTTTAAGCTAAAATCTTGTGCTCCATAGAGAATTTTTTGCGTATACTCATATGGTGGATCACAATAAACTACATCACCTCTTGTAGCGTAAGCCATCGTCTGCTCAAAATCGGCATGAATGAATGTGGTGGTACGAACACGTTCTCGCCACGCATCTATTCTTTCCTTTAAGGATGTTGGAGAAATAGCTGTGTGAGCACCGACAGGTGTGCTCATGCGTCCATCTTTTGTGAAGCGTACAACTCCTCCATAGCACGCTCTGCAAAGGAAAAGAAGGTCATAAGGATTAGGAGACGTATTATAGGCTGCTAGTACTTGCTTATAAATCGTTGGGCGATCTTCTATATAACGTTGCCAAATATCTGTGTAGTGACTTAGAAGTGCTTGCGAGTTCATTTGCAGGTGTTGCCATATGCCTACCAATGGTTCAAGCGCATCGCCCGCAATACCTGATGCTGGAGCTACTGTGCCTAACACTGCTCCACTTCCAAGAAAAGGTTCGATATATGTGTTATACTCAGGAATAAGGTCAACTATTTGACTTGCGTATCTTTGTTTATTTCCGATCCATTTTAGGAGTTGTTTAGGTGGACGTAACGCGAACAACTGTAGTTGCTGGTTACTCTCTATTACGTTGTCAATATCTGTATGTTGTTCACAAGAAGCTGTATACTCCATTTTCTCTCCAATCCCCTCGCAGCACTTAGGGTTAACGATGCTCAATTATACGTCAAGGCGTCTCATGACGCAATGCACTAGTACGTTCATCGAAAACCCTTTCATCAGAAAGCCACATCAGAGGTGCTTATTCTTAAGCACCTCTGATGTGGCATTGTCACACCTTAGAGAACAGAGAGGAGTATATTATTGTTGATGGAACGAGGTG
>CAZZVE010000131.1:0-13877 GCA_964657325.1 uncultured Ktedonobacterales bacterium
ATTTTGCTGAATAATAAATTGGTAGTTACAACGTATACGGATGACGTAGTGAAAGCGTGGCATTTTCAGAGAAATATACAGTATTTTATAAATAGAACAGCTTGGAAAAGAGTAGCTATGAAGGTATATTTTGATGTATGAAGCCGTATTGTGACCATTTATATGTATCGCTCGTATGAAGGTATGTCTCAATCAGGAGACTTGTTTTCTTTTGAGACCAGTGACGAAGAAAAGAGACTCTGTAGTACAACATGCTACAGTAGATGTTTGTGATAAATTATGGTGAACATGTTGAAGAAACTTGTGCTTTTGGACATACTGATTGTCCTGGTGATGGGCCTCCTCTTATTTTATGGTGTCTCCTGGCAAATCTTCACCTGGTATACAGACCCAGGAAGGTATGAGTGCTATGCGACTGCATTCTGGCAAGGAGTGACAGCACTTAAAACATTGCCTGTGCCAGAGATACAGTGTCGCTTTGTTACGCAACCACCTGCTGGAACAAGTTTTATCACGAACGATGTTATACTTCATTCCATGAGAGTGTTTCATTTACCATCATGGCTTATTTCTTTTGTTGCAGCGCAGTCGCCAGCACAACCACTACACGCACTTCCACACGAATATCCGCTACTGGCAGTTATTCCTTTCAGCTTCGGGCTTGTTACTTCCGCTCATTGGTATCAAGTCGCTTTCGCCATAACAATGGCACTACTTGCCGGTGTGGTATACGCTATGCTCAGGATATGGAAATCGCAGAGAGCCGCGATTGCTTTTGCTCTCTATATCGTTGTTAGCTGTTGGGCAACTGCGGCCGCACGTTTCGATATTATCCCGGCGGGTTTTACATTAGGCGCGTTGCTTTTAGCAGAGCGTGGTCGATGGCGTTGGGCATATGCATTATTGGCTGTGGCAACCATGTTTAAGTTTTACCCGATAGTATTTGTGCCTGCATTCTTTATTGCTCAACAGAGGTTGCGCTACACAATTTGGCATAAGTGGTGGAAGGGCCTCGATATATTTGTACTGGTCTGTGCTACCATAACAGCTGTCTCTCTGTTGTTGAGTGTTGAGGGAACACTTGGTCCCCTTAGTTACTTTGGAGTCCGACCTATACAGGCTGAATCAACTGCTGCATCTATTCTTTGGCTAGGGAGCTTCTTTGGTTTTCCACTCCACTATACGGCTACATACGGTTCTCTTAACATGCTTAGTCCACTCTCAAGCATCGTTTCGCCTACCATGACTCTTCTGCTCATTATAGGATTAGTGTATGTCTGCTGGTTGCAATATCTTGGAAAGTTTTCTCTTGCCGTGTCGCTCGTACTCATCCTGTTGGTTGTGATTTGTACTGGAAAAGTATTTAGTCCACAGTACTTACTTTGGATTATTCCATTTGTTGCATATGTTGGTGAATGCAACAAACGTTGGTTGATAAGTTGGACGATAGTTGGACTACTTACAACATGGATATTCCCATACATTTATACGGCAACAAACGTTTTTCTCGAGGTACCTACCATTCCAACCTTCAATCCGGTTGTCTTCACACGCAACGCTTTTCTTGCCTCGTTTCTCGTTATCTTACTGTACCGCTACACAGTACAGCGTAAGAAGACAGTCGCCTCTGCAGAAATTATGCCTCAAGACACGCAATCAGAAGTCATCGCATCTATGGTACAAGCTGATTAGCGATTTTCTCTACAGGTTCCAGTGTGTTCTTTGATGTTCTGATAGGGCTTTTATGCGGAAGCGACAGTAAGAGCAGGGTAATCAGGGGTGGTCCTATTGTTGTGAGACTGGTGAGGCCGATCCAATTCCCAACTGGGGGATAGCCTCGGAACAGGTAGATGAGAAACGCTGATGCTGAGAAGACTAACGTACTACCTACAAGAGCGCGTTTCACACGCTCTTGTGGCATTGGGATACTTATAGATGCAAGACTTACAAGCCATATGACGTACCATGGAAAGAACCACGGCGTGACAATAAGCAATGCACCAAGCAATGCAAGTGTTGCCTGTACCATCATGAGCGTCGTTGGTGTCCGATAAAGCCATAGTCCTCCTAGACAAAAAAAGAATAGGACTACAAGTGCGTTGATGCTGTTCCACGTACCATGTAAGCTAAAAAAGGCTAAAAAGCTGTTTCCCTCATGCGATGTCGCTGAAACTCTTTGTAACGCAAGAAGAATCGAGCCAAAGGCCAATTGTGATGAGGGAGGAGAACCAAAGCTTTCTACAATGTCGTGTAGTGTATGCCCTAGCCATAACGGAATATAAAGCGTGATTGCTAAAAAGCAACTGACGAAGGCAGCACTAAAAACTATTCGTAACATCCTCAACCATCTGAACCTACGATACGCTTGTTCACTCTGTTGTGACAACAACTCCTGAGTAAAAACACGACGTGCTACTAAGATAAGGTAGAACACTATAATTGGTGTCGCTGTGAATTTGATAAGTGCCGCACAGGTGAATGCAATAATTGGCGGAAGATACTGGCGTGCTTGTAAAAATGTGCGCTGTTCTGCACGGATACACAGGAATATACCGAATAGAATGCATGTCATCATCACAGTGTCGTTATGTCCGCCTAAACTGCTTTCTAATAACACAAGAGGATTCCATGCGTAAAGCAATGTGCCTAATACTATAATACGCGGTGAGCGTTTCGCCTTACGTAAAATAGCTGTTACAAGCCATATATTGAGCAGATGTGCGGTCAAGCCAAGAATACGATAGAGGAAAATGTACTGTAGTATAGAACTTCCGGCTACCAGTGTCGAAATAGCGCAAACGATAAGCCAAAGCGGACCATATGCAGCTACTGCATTTCGCCAGTCATCTAGTTGATAAAGTGGGTCGTGAGGAAATGCCGAAAGTGACGTGTAGTAAGGATTGGCATGATACGCGACAATGATGCGCCCATAACCAGCATAGACTCCGGCGTCATGCGAAAGTGCGGAAGGTGTGAGAACATAGATAATGCCAGCAAGTATGGCTCCTATCCAAATATATCTCAAAAGAACCTGTATAGAATGAAGTTGAGCATGATTATTAACGGTCTCTAAAATCTCTTGTGCCCTACTATATTTGTGTGCTATGTAAGCACTAAGGAAATAAAAAAGATAGACAAGAATCATTACTGCAAGAAATTCAATTGAATCAGTGTTTACCTGTGATGCGTGAACGTCTGTTGTGAGATGAAAGTCGGTTGGCAGTTTTGTACCTACAACAGTGAGGAAGACACTAGAAGGAAGAGACGAGAGCTGTGTTGTACCCGCGAGACGATTAAGTGGGGCAATGGTTATGAGAATACAAAGGATAAAGGCACACATACATAGTATAAATATATGGAGGAAAGAAAGTTTCTTCATGTACATTTACACCATCCACAGGTTCATAACAAAAATAAGACTAAGCGTTGCAAGTAGAGTCGGGAAAGCTACAAGTAGTGCCTGATGAAGGCGAGGATGTTTTACTCCTAATGTCGCAAGCGTAATAAAGCATGGGAAGAGTTCAAGAACAAAACGTTGGTTAGAAATTAGTGCATCGTGCTGCCCCAATGTTGGAGAAAGACTAGTGAAGAAAAGCAATAAAATCGCCCAAATTGTATAGCTTTTACGAAGTATACGCCATCCTATAATGGTCAAGACAAGAAAACCTAATGTTGCACTAAGGTCGAGCAGTGTATGAACTTCAAAAAAAGAGCCAAACGGTTGATTCCAGAAGAGTTCAAACAATGCCTGCCAGGTACCTAGCCAAGGCCAGGAAAGTTGTCGCGCCCAGTGAATTTGTACGGCGGCAAAAGCGAGAGGGTTGCCACTAACATGCCAACAATATATACAATAAGACGCTGTGCCTAGTGGAATAAGCCATAATGGCACTAGCCCAAATACGCTATTTTTTATACTCGAAAAGATGTTTTCTCGTACCAACCACAATTCATAGATATAAGGCACAACCAAAAAGATACCACTCGAACGCGTCAATGCTGCCAATAAGCCAAGTAGTCCAGCGAGCCACCACTTCTGACGACGAAGTGCTAAAAATGTTCCGGCGGTGAGCAAAAGGAAAAGCGACTCGTTATATGCTGCAAAAAAGAAGAGTGCAGTAGGAAAGATGCAGACGTAGAGAAGCGTGCGCCTTCCTATCTGTTCAGGAAAAGACTCAACAGCAAGTTGGTATAGGACAAATAGTGCCGCAAGCAAGGCACCATTACTGAGAAGTGTTCCAACAAGAAGATAGCTTCCGCTCCCTAATGGATATGAAAAAAGGGCAACTAGCAAAGGAAACAAAGGGAAAAAGGCAAGATCATATATCGTTTGGTAGCCATGCTGAGCAATGGTAAGATAGCGCGTTGCGTCCCAATGATTCCACAAGCTAAAAAACGTCACGGTATTCACTGGTGTACCTGAGTACTTTGACGCTGTAAGTAAGATATAGCCTAAGTACGTGACCATCATTAGAACGAGTCGCGTTACAATGAATAATGCAAGAATGTCACGAACAGGTGCGCGTTTCATAGTGCCTTTTTAGCTGTGCAGTAGTTTGAAGTGTATGATGAGTTAGACATCGCCTTATGCTTACTTTGTTGTAGGACGTGCAAGGACATAACAATAGACAGTGTTACCGCCAAATACAGTATGTACAATACGCCATGATTTGGGAAGAGCAAAACCACGTTGCACCAAATGCATAGGCCATACAATATAATCATACTGTTGGTAGTTGTCACCTGCATGAGTCTCGCTCAACTTCAATCTGTTTGGAAGATCACTATTAAAATTATACCACGAGACGCCGTCACTCCCGTTACTGAGCGTGCCTGGAACTGCTGCTAATCCTACATGTTCTTGACCCCGTGTTTGTGTCGCTATCCATTGCACACCTTCGCGGTAGCCAGGATACGCGACCTGTAGTACTGAGTTCTCACCGGGAAAGAATTCACTTGTATAGCCTTCTGCTGCGTATACTGTTGCCAGTCCAATAAGATGAGGAACAAAGAGCGCAAGCGCAAGTAGTGTTACCGCGACCAATGGGTATAAACGAAGAACACGCGAAGGACGCGAAACGGATGTAGTTGATGAGGTGTCTTGTGTATTAAGTCTATCCGTTTGTTTGGCAAAGAGAGCGGCAAGAGAACCGCGTCGGTAGCGTAAGATACTTGCAAGCCCGACTGCTCCTGCTAGTGCGACTGGAGGCGCCATAGGTAGGTGATAGTGTGTGCCAACAACAATGTTGAGCAAGCTAAACATACCCAGCATAGACACAAGCCATATCCACAAGAAGGAAGTGTTTGTCGCCTCTTGCGTCGATATCTTCCCGGCATGAAAACGTATGAGTTGTACCAAACCAAGAATTGCGAAAAGGGCCGCTGGTACTGTAACAAATGCACTCATCTTCGAGATTAAGATATAGAGAATAGCCCAATGCGGAACATGGAGATAATCTTTTCCGGCAAGAAACGTGAGATGCCCATTATATGAATGGTCCCATTCAAAGCGAAAGCTGTGTATGAGCAAGCTGATAGGATGAGGCCAAATTGCAGGATCGGCGACAAGAAATGCGGCCGGCGCGAGAACGATTGCGATACACCACCAGAGCCATGGTATACGTGGACGCTCGGTAGTCGGGATACGTAGCCGTATGAGGAAAAAGTAATACGCGGTAAAAACGATAATGCCAGGAATGACAAGTACAGCCGTGTATTTACTGTCGGCCCCAAGTCCAACGAGTAGAGCGATAACAAGATAGAGCCATGGACGACGAATAGCGTACCATGTAAGCAAATAAGCGATGGTGATGAGTGCGGTCATGGTCATATCCAGATATGCCAATGCGCTGAAATAAACGAGCCAGGGACTAACAGCAAGACATAACGCGGCAACAAATGCTATAACACGTCCAAAGGGAGCACGTGCTAACCAGTAGACCGCGACAACAAGAACCGTCCCCGTAAGGATACTAGGTAAACGTGCTGTGAACAATTCTGATAGGGGATGTCCAAATGCTGAATTGAGCGTAAGTGAAAGTCCGATGAGAAGCTTTACAAAAGGAGGATGTTCATAATTATAACGCCACAGGCTTGAACTAATTTGTAAATGTGTCAAAAGCGGAAAGTATATTTTGCCGCCAAGAATATACACAACCTCATCCGTTACCATGTCGAGCCGCGTCGCAAGCAGTAAACGTGGGAAGAAAGCAATCAGCGCAAGGATCAGCACAATTACTCCCTCGACCAAAGAGATCATACGATGAGGAGGTACAGTGTGTTGCTCTTGTGTTCTTTGTGGCAATATTTCATGTGATATATCGCTGGTCTTGATATCCATGTTTCGGCTGTATCGTGTCCTTATACATAATCGAATACCAACAAGGACGCGATAAATCGGTCCTTACAGAAGGTGTTATGTGGCTCAACTGTGAAGTAGTATAACATGTGTTTGCTAGTGCGTCGATATAGGTAGTACTTGTATTTGGCTGCGTATTTTTTACTATTGAGGAGAAAATCTTGTTTCTTGACACTACAGAACCCCATATCCATTTTCGCCGCTTTGATGTCGATAAAGACCTTCCGCGTCTCTTCCAATTGCTGACTGAGATAGAGCAGGTTGATCATACAGGAGAGGATGTTCTTGAAGAGACGCTCAAAGCACAGCTAACACTACCTGGACACGATCCATTACAAGATCGTTGGGTCGTAACATCATTCACCAATGACAAGCATCTTATCGCCTTTGGTACAGTGTGGAAAGTACCACAAAATAACTATGCTGATATATATGTAGGGGTCCATCCAACTTGGCGTAGGCAAGGCATTGGAAGTGAGTTGTTGCAAAGGATAGTAACACGAGCACAATTTCATCACCCACAAGATATTCTTGTGAGTGCTGATGCTCAAAATCAGGAAGTAAAAGACTTCTTGCGTAAACGTGCGTTTTTGCCTATAGCGGTATATACAGCGATGCGCGTTGCAAGCACTGTAGATTTGCCTCAACCTGTTTTTCCTACAGGCTATATCCTCCGCGCATACAACCCTAACAACGATTTTTCTCTTCTGTTAGACATGTACAACCGAGCGTTTCAGGGCTTATGGGGCCATTGGGGACATGTTACGACTGAGTACTTTCATGAAATGCTTGAGGGAATGAACCCAGAGGGCATTTTTCTACTCTTCACACAAAACGGAGAAATAGTGGGAACGTGCCGAGGTGAGATAAGTGAACTATTGAGTAAGCAAAGAGGTGTGTGTACAGGCTATTTGGATGCCCCAGGAGTTGTACCAGAATATCGGTCGAAGAACCTCTACCTGCCACAATTGCTCCACGTTGCTAACTGGGTCCGCAATCAAGCACAGGTTAATATTGAGATGGAGTCTTGGGGAGATGAACCACAGGTACTAGCACAATATCAGCAACTAGGGTTCGAGATTATGCATCAGCAAGACATCTATCGCTGGCAAGGTAAATAGTATTCATCGTGTAGAAAACAAAAAGTTTCATATTCGCTAGCGAATATGAAACTTTTTGTTTTCTACACGATGAATACTATTTCTATACACATTCGCGTAAGGAAAGACTTCCATTGACGCTACGGAGTTTCATGAGCGCGACAACTTCTAGTTGACGTACACGCTCTCTGGAGATACCAAGCTCTTTACCCACTTCTAGGAGAGTACGGCTGCGACCATCACCTATGCCATAACGTAAGGTAATGACTGCACGTTCACGTGGTGTGAGCATTGCTAATGCACGATGCAGTTCCTCGCCTAGCAGATGCTGAGAGGCTGTCTCGGCTGGTGCAGGCGTAGTACTATCTTCAAGTGTATCCGCAAGTGAGTAGCGTGCTTCTTCATCGACAGGAGCGTCCAATGAGACTGGCTGTTCGATGACACCAAGCAAATCTATTACTTCGTCGATACTGATACTACACGCTTCTGCAATTTGCTCCGGTAAAGGATCGAGTCCATTTTCTTGTGAAAGTTGTGCCGCGATACGACGTACTTTACGTAGCCGTGTTGCAACATGCTCTGGCAAGTGAATCAACCGTGATTGTTCACCAGCCGCACGACTTACTGCCTGGCGTATCCACCATGTCGCATAGGTTCCAAAGTGGCAACCACGCTGGTAATCAAACTTCTCTGCTGCACGCATCAGGCCCAAGTTACCCTCTTGAATGAGGTCAGTCAAAGGAACGCCAGTACTCGTGTAACGACGCGCTATGGCGATAACTAAACGTAGATTTGACTCGATGAGTTTGCGCCTCGATGGTTCGTCTCCAGCAGCCGCTCGCTGTGCAAGATCAATCTCTTCTGCATGCGTGAGCAGGCCAAGCCCACGGATATCGCGCAGATAGCTTTGAAATGCGTCTTCGTTCCCTGTCGCTTGCTTCGTTGCAGGGGTTCGTGTTGAGCGTGAACGAACAGTACTTTCTATTATGTCAGTTTCATCTGACTCGTCTTCACTATCATCCAGGAGAACATCATCGTCTCTTACTGAGATGTCTTTCATAAGTGGCTCAGTATGACGTTCTGATGTCTCTTTGACCAGTGATGCGTCCAGGTCTATCGCAAAGGCAGACGAGAAGGCAGAAGAAAAAACATCCAAATTATCTGTATTTGTATGCACTGTAGCTCTACGAACATCACTGACAGGATTATCAATAGCCATAAATCCATGCTCCCTTCAGGAAACCTACTGACAAAATCAGCTTGTCAGATTCCATATGGCTTCGGGTTCAGCACTCACTGGCAGAATAGCACTTAGTGCCGATGTGTACTTATCCTTTGTTTTATGTTTACTTCATATTTTAAAATATAGAGCACCCTATAGCGTCGGGTATTTACCTTACATCTTCTCAGGTTCTAACCTGATATTTCACCATTCTTACTTATCTCTATATACTGTGCATACACAAGAATGGCACAGAAAGGTAAACAGCACAATGATACTGTAGGAGGTAGTACTATATCAATAGTAAGACGCTAGAAAAGGCAGTAATAAGGTAATACTATTTGGTCGGATTTGTTTCATCGAATGGGTCTTCAACGCCATGTCCACGGTCATAAAAGAGTTGTATGGGGTCCGCTTCATGAGCTTTCGCATTGGGTCGTATTGTCCACTCAATCTCCTTTGCCTTCTCTTCTGTCATAAGGAGCTGAATACGTGAGTTCTCAACCGAGCCTATAGCATCATATGAGTAGTAGTGAGCATCGATGGGGAGTAGACCTTTGTGAACTTTGAATGAATCCTCGTAAGCGTCGTCAACACGTCCAATCTCTTTTCCGTCTGACGAATACACCTGCATGTGTTTCTGAATAGTATGCTGGTTCCATGTCGGCATAGCTTTCCCTCGCTTTCTCTTATTACCTGTAGTACATAAATATCTACATGCTTTCACGTCGTCTTATCGGGAAAAGTTTCATTATATTCCTATGCATCTTAGAAGTACTATTCGCTTTATCGATACATATGCTTCTTTTGATTGACATGCTTCCTATACTAAACGTAGAAGAGGTTTTTAGGCAAAGATACTATCTTTGCCTAAAAAGCATTTAGAGGGTGTGAGTGAGTAGGGTGTATAAATGTATCTTTTCTGTCCTTTTTCCTCTTAATTAATGTGCTCATACACACCTATACAACGATATATAAGAAGGATTGTGTATGCAGCGCAATTTTGTCACAAATAAACTCTATCAAGAGACTGATCAGATGCAGTATAAGCATTTGAGTTTGCCATCTCATCCTAGTGGTCCTCTTGATGAACAACCAACAATAAGTACACTCGCGTATAAACCGTCTCAACCCTCCTCACCATTTACATTTATGCCTACCGAAAAGCATAAAGTGATAGAGGAGGATTTTTGCGAACTGCCAACCGAACGTGTTACAGCTATTGCGACTCTCGCTTTAGGCGAACGAGGTAGTTCTTTTCGGGAGATACCCCAACTCATCGCATATACAGCCGGAGCTTCTGTAATCGTTGGTCTCTATATGGTTATTCCACTCATGGTTATGCTTGGTGCCTTTCTACCTGAAACATGGAACAGATTTCTTATTGCTATAGAAATACTTGTACTTGGTGAATTTGCTGTTTGTACCATTTTGATGAGAACAACAAAAAAACATCCTGCCGCACTTACTGCTCAACAACCATTGCAAGAGAAGCGGGTAGTACGCATTGGCGATTCGCAAGCGTTCAGACGTGCACGTTTAAGCAATAGCACGGCTGGCGTTCGTGCATATCGCAGTCTCTCAATAGCTTCGCGAAAACATCAGGTTTCATAAGAAGGAATATCCACGAAATGGACCATTTTACTTCCATCGTCATAGTGTGGGGAAGGTACATTGGCTATCCTATAGTGCTTCTCATTAGTGTTATTGGGATACGTTATCTCTCCTACTTTCATAGCTTTCTCTTTCACTGGCGGCGCTATCGACAATTACAAACTGTGACAAATGAAGAGATAAAATCTCTTCCTCGCGTTCCTTTTATAAAAATACAAATTACTACACGTGGCTCTGCTGGTAGTACAGAGGTCATTCGACGTGGTATTCAATATGTTGTGGACCTTGTGAGAGAAGACCCAGGTTTTTATAAGTCAGTTATAAGCATTGAAATCGTTACTGAATCACTTGATCAGAAACTACGTTTAGAAAAAGAGTTCGCTTGGGTACCTGTCAGCGTGCAGGGCTTTGTTTTGCCCGACCAGATGGATTATCAAACGCCGAAAGGAACAAAGTTGAAGGCGCGTGCACTGCACTACATGGTTGAGTTGCGTCGTCTTGGACTGAATAGAAAACCTGGCCCAACCTTCATCGTGCATTATGATGAAGAGAGTGTTATGGAACCAAACGAACTAAGAAGGCTCATTCTTTATCTTGCGACAACGAATAAAAAATTAACAGAAGGTCCTATTTACTATCCATTAGAATATCAAGATGCGAGCATTATTTGTAGAGCAATGGAGGCTAACCGTCCAATAGGGTGTTTCGAGTGTCGTGATGTGATGGAAAGTGGAACGCCACTCCATCTACATGGCTCTAATTTGGTAATCGACGAAGAACTAGAAAACGAACTAGGATGGGACATCGGCAATCTGGATGGTCAACCATTTATCGCTGAAGACTATGTATTTGGTGTGCTTGCATATCTGCGGCGAGGACCGCAAATATTTGGTTGGCATGGTTGTGTCATGTTAGAACAACCACCATTCTCATTTAAGAGTGCTTTTAAACAACGTTTTCGCTGGATCATTGGTGTTCTACAGGGTATGGCAATGATGCGTAAAATGCCAGAATTTTATCAATTACCGTACAAACTCCGCTTTCATCTTACATGGGGAACACGATATCGCATTCTCACCTTTGCACTTGGTTTGCCTACCGGAGTGGTTTCGCTGCTCTACCTCTTTTATCAGGGATGGTTAATGCTCTTCCATCAGTCATCGCTTTCTCTTCCTATACCTGTGATGTGTTGGATGGTGATTGTTGGGTTTTTGTGGCTAAATTCTGTCTTTATTGGCGTATGGTACAATCTTGCCGACGCGAAAATATCTCAACGTATACGTTGGCTTGAAGGTGCAAAGGTTATTGCTATCGCACCAATTGCGGGCATCTTAGAGAGTACAGCCGGTTTTTGGGCAGTGGTACAGTGGATGCTGGGTAAGCGTGATGTTACATGGCAGCCGACGCCAAAGACAAAAGCTGCCGATAGAAGTTTACACACAAAAGTACCATCGACAGTAACTTCTTCAGTCAATGATGTCGTGAGTAGATAAGAAACTGCAAGAGAAAAAAGAAGGTAGTAGGGTTGTGATGGGACAGTTTTTAGGGAAGCATAAGCTTAGTATCGTTGTGATTGTATTGGCGTTAGGAATATTTCTACAAATCATACTTTCAACAGGAGCGAATGCATGGACAGCGATTGCTTCTGGTTTGAGGCCGCCACATTCAGCAGCGGAACCACTCGTAACAATACATCGACCATCATTCCAGGCAGGTATGATTTTTCCTCAATGGGGAAACACAGCCTATAGTACGCGAGATGCGAATTGGTCAATGGGCTTAAAAGATATTTCTCAACAAACGGGTGCTAAGTGGATTGAGATGACGGTGAATTTGTACCAATCTTCTCTTACTTCAACTACCGTGAGGGCGACGCAAAACACACCTACTCCGCGGGCACTCGCACAAGGTATTGCTGCCGCCCATGCTATGCATTACCATGTCTTTGTTGTTCCATTGCTGACTGTGCAAGGAGTAACAGCAAAAGGAGGACCACTGTGGTGTGGAGATATTCGTTTTACGACGGATGTACGAGCGCAGCAATGGTTCGATAGTTATTGGAGTGCACTTAAACCGTATGTGGCAGCAGCCTCATCAGCGGGTGCAGAACAGCTCGCCATCGGTACCGAGTTGGAGGAATTGCAGTTTGTCGCACCACGTATATGGACACAATTGATCAACCGAATACACGCGGTATTTCCAAGATCACTAACATATGATATGAACTGGTCTTCACTCTCGTTACCCATTACTTCATGGATGCATAACTCATATTTGTCTGCTCTTGGCGTCTCTGAGTACATCTCGTTGACGAATATACGTCAACGTCTCGATCCAAATACATTACCTCAATTGTGGCATGACAAGATCAAGCCGCAGTTGGATACATTCTCGCACAAAAGTGGTAAGCCAATAGTAATTTCTGAGATTGGTTATCGCAACACCTCAGATGCGCTCTATCATCCTTGGGAAAAGGACACTCCCGCTCATGCAGACGAAGAAGAGCAGGCGGCAGCATATGGAGCCGCACTTACGAATAGTACCGCTGATCCAGTGATTAATGGAATTTTTTTCTGGGCGTGGTCATTTTATCTTTTTGAACCTAATCAGCATGCTGCCATTAACGTACTTCATGAATGGTATACCGTTCGATTAAATTAGTCTAGCTTATTCCAATGAATCCTCTTAGCAAAGACGACAATCTCCTTCGGTTGTCGTCTTCATTGTGTCATCAGCAATTTGTAACCAAATCTCAACTCGCTCACAACCGTTTCTCACTTCATTTTTCTCTGCAAATTTACCATACTTTACATAGATACATGTATATAAATCAAGTCAAATATATATGGAATGGACTCATTGTTACCGTTGAGAAACATTACAATAGATGGATTTTTTGTAAGCTTCTCGATCTATTGTAAAAGAGGATAGAGAATGAGCGAAAAATGGTTAGAAGGAAGCGTTTTGACACGCTACAAAACTTCGTATTCCCAAGGTAAACGGGATTTTCTTCGTCTCTATAAACTTCGGTACCTTTCGCTGCTAATACCTTTTCTCGTGGTGCTTCTAGGCGGTCCAGTTTTTTCAGCAACATCCACTCAACCATCACTATACCTTGGCGTACACGTGCAAGGTGAACTACAAAATATGTCCGCGGTGACGGCGTTTGAGCAACAAGCTCATAAATCCGTCTCAATTGTGATGTGGTATCAAGGCTGGGGATTACAAGATGGTACACAGAACTTTCAAACGACATGGATGAACAATGTACGCAATCATGGGTCTATTCCCCTCGTTACATGGGAGCCGTGGCTGTATACGCAAGGAGTTAATCAGGCGAATTATTCGCTGGAAAGTATTATAGATGGAAGTCATGACGCGTATATCATTGCGTGGGCGAAGGCATCAAAAGCGTGGGGCCATCCCTACTTTCTACGCTTTGCACATGAGATGAACGGCAACTGGTATCCATGGTCAGAACAAGCGAATGGGAACAAGGCGGGCCAGTACGTGCAAGCGTGGCGTCATGTTCATGACATTTTCAAAGCGCAAGGGGCAACCAATGTAACTTGGGTATGGTCGCCGA
>CAZZVE010000132.1:0-12891 GCA_964657325.1 uncultured Ktedonobacterales bacterium
GAGGGGCACTCTTGCCGCACGTTCGTAGAAGGATGGTCCATAGAAGATGGAGGCTCAGCCACTACTTTTTTTCTACTTTTTAACTTCCCTTAGCATTGTTTTCCGCACGGCCCCCGTACACTAGGCATTAATAGGACTGTATGACTTTTCGAGAGGCTCTGTATGACACACCTTCTTCCTTGACAGGAACTTCTCAAGATGACATGATGCAGAGCAGAGAGTAGTTGTTTCTTTTTGAAAGGACACATATGACACAAGATACACGAGATAGGTTTCCAACATCTTCTTTTCCTAAAGATCATGTTGTCGCGGTTCTCGATACGTCTGAAGAGGCCGAGCAAGCAGTACAGGGTCTGCAGCACAAAGGGTACCACGCTGAGCATATCTTCTTGTTCCACGGTCAGGATTTTATTGCGGCGCGAAAAGCAACAGAGCAGGAAAGTGGTCTCACGAAAATTATGCATATCTTTCAGGGAACGACTGACGAAGGCTTTACGGGGAGTATGTACCTCGATGAAGCGTACCGAGGACATGAGATACTCGCCGTCTATGAACCACACGCTGATCAGATCGAGCGAATTCGTGACGTTCTCGACACGCATCACGCTCGTCTCATAAAATATTTCGACACATGGACAACCACTGATCTCAAGTAGTTGGCTCAATGCGACTCAAGGGCCGTAAGTGCTTGCTTCTCACCCTTGACCTCAAAGACCTCATTGCAAGAGACACTTCTCTCTTTTCTACCTGTATTCCTCGGTGGATGGTGAAAATCTTGAGATGAAGCTGTTGAATTTTTGGAAATTACTCCGTTGATTTCGCCTCTTTGACGTAGCGATAGAGCCGCGATGGACGCTGACCGTTCAAACAGGTGATATCCTCTGGACGAATGCCATAGAGTTGCTTGAGCATGATTCGCAACCAGATGGCGGCTGTCATATTGAAATCGGGGACGCCTACTCGCTTTCCTGCCAAATCAGCCCAGGTGCGAATGCCGCTTTGGGTATTCACCAGGATTTCTAACGGCCAGAACACAAGGAAACAGTGAACAAAGGAAAGCACCTGATCTATGCTGGCGGGAAGTATGAGTCCTTTCTTCTGGTGCCAGTGATAGTGTCATAGTCCTTCGTCTCTTCTCCCTGCCAGATTGCAACGAAGACGGCGTATGATGCTGAGACGGGCGAGGTTCATGTGAACAGCACGTTGAACGAGAACAGTCTACGAGTTGCTCATTGGTTATTGTTCCTTCCTTTCTTCCTGTCAGTCAGATGCAGTACTTCTGTGAAATGCTTCCATTATAAAGGAAAGCTTCACCAATTGAGCAACACTCGTTCGAGTCAACGAGGTCCATTCAACTTCGTCACTCTCGCTGACTGGCTGCGCGACGTGAGCAGGAATGTTGCTCAAGAGGAAAGTTGTGGATATAAATACAAAGCCACTTCACCTTGTATCTGTATCCATACTTATATACACGCCCTATTTTGCTTCCGCAATGGCGACACCACTGTCAATGTAGCGTTGTCCTAGTGCGTACAGGACGACGGGGACAACAAGTGCAATCAGCGTGGCTGCCATAAGTTGTGGGTCCACTGACTTATAGGGATTCGTGAATGCAAGTAATCCTAGAGGAACAGTACGGTTGCTATCACTACTCAGGTAGATGAGTGGCCCCCATGCATCACTCCAACTGCCGAGAAACGAGAATACTGCTACTACGATCAATACGGGCTTCGCTTGTGGCAAAATGATGTTCCAAAAGATGCGAAAACTCCCACATCCATCAATACGTGCGGCTTCGTCGAGTTCACGCGGTAATCCCATAAAGAATTGTCTGAACAGGAAAATACTGAATGCATCGCCAAAGAGCTTAGGCACCATCAGAGGCAAAAACGTATCGATCCAGCCCAGGCTTCTAAAGATGTTGTAGAGTGAGATGATGAGAACCTGGCCTGGAATCATCATGGTTGCAAGCAAGACGATAAATAGTGCTGTACGTCCTGCAAAGCGAAAACGGGCGAAGCCATACGCTACAAGTGCTGATACAAACGTGACTGCAATAACGCTGTATATAGCCAACCAGACGCTATTGAAGATGTAGTGGAAGAAACTATATTGAGTGAAAACATCTACGTAGTTTGACCACAGGAAGGGGTGAGGAATCCACTGAATGGGGATTGCATAGTACTGAAACTCACTTTTGAGTGAGGATGTAATGAGCCAGAGAAAGGGAAACAGGATAATGAGGCTCATTATAATGAGGACAACGTAGGTCCAAAACATACTCATACGCTGGTAGAAGCGTCCCCGTGCGCGATAATTTATTACCTGTGTTCCTGCTTGTTGCACTGCTGATATGCGAGTAGTGCGAGAAGCATCTTGCTGCCCTTCAGTAATTGCCATAGGGTCCTCCTTGATCTGTATAGCGTTGAAGAAGAGACGTGCGCCACTTCCTAGTCGTTAGACTCGCCCGCATAATAGGTGAAGCGCTTCGAGACGGTGAGTATAAATAGCGTCAACAACAAGGTAATTGCGAAGAAGACGATAGCCAGGGCCGATGCATAGCCGAATTGGTTGTAGACAAAGCCACGCACATAGATATAGAGCAAATAGGTCGAGAGGCCATTATGTAGGCCGAGTGGGTTGCCAGGGTTGCTCCCGACTGCACCTTGGGCGGCAGCAAATACCAGAGGTGTTTCAAAGACTTTGAGGTGTCCAATTAACGTCAAAATGGTGTTGAAGACCACCACAGGTGAGAGCAAGGGAAGCGTGATGCCCCAATATGTACTCCATTTCCCTGCTCCATCAATTCTCGCGGCCTCATAATAGGTCTGCGAGATGCCCTTGAGACCCGCCAGGAAAATGAGCATCGTTCCACCCATAAACCACAGGTTGACCAGGATCAGTGCGATCACAGCAAGATAGGGGCGGTCAGAGTCGCCCAACCAGTTGAATGGGCCAATGTGGAATACACCAAGAAACTCGTTTGCCAGTCCATTTTCGCCCGAAGCAAAGAGTTGTTTGAAGAGCAGTCCAATCGCGATGCCTACTAGTAGGCTTGGTACATAGAAAATCGTGCGAAAAATGTGATTCCCCGGAAACTTCTTATTGAGCAACAGAGCAAGTATCATGCCACCGCAGATGCTGATAATTGTCGAGAGAGTCACGTACAGCAGCATATGTAAACTGGTCGTCGCGAATACCGGGTCGTTCGTGAAGATACCCTGATAGTTTTTGAGACCAATCCACTGTGGGTCACTGAAAAGATTATATTTGGTGAAACTATTGTAAACTGTGTCGAGGAGTGGATAGAGGCCGAACACAAGGAAGCCAATTAGCCATGGGCTAATGAAGAGGTAGCCTCTAAAACTTTGGCTACGTATAAGGCGTGAGAAAGACCTTGGACTTTTTTTGGTATTCGGCGTGAGAGTAAGCCTACCAGCTTTCCCTCGACTGGAAGATGTGATCATAGCGTGTCTCCTTATCATCGCAGTCGTCTGTCACTCTTCTTTTGTCACTTGCCTCTAATGGCGATAAGTAACAAAAGAAGAGTAAAAAAACATTACATGTTTCCTTATGACGCGGAGAGAATAGCGTTGCCTTGTTGCTCCATCTCAGCGGCAGCTTTGGTAGGAGTGATCTTCCCATGCATCATATCGGCAATAATATCACCAAACGCCGTAGAGAGATTTTGCTTTGTCGTCATCAAACTTGGCTGGAATGTTGTGAGCGCACTTTGTAGTGTTGGCACAAATGCCGTTGGTTGGATGTACGAGTTCATCTGTGATATTGCATCCTTGTCTGCCGGAATATCGCTAAACTTGGCAAAGCTGATTTCTGGCTGTGTCTGTGAAGCCCACTTGAGGAACTCCCACGCCGCTGCCTTGTTTTTGCTGCCCGAGTAGATTGCAAGGCTATTGACGCCACCAGTGATAACAGGTTGCTTGATCGAAAAGATCGGCGCGACACCAATGTTAGGCGAACTTTTCTGAATATCGCTGAAAAGCCACGCACCAACGCGTGCGAAAGCAATTTTGCCCGTCTGTAGCGCACCCAGGTCAAAGGACCATGGACCGTTGGTTAATTGATCATAGGGCGGGGCCATGTTTTGCGTAAAGAGGCTTTGGTAGTCAGTCAGACCTTGAATACCTTCAGGAGTATTGACTGTGATCTTTTTAGGATTGACAGGGTTATCAAACACCTGTCCACCCTCCATACGCACCATCATATCATAATCCAGAATGTCTGTAGGGTTGATTGCGTACTGCGTTCCTTTCCCATTCTGAGATTTGTACAGTTTCTGTGCCATCACCTTGAACTGATCAAAGGTCATGGGTTTTACAGGGTCTGGAAAAGGAATACCTGCCGCTTGCAGTAATGTCTTGTTATAACCAAGCAAAGAGACAGATGTACCAATCGGCATGCCGTAGGATTTTCCGTTCCAAGAGTTTAGCGCAAGAGTTTGGGATGTCAGGCTTTTCGTCGCATCCTTGTAATCGGAGAATGTTGTGAGATCAGTAACAGCACCACTATCGAAATAGGGTGCAGCCATACAAGAGCAGAGTCCAATGATATCATAGGCATTGCCACCAGCCGTTGTAGTCTTAAGCTTGTCCCAGTAGTTGCCCCAGGGAATGATTTCGGGCTTGATTTTGATGTTGGGATGCGAACTCTCAAAGTTCGTAATCCAGTCCTTCATGGAATTGTCTTTTGCTGGTGTGTTGCTCCACCACCCGAACGTCAGGGTGACAGGACCAGAGGATGTCGATGCATTGCTACCACCGCAAGCGGCAAATACAAACGAAAATGCTACGAGGAGTGCGAACAAAAACGGCAATGCCTGCCGTGCCCTGGAAGGCTGATTTGCGTTCTTAAACGAGAGAGAACGGTGTAACATAGTCTGTCGCTCCTTTTTCCAACATCTCCGTTGGATGACATATGACCAACCGTGAATGTAGAGACAAAGATAGGAAAAATGCTTTGCTCGCTCT
Source organism: uncultured Ktedonobacterales bacterium (assembly GCA_964657325.1). Taxonomy (GTDB): domain Bacteria; phylum Chloroflexota; class Ktedonobacteria; order Ktedonobacterales; family Ktedonobacteraceae; genus JBBQVS01. The sequence continues at coordinate 4,989 of CAZZVE010000132.1, forward strand.
ATCTCCTTTCTTCTATCCTGAGAAGCCATTTCTAACGCGCCATTGCGTATACATGGAGCAAGGGTATTTATGCCTTGTAGGTCGTGACCGATGCACGCTTGATAAGCTCCACCTCTAACATGCTTGTCACATTGACAGCATCGAAGTCAGCAACGCGAGCCAACAGGCTTTTCACAGCAGTGGACCCCAGAGCCTCCTTGTTGATACGCACTGTAGTTAGGGCTGGCGTAAGGTGTTCAACCATTGCAATATCGTCAAAACCAACCAATGAGACATCTTCAGGAATGCGAAGTTCTGCCTCGCGTAATGCTTTCATCGCTCCAATCGCAATTTCGTCATTCGCGCAAAAGATGGCACTAAAATCCGCGCTACTCCTACGTGCCAACAAACGCTTGCACGCTTCGTATCCCCCATCAGTTGAGAGGTTGGTTGCTTCATATAAAGCGTAGTCTACGGACAGACCAGCATCGAGCAACGCTGTACGATATCCACCCGCTCTACGCTCAAGCGTATAAATCTTGTTCAATGGGCGTGGCCCATCGACTATCATAGGACCACCAATAAAAGCGATACGACGATGACCTTCGCTAATAAGATAATCGACTGCTGCCCTTGCACCCTCGAAGTTGTCACCCAATACAGAATCAACAGAGATACCGGATACATAATTGTCAATTAAGACGAGCGGCAATTTCATACTCTGGATGAGACGAATAGTCTCTGGCTCGGCTGGTCCGACCAGCAAGATGCCACCAAGCTTCATTTCATAAAGTGCAGCTAACAACAATTGTGGTGTTTGCACAAGTTCACCGAGCGTGCGATATGTCACCTTGATATTTGATTTGCGTGCCTCGCTCTCAACACCATACAGGATGTGTGACCAAAAGGGATTCGCGGTAACAGCCGTCGAGTCGATGCTGGAGGAGAAAATAAAACCGATCTCCCTCAACGTGCGGCTGTTTTCGCGTGAACGAGTGTCCTGTCCTCTTGGCCCAAAATAGCCTATCTTCGATGCAGCTTCGAGCACGCGTTGTCGTACATCCTCGGTAACATTGGCATGATTATTGAAAACACGCGATACTGTCCCAACCGATACAACCGCTTCGCGTGCGACATCCTTGACGGTAATAGTCCCTGTCGTCACGTACTTTCCTCCTAGTGCGTTCAACACAATTGTTATTGTTTCAATGAAATTAGCACATTTTAGCCTGTAAGTCAAGGGTTTATATACATATGCTTATATCTGTAACAACGCTTCGTCCTTAATATGGATGTAGACCTGTTTTACCTTGACATTTATCTTGAAAAATGTTACCAATAGTTCATTGAAACAATAACAATACGTATCACAAGGAGGCTTTTTCGATGAAGAAATTCCTGACAAAAAAGGTTGTATACGTTAGCCTCGTTGGGGTTGTATTGATTTCAGCAGTCCTTACAAGTGTTGATATACGTCGTACACCTCCACCTGTGCAAACGGAATTTGTGACGCGTTCAGGCTCCCAATTGTTATTACATGGCCAACCATTTCGTTTCGCAGGCCCTAATATTTATTGGCTTGGTCTCGATGGGAACACAGGAAGCGTTGCTTACCCAACACATTTTCGCGTAGATGATGCGCTTGCGACTGCGTAAGATATGGGGGCGACAGTAGTACGCGCACATACGCTTGGTATTTCGGTTGGATGCCCGCACTGCCAACGTACTGCTCTTGTGACGGATACTATCGTGCAAGCCGCTTTACAACATAGCCGAGCACTGGTACATATCGCGGTAGAATTAGACCTAACAGTGCTAGATACACCTGCGGGGCTTCGCGTCAGATGCTTGCCTGGAAGCACAGGCAGATATGTTACCATATCACCAATAAAGAATACAGGTCCCTAGAGAAAGTGATGGAACACCGCCTTATGCAACACATACAGCTTTCGAGTAACTGGCAATGCAAAAAACGTACTCCAACACATTCGCTCATCGACGATAGTAGTAGCACTTCCGGTTGGTTTACGGCGAGTGTTCCGGGCACTGTTCACCAGGCACTCTTAGCAACAGACCAAATTCCCGATCCATTTTATGGGCGCAATGAAACACTTGTGCAATGGGTTGGTGAAAGTGATTGGCTGTACCGATGCACATTCGAGCTTCCCACCGAGGCCGCTGCAGAGGATTGTGTCGCGCTATGTTTTGATGGTCTGGATACCTTCGCCACCGTCTGGTTGAACGGTCAGCAGGTACACACAAGCGACAACATGTTTATCCCTTATCGCGTACAAATTGCCTCGTACTTGTTCGCAGGCAAGAACGAACTGCTCATCCTCTTTGAGTCGGCGTTGCTCGGCGGCAAGAAACGTGAGGAGGTACACGGAAAGCAAGCCGTATGGAATGGAGATGCCAGCCGCGTCTATGTCCGTAAGGCGCAATATCACTATGGGTGGGATTGGGGGCCGATACTGCTTACCGCAGGGCCCTGGCGTCCTGTGCGCATCGAAACATACCGCGTGCGTATTGCTGACTTCTACTGTCCAATAGATGTAACCCTCGATCTTGAACATGCGACCATTCAGGCGAATGTTACGTGTGAACTAGGATATACTGTTCAACCAGGGGATACGCTAGTACAGCTTGCCCTTTACGCTCCAGATGGAGAATGCATAGACGAACAGGTGCTTCCCATAATTGGAGACACGATGCAGCATACGTTTGAACTCGATGCACCTCAGTTATGGTGGCCTCGCGGCTATGGTGAACAATCGCTGTACTCTGTGGTTGCAACAGTGCATAGTTCCACAGGTGAAGAACTGAATCGGCAAGAACGACGTCTAGGGCTACGTCGCTTACAACTTGTTCAGCAACCACTTGTCAGGGAAAGCGGTACAACGTTTTTCTTTGCGGTCAACAACACTCCTATCTATTGCGGTGGTGCGAACTGGATTCCTGCTGACTCATTTCTGCCCGCCATTTCACCCGAACGCTATCGCGCATGGTTACAGCTTGCCGCCGACGCACATATGACGATGGTGCGTGTATGGGGTGGTGGCATCTATGAAGAGGATGTATTCTACGATATCTGTGACGAGCTTGGTCTGCTGGTGTGGCAGGATTTTATGTTTGGTTGTGGTATCTATCCCGCGCTCGATTGGTTTCAGAAAAGTGTGCAAGCTGAGGCCGAGGCAACCATTCGCCGTTTACGTCATCACCCTAGTATCGCGCTCTGGTGCGGCAATAACGAAGATTACCTGCTTGCCCAAAGTCTAGGCAGCTATGACAGTTCCTACAAAGGGAATTTCACAACCACTGCATTCCCCGCACGTGCCTTGTATGAACAACTCTTACCTGCTGTTTGCGCACAACTTGACCCAACACGTCCATATTGGCCCGGTAGTCCATATAGCGGGCAGAATGCCAATGACATATCACAAGGCGATGCGCACGTATGGGACATCTGGCAAAAGTCTATACCATATCAAGACTATCCAAAGACACCAGCACGGTTTGTGAGTGAGTTTGGTATAGAGAGTTTCCCAGCACTTGCGACGATAGAGAGTTTTACACCGCCAGAGGAGCGTTATCCGCAAAGCCACACACTTGACGCTCACAACAAAAGCAATGGTGGACAGAGGCTCCTGGCAGGATATATCGTTGACAATATTCGTATGCCCACTGATCTGGCAGGCTATATCTATGCTAGTCAGTTCATTCAGGCTGAAGCGATGGCCGTAGCCATACGGGGCTGGCGGAGATATTGGGGGCATACAGACACACAAACGGGTGGCGCACTCCTATGGCAACTCAACGACTGCTGGCCCGTAACAAGCTGGGCCATTGTTGATTACATGCTTCGTCCAAAGGCAGCATATTACGTTGTGCGACGCGAACTGGCCCCCTTCGCGGTAGGATTGGCACCAGCAGATAGCACTTACGCGAAGCTATGGGTAGTCAATGGCATCACAACGTCAATTGATGCTAATGTAGAGATATGTACCTGGACACTTGATGGTAAGCTTGTCGCGGAAGAGCACCGTGCTGTTACTCTAGCCGCAAATCAAGGTACTGAGCTAGGGCATGTTCGTCAACATGACAGACATGTTATCAGTGCGCGTCTACTGAAAGACGGTGTGACGATAGCCCGTACTGCACTATGGCCTGAACCATTCAAGTATCTTACACTCGCTGAGCCAGAGATCACTGTCGAGCGACTGGACACACAGATGCTACGAGTGCAAGCAAAACGTCCTGCTAAAGGTGTGTGGCTCTCTGCCGAAGATAATGTACAATGGAGCGATAATATGCTAGACCTCTTTCCTAACGATCCACACATTATCAAAGCACAAGGGTTAGGGTTCACAGAAGTGCAAGTACGCAGGCTCACATAAATTTTTTGAGCTATACTATTTCAACAGAGCTGCATTGCCTCACCCGAAATCTTCCTTTCCACGAGCCACCTTGACGTTCTTTTCACGGCCTTCATGGGGCATGCGAAGCTGTCGCTGTCGTTTCGACTGTATCAAGATGCAGCGGGGACGCAGATTGCCAAAGGTGATGCGTGCTTGACGCTTTTCCCTGCTACCCTCTCTACAAAAGAATGACTCAAGCTGGTAGCTTTAACAGGTTCCAGTAGGCAATGTCTATAATGAATAGGAATGCTGCAACAGTCAGCACTATGTAGTAGATGCGTTGTCCCCAACTCCATGCATGGGCGTTCCACATGAGGATATTGCTCAGGAGTATACCTATAGTTAGAAATGCTGAGAGAATGCCTAGTACAATCAGAACGGTAAGCAATGGTGGCGTAGCGAATGCAAGAGCATTTTGATCGCCAGTGAAGATCAGTACCAGTCCAAGTAGGAAGACTATGTTCAGTAAGCTCACAATCCATCCTAGCCAGAGTGCCAAAGGAGACCTGAAATCGCTCATCATCGGCTTGCCTGCGAACCTTAACCGAAGAGCACGGAAGAGACGCAGAGGCCAGCGTAGGAGTGTTGAGAGAAAGAGCAGAATGCATATGGCTAGCACGAGATACTGCACATTTGGCGTTGCGTACCACGCCATCTTTGTAAAGCCCTCATAAGGAGCGTTATCGATGAACATCACACTTCCTCGACTATCGTTGCGAAAGACAACGGTCTGCTGAGACACATTGTTGTAGAAGACCCACGGCGCAACTTCTACCGCGTCTTCTCCATTGATAGTGAGGTGACCCTTTCCGCTATTACTCACACTGGTCGTGCCAAACAGATAGAGCAACTTCTGATACGTCGTTTCGTTGCGACGTGTCGGCCAGTAACTGCCCACAATTTGATCGGCACGGCCAGCAAAACCTGGTAATGGTTGCGTTGCTGCAGTGTTATTAGAGGTTGGAAAGTAGCGATCCATAAACGCCTTCAAGACGATATCGCGCACCTTTTCTCCACCTACACTGTTAAAGGAGATGAACAGCCCCACATGTTGTGGTGTCAGCAAGGCCATTAACGAGTGAAACAGTCCCGTGTCACCAGCGTGCTCGAGGACGCGTAGGTTGTTGATGTGCTGCTCATAAAAGCCATAACCCATGCCTGCTACCCGTGGATCGTTGGTAAAATGCTGCTGCTGCATCAGCTCAGCGGTTGCCTCTTGTAGAATACGTGTGTTCCCAAAGCGACCATATTGCAAATGCGCGATCATGAAATTTGCCATATCAGTCGCAGTCGCACTCAATGCACCGGCCGGAGCGATCTCAACGTTCTCAAAGGGATCAGCACGATATGTTCCATTAGTGTACGTATATCCCTGAGAGATATTGGGAGCAAAGTTTGAGGGTAAGGGCTGGCGAGAGGTGCTATGCTTCATGTTCAAGGGTTGAAGTAAATGCTGTTCGACATACTGGTCATAGGACACTCCTGATACCTGCTCCACAATGTAGCCTGCCAGTGTCGCACCATAGTTGGAATACGAGGTGAAGACACCTGGAGGTCTGACTCGCGCAGGAATATGGTTGGGCAACCATTTGCCCAACGGCTGTAAGTCGCTTGCTTGCGCTACAAAGATACCTTTCCCGCTATCCTCGAAGCCTGCTGTATGCGTGAGGAGATTTTCCAGAGTAATCGGTTGAGGATAGGTAGCTGGAATTTTAAATGTTTTGAGGTAAGTGTTGATATCGGTATGTAGGTTTACTTTGCCCTCCTCAGCAAGTTGCATAATGGCGGTCCAGGTAAACATCTTACTGATCGATCCAATACGGAACAGCGTTGTATCAGCCACAACGGGCTTGTTCTGTTCGATGTCAGCGTCCCCATAGCCCTTGGCAAAGAATAACTTCCCATCTTTGACGACAGAGAGTGTTGCTCCTGGTATGGAATTTTCCTTGAGCTGTGAGGTTAGCACTCCATCCAGAAATGTTTCAAGTTCGCGCGGATCATTCAACATAGTAGGACGGAGTGCAACGTGTGCAGCATGTACAGTTGATGCCAGAAGTAGTGTTGAGCTTAATGTAAGTAGAATTATGACTACAAATAGAGATGTACAGGTTATACGTATGTGCTGTACGGGGATTTTGCTAGAGCGCAGTAACGACATACTTTTTCCACCTTTCTCCCTCTTTCAAAGAGGGAGAAGCTTTCACCAAGATCGTCCAGAAAATTCCATTGGCTTCATGCCAACATGAGCATCACTGGTAACAAGGGAAGTATAGCTTCAGGTGAGCCAAAGGTCTTGATTATTTAGAAGCATTTTTGTGAAGAAGGGGCGATGGTTATTTAGGACTATTACTTGTTATCCTTCCCCTTGTATGAGTGACTCACGGTCGTTCTCACGTTATGTCCTAAAAATCACAACATCTGATTGGGCAAGTGGGTACTTTCCTGTTTGTCGATCAAGCCTATGTAGTTATGCTCCTTCCTGAGAGAAAATGACTCAAAAGGAGCAAGACTGTGGGCGGACCCCACGCTATCCTATCCCTTGTTGCCGAGGTGTGGTTATGTTTCATCTTTCGGGAGGATGGCGTCGTCTGCCTCGTCAAGCCGGCCGAGCATGCGGTAGGCCAGTGCTTGCAGGTGGGTTCGGTTGGCCTTGAATTAGTCCGCCAACCATTCGTGTTTGTTCATCCGTTCTCTTCCCTCCTTTTCTTCTCTCGTGAGAGTGACGCGTTCACTTTCGCTCGCCCATTGGTCACATTCTTTCGTTGCATTCCGTCATTGTAGTGACGAGGAAATCCAGCCGATGTGACAGGAAACGAAATCTCATTGAAGTGTCGGATGGGTGGCCCCGCAAGATGAAACCTGCAAGTCAAGAAATATGTACTGTCTTTACCTGTAAATGCTCAGATTCAGTGAGGGACATTTGTGCTCTTTCTCTGAGGTATGTCCATGTGCGGAAAGAGTGGTTCGTCCAGCTTCTGAAGCGACGTGGTGACAGAAGAAGAGCAGGAGCATGCTTCACATCATAGTCAAAAATGACCGTGAGTGAGTCTCACCATTTACAAACGAATGTGATAGGAGGAAAACCTTTGAAAATCAAAATGACCAGCATCTATGTGAACGACCAAGAGAAAGCACTGCACTTTTACACTGATATCCTGGGCTTCGTGAAGAAAGCGGACGTCTCTCAGGGCCCGTACCGATGGCTTACCGTCGCCTCACCTGAGGAGCCGGATGGCGTCGAACTGCAACTCGCTCCCAATGACAATCCGGCGGCTCAGGTCTACCAGCAGGCAATGTTCGAGCAGAGCCAGCCAGCCGTTATGTTCTACGTAGACGATGTACAGCGCGAGTACGACCGCATGAAGGCCGCAGGTGCCGAGTTCACTATGCCGCCGACCAAAGTGACTGGCTCAACAATCGCTATGGTGAACGACACCTGCGGCAATCTAATCCAGCTTGCCGCGTTCGATGGCTGGCAGTAGCTGATTACGCCCTTGAGTATGAACCCG
>CAZZVE010000132.1:12901-13680 GCA_964657325.1 uncultured Ktedonobacterales bacterium
AGCGTTGCTTCCAGTCGGGTTCATACTCAAGGGCTACCTGACGCCATCCGAAAAAGTCCAGAGAGTAGAAAGCGCGGTTCCAAGCTGCGTCGGCACTTTCGGTCAGCGCAATTTCTGATCTGATTTCTCTCCTGTGTCATCCTCTTCAGTTCATAGGGAAGAGCGAGACCAACACAATCAAATCTTGAGGCAATGGTTTGTTGTGTGAGAAACATGCGAGAAATGCGTCGAATGAAGCCGTCTTTCTCATTGGGAAACTTGGGCCTGCGCCTCTTCCCGCAAGCGTTGCACATCACGCATGGGTGGGACACCGAAAAGACTTTTGTATTCCCGATTGAAGTGAGAGGCGTCAAGATACCCAACGCGGTAGGCAGCACTCGCTGCATCAAAGTCGTCGCCCAGCATCAGACGACGCGCCTCTAAAAGCCGCAACTGCTTCTGGAATTGCAAGGGACTCAGCGACGTGACGGCCTTGAAGTGGCGGTGGAATATCGAGACACTCATGCCCAGCTCTCGCGCCAGTTGCTCGATGCGCAGTGGCTGGTCGAAATCGTGACGGAGTCGTTCGATTGCTTTGGCGATAGAGGGGGAGTATCCTCCCTCTATCGCCAAGTGACGAAGCCTAGCACCCTGCTCACCCCTCAGAAGTCGATAAATAATTTCCCGCGTGATCAGCGGCAGGAGTACCCTTGCTTCGTCGGGGTTATCCAGGAGCCTGGCGAGCCGCACCATGGCATCTAGCAGATGCACATCCACCGTGCTGACGGATATTCCTCTCA
>CAZZVE010000133.1:0-13629 GCA_964657325.1 uncultured Ktedonobacterales bacterium
CGATCTAATGTACTACATCTTCTCTTCTATAGACCATTTGTCTCATATATTTTTTTCTGCGCGCTATACTGTCTTTATAAAGGATAGTGGTGATGATTAGAGGTTGGGGTGGAAGGGATATCCTTTCATTGCTATACTCTCACCTTTCGTTGTAGAGGGATATGGGATGACTATGTTGGTGGGGAAAACGCTCGGTGGGTATCGTTTACTTCGTCTCATCGAGAGCGGCGGCATGGGTGATATCTATTTGGCCCAGCATGCGCGAATTGGACGGAAAGTAGCAATCAAGGTGGTATGCGGTGATTTGCGCTCAGTTCCAAACACACCAGAGGGGCGGCAGGCGGCAGTGCGTTTTGAGCGCGAGGCTCAGGCGGTCGCGGAACTAGAACATGAACATATCTTGCCCCTTTACCACTTTGGCGACGAATTGCTGGATGGTGGAAGTATTCCTATCACCTATCTTGTGATGCCGTACCTGTCCGAGGGATCGCTGTGGAACTGGTTGCAGCGTCGCACACAACAATTCGGTTTCGGCTGGCCCATTTCGGCGGAGGAGGCTGGCTATTACCTGCTTCAAGCGGCAGCATCGCTCCAATGTGCTCACGACAACGGTATCATTCATCGCGATATCAAGCCAACAAACTTTCTCATTCGCGTTGAGCGAGGAGCACTTAAAGCCGATCAACCATCCTATCTCTCGACCATCTTTCCACACGGGCGTCCACATCTATTACTCGCGGACTTTGGCTTGGCGGCGTTCTATCGTAATGGGCGTTCGCTCCATCGCTCGGTTGGGACACCACTCTACATGGCTCCTGAACAGTTTGACGATCCCTCACTAGCAACATCCGTGAAAGTGGGACCAGCTGCCGATCAATACGCTCTAGCGGTAATGATGTATCAGCTTATGACAGGTCATGCAGTCTTCGAGGGGAACGCTGCTCAACTTTTGCATCACCACCACCACACACCTCCGACACCGCCTAGTGCCTCGAATCCCTTGCTCCCGCAAGAACTGGACGAAGTGTTTTTACGTGCGCTTGCTAAGAAGCCTGAGCAACGCTACCCCAATATCATTTCGTTTGCGCATGCGTATGATGCAACATTGCAAAAAGTGCTACAGACACGACAGGTACGGGTGCAAAGTAGAAGTGTTGAGACACCACGCGAACTCTCGAAAGAGACAAAAAAAGTTCTTGCGGCACGTATACAACAGGGGGCGACGCGCCCCCGCCAGACATTGGGAACTATTGCGGTACCCGCCCCTAAACCAGTTGCTGCACCAATGCCACATGCGATACAGGCAGCGGCCTCTACTCGTGTCGCAACATTGGAAGAGACGCGCGTACAAAAACATTCACCTCTTCCACCAGTGCGAGAGCAGCGTGACCCGGCGTTCATTCCAACGGTGTCGATGCCTAACGTACAAGCTAAAGCTGGAGTACTTCACACGTTATCAGAATCACCAACACTTGGTATTGTCGTGCTTGGTGTCGTCTTACTACTGCTGCTTATTATAGGCTTGATGATTATGTTATTGTTCCTGGGTCATGGTCATTAAGATTTTGTAGGACCACATAATTTCGTTCATCTGCATTATGTGGTCCTACAAAATCAAAACAGTACTACGCAGCAGGTGATACTATCGGTACAAGCGGCAACACCACGTAAGACGCATGTTCGGCATCGTGCAAGATAGTTTGCTGCGCCACAACCAGTTCGCTATCAGCCCCGAAATCGTGACCAGTGTTAGGGTTGCGGTCCCAGCGTGGGAAGTTGCTACTGGTGATATCAAGACGAATACGATGGCCTTGCTTGAAGACATTGCTGGTCGCCCATAGGTCGATTTCGTATTCGTATGGCTTCCCTGGCTCGATAAGTGACGGTTTCTCACCTTGTGGAAAGCCGCGATAACGCGCACGAACAATGCCATCAGTCAGGTTTTGAGCATAGCCATTTGGGTATACATCGACGAGACGCGCTACAAAGTCAGTATCAGTCGCACTTGAAGTAGCCCAGAGATGGACCGTAATTGGACCCGTTACCTCTACATCCTGTGTCAGTTCAGGTGTATTATAGACCAGCACGTCCTCTCGGCTCTCCGTCTCGCTCTGGTTAAATGGACCACCTGGAAACTCTGGCGTCATCAGCAGAGCACCACCGCGTGTGATCACAGGATTGGCAGGGTCATAGGTGTAGGCATCTGAGGAGCCAGATGTGGGGGTTTCAGTACTTAGTACACCATCACCGTGTAACGTGTTTGCATGTCCATTGCTATGCAGGTAGTAACGTGTGTTCACAGCACGTGCGAGAGGCCATTCTTGTTCGTCACGCCAGACGTTCGCGCCCATGACGAAGAGTTTGATAGGTGCCTCGTTCAGCATACCAGTATCAATACCCTTAAGGAAATGATCGAACCAGCGTACTTGCAAGCTTACAAAGTCGATTTTCAGGTCAATCAGAGCCGCAGACGCACCAAAGCCAAAGTTTAGCTCGCCTATGGGATTAGTCACGCCGCCATGTGTCCACGGTCCGATAAGCAATTTGCTCTGCCGTGCTTCTGGTGTGCTCCCCTGATCCCGCATGATTCTAAAATTCTCGATGGTATCTTTCAAGAAGATATCATACCAACCGCCGACATTTAGCGAAGGTGCCGTTACATGTTCATGCTTGCCCAGAATAGTAAGTGGTTCTGCATGTTCACGGTCCATCACGTACTCGACACTCTCAAAAAAGGCGTTGCCAACATTGTTACGCTTGATCGGTGCGAACTCTTTCAAAGGTAAAGACCAGTAGCCTTGCGTCCCCAACGCATCAATATCTTTGACCAGTCCATAAAGGGCATAGCCCAGGTGACGCGGATCGGGATCGCCACGGAAACGGCGAAATAGTTCGTCCAGCCCCATCGTGAGTTGCCAGCTTCCTGCTGTTCCCAGCTCCATCGCGCCGCCTCGGAACAAAATTCCATTGAGAGGATCGTTCCATGTGATGAATGGCACCATTGCTTTGAGTGCGGGAGGTTGTAGCACCGCTGACGCCCATTGTGTAAACCCAAAGTACGAGGCACCAAACATACCAACACTACCATTACTATAGGGCAGTTTTGCAGCCCATGCAATCGTATCAACACCGTCGAGAGCCTCGTTACGCATCGGGTTCCATTCGCCCTCAGAGGCTGCACGTCCACGTGTATCCTGAACGACTACGACATAGCCACGCCGCGCAACCTGCGTCGGCTCTAGCACGGATGCCCCAATCGGCAAGTCCTTGCCATAGGGCAAGCGTGTAAGCAGAACTGGCCATTGTCCTTCCCCCTGTGGACGATAAATATTGGCACGTAGTGTAACGCCATCGCGCATCTTCGCTGGCACATCAAAATCTACAGTGATTTGCTGACCCATTTGCATAGACATATGGAACGTATCTCCTCTTTATGTGAAGTTGTACTCAAAATGGCGTACAGGCACCATGAGGATATGATACAACGCATGAAGGGGAAGGTGCTAGCAACGCTTGACACTCCTTTGTCCAATTCGCTATACTCGTCCAAATAGAATATACTTTTATTTATGTACAGGTTTACGAATACGGGCAGGAACCGATATACCACGTCCTGGGACAAGGTAGTGGGGAACACGTTGGGGGAAAACGAAACGTCACCTACACACTGTCCTGCACCCCTAGGACGCGATACATCGGCCCCTACCTCTTGAGATAGAGTGGCTAGCATGACAGAAGAAGAGCAAACAACAGGTGCATACCTTGTAATACAAATGGGACCAGTTGGCAAGCGTGTCGAATTGTGGAAGGATAGTACATCTATTGGAAGAAGCCGTGATTGTGATATTTTCTTGGCTGATGTTACCGTTCATCGTAAGCAAGCAAGCATTATTTGGACAATAGCAGGCTATGTGTTACGGGACGATAATGGAAGTAGCGATAGTTTTGTTAATGGACGCCCGGTACAGGAGCAGCTTTTGAACAATGGCGATCAACTGCTCTTTGGTAATAGCAAGATTACGTTTCATGCCAACGAGGGTACTCGACCATTTCAACTTCCAATCTCGCGTGGACGTGAATTGCACATCGGCAAGGCTCCCGATACACACCCACAGGCAATTGCGCGGCTAGAACTTATGAGTGGACACTCAGTAGTACGTAGCATTGAACTGTTTAACGACATGACTATCGGACGCAGTAGTGAGTGTGATATTTTCCTGGAAGACCTCGCGGTCAGCCGCCTTCACGTGAAAATCAAGGAACTCCCAACTGGAGAATACGAAGTCGTGGACAATCGTTCCGCGACTGGCACTCGCATCAATGGACGTGCGGTTAAACGTAGCGTGTTGCGTGACGGTGATAGTGTACAAATTGGGGCCAGCACATTCACCTTCCACATGTCACATGCCTAACAAACGGTTGATTTCCTGTACGCGCTCTTCGTATACATCGACAACAGTACCGTCAGGCCGATGCTGTGGAGAGTCGTAGGCGTGTGTCTCGCGTATGAACTGCTGCACTTCAGAGGGCACAGCATGGAGAGATGCAGCATTGCCCTGCCGAATGAGCGTTGAGGACATTTGACGATACTGTGCGTCAAGTGGCAGCGGATGTACATACCGTGCGAAATGTTCATTTTCGGGACGATGTAAGAGTACATCTAGCTCCTGCTCACCATCATTGCCACGAGGTGCAACCAGGAGTTCCGCGAGACTGAATAGAGCCACAAGTGATGCATCACGATCCTTATAATAGTGCGGGTCGAATATCTGCACAATTTTATCGAAGCCCAACAAGAAGAAAATACGCTGTACATCAGGAAATGAAGCACGTAGAGCCTGCGCTTGCTCCACATAAAGGCCACGATTAAAAAGAATAATACCCGTATCTCGTAGATATTTGTGCAACACAACATCTACGAGAGCAATGCGATCAAGCCATGTAGGGCGCTCCACCTGCTCTTTATCAACGGTGCGTTTGCTAATAGCAGCATAAAGATAGGCTGGCTCGTACTTTTGCGCAAACAGACGCGCCTGTTGTAAAAGTGCAATGTGCGCGTTTGTAGGTGGATTAAATGAGCCAGGAAACACGATGATCGTTGCTTGAGGCATAGGAGAGTTCGGCACAAGCAAGGCTTGTGGCTCAGTGTCAGGATTTAGTGAGTCAAGCAGAGCTTGAATACGTTTCAACCATTGAATTGACTCGTTAGAGAAATACATAGGAATATTTTATCATATTCATCCTCCTGAGGAGATTTTATATCAATGAACAATCACCTCGAACGAGCAGCACAAAAAACTCTTACTAAAATCATAGGTTCAGAGGAAGCGTTACAACCGTTATATCTTCAGCCAGACCGCGCAATATTTTTAGCTAGCAATTCAAAGATAATTCTAAAGGTTTATGGAGAAGGCAGTAGTCTACAACGTGAACATGCCATAATGCAACAAGTGCAAGCAAGAGGAGTACCGATACCAGAAATCTTGTTGCTCGCCATTGCTCAACCTAGTGTGCTTGCAATGAGACAGGTGATAGGACATCCTTTGTCTTCAAAGAACATAGGCGCGGCAAAGGAAGCAGGAACATATATAGAACAATTTCATAGCATGAAAACTGCTCCTCCTTTTACAGGTGGTCAAATGAATTGGAATGAGTTTATTTTGTGGTGGTCAAGGCGTGAAATAGATAACGTAGAAAAATTGGATATCTTTACTCATAGCGAGATTGCTCAAATACATCTTTCATTTGACGTAATGCGACCTGTTTTTGCAACCAGACCTATCGCGTTTCTTCACGGTGATTTACAGGCAGAGCACATTCTTATCGATCCTCAAACACAGAGAGTGATTGCCTTTCTCGACTTCGCAGATGCACAACCTGGCGATCCTCTTTTAGATCTCGCAGTGTTAAGCTTATGGAATCATAGCCTTGCAGATAGAGTGCTTGAAGGGTACACAGGCATTGAGAACAACGAACAAACAAAACAGTTGCTCTCACAGTATCGCCTGCTTAGACATATTGCTGAAGTTCCATGGTTGCTTAATCGAGGCTTCAATGAACGCGCAGAGAAAAATATACAAGCGATAAGAAAATTTATGAAAATATTGAACTAACGCAATAGGATAGGATAATTGTAGGGACCGATGTATCGATTTATTAAACACCATCATCAGTCCCTACAGAATAGCATTATTCATTTTACGGCGTATTACCCGTTGGCTGATTATTCGCGGCAGCGGGAGGTGTGTTCTCACTACTGACAATCGCATCCTTCAAGAGCAAAGCATTGGGTAGCGAGAGCGTGCTTTGTACACCTGCTTCGTTGGTGACATCGAGCACGGTATAAGTGCCAGATGTGGTACGCACAGTACCAGAGTAAGAGCCATAGGTCAGCCGCTGACCGGGTTGAAATGCTTGACGCACATAGTAGCCCGCGATCACATTATGGGCAGAATCTCGTGCACCGAAAGCAAAGGTGAGGGCAAGGGCAAGACCAGCAGAGGCAATGATAATGGTGAGGCTGGTGGTGAGAATAGTTGTGTCAACGCCGAGTGTGGAAATGGCCAGCACAACGACAAACGCAACGATAGCGTATTCAATGATTTTGCCAAGTGCATTTGCATAGGTAATATTAACACTATCAGCAACAGACGTGATGGTACCGCCGAGGAAACGTGCCAGCATAGAACCAAAGATAACGATTAATGCACCACTAATTGCTCTCGGTACGAAGGCAAGCACATTTTGTAAGAGAATAGCTACAGTGGTTAACGACATCAATTGCATGGCAGAGGTGGCGAAACTGAGAATAAGGAAGAAAAAGACAATTTGGGCGATAATCTCTGAAATAGGAGCACGAACTCCTAAACTCTGTAACGCAGTGGTAATACCAGCACGCTGCGCGACCTGCTCTAGTCGCACACCACGCAACACGGCACGTACAATCAAGCGTACAAGCGCGCTCACGAGATAGCCAACGATAAGCACAATAAGGCCATTGACGAAATGTGGCAGGAAATTCAAAATATCCGTGAATATCTTTGTCAGCGAATCAAGAACAGGTTGGAAAAACATACAGGACCTCACTACAAATATATAGCATCGTAGGGGTCTAATTCATTACACCCTCGTTTAGCTTGTCGTACGGGAGGGACGAGGGTGTAATGAATTAGACCCCTACATCCATCCATTGATTGTGAGAATATATGAAATGTGAAATCACGCCCCTGCAGGACGCGTTGACCTTGTGGAGGGAACAGGAACAAGCAAGCCCCCAATGAGATTGATGAACTCGACAAGCCATGCAGTAAATGTTGTGCAGGAAAGATCAAGAACATCTAGCCCCGCGCTCTGCTTACGTACACGAGCAAGCAGTTTTGCCTCAAAGCCTGCTGGCACTCGTAATTCTGGATAGTCTGCTTGTAGTGCTGCGAGCATAGTTCTAATTTGATAGGCAATCTCAAGGTCACGTTGCACCTCTGGATAGAGTTGTAATGCAGACTCAGCCTCGACGCGTACCTCGTCTGTTACTGTTCCGTCTACAAGGTCTGGCAAAAGTTGTGTGAGTTCTTCTTGATTCATTGACATAAACTATCCCTTTCTCGTCTGACCCTTGCCAGGAGCGTGTTGATTAGAAGAGGTCGAAACCTGTACATACGACGGACCACAAAATTGATTGAAAATCTCTTGAAATGCCAAGCGCGCACGGTGAATACGCATCTTTACCGCGCTTAACTTTGCCTGAAGCACATCGGCTATCTCATCATAACTCAAATCTTCAAAATCTCGTAATAGAAGCACACGACGATGATCAAGTTCAAGACTTCTCAGGACACGATGAATACACTCTCGTAGTTCTGATTGCACCATGTTCTCCTCTGGTCCTGGAGCTGGCGACGGTTGCAGTGTCAAGGCATCGACTGCATCTTCTCCATCAGCACGACTATTTACAGTAGATGTGTTCTTACTATGCTTCTTGAGGCGATCAAAGGCATCGAGTGCACTATTCGTGGCTATACGGTAGAGCCAGGTAGAGAAGGCAGACTTTTGATCAAACTTCTTGAGGCCATGAAATACCTTCACAAACACTTCCTGCGTGATATCCTCGGCTTCCTCTTTATTGTTGACAACCCGGTACACGATGGCGTACACGCGGTTCATGTGACGTTGCACTAGTTGCTCATAACTTCGTGTATTCTTGGGAAGCTCTTGCTGGCAACGAGTTACTAACTCTTCATCCGTCATAATGACAACGCTACACATGTTTACTGTCTCCGCTTCTCTGTTAATCGCACCCAGTATACAAGCGTTACAGTCTATTGTCTAGCTTCACTTATTCGCGTGAGATATATAAATGTATGTACTGCATTTCCGTCGGTAGGGACAGCAATTCATTGCGTTCAAAGATGAGTTGAGAGGGGTTCGCGTTAAGGATACAAATCGTTGCCCCTCCACTCTCCCTATCTTTGGACGCAATGAATTGCCGACCCTACCGCCTTCCACAAGTAAACATCTACAAGCGTTCTCTTCCCCTTAGACGGTGCATAAAAAGAATAGTCACATAGGGGATGAGAAACAATTCACAGTGATTTTGGATATTTGCTCATCGTTTGCGTGTGACTTTTATGAGAGGATAGCGTCTAAGGAAACAACTGGTTGAGCTAGATGCAGGGTAAAGAAATGGGGAAATATTTTATGAACGCAACCATTGACTCAAAGAGCACAACACTTGCACGCGGCACACGATTTGGAAGTTATGTTATTCGTCGGCTCTTGCAACAAGGGGGAATGTCAAGCGTGTATCTAGCCTATGACGAACACACCTACACAACAGTTGTCATGAAGGTTATGGAGGTGCAGGGTGACTCTTTTGAAGAGAGTGAGCAACTTGCGCAATTTCGTCGTGAAAGACGTATTATGAGAAGTCTGCGCCATGAGCATATTTTGCCACTTCTCGCCGCAGGCCGTCAGAGTGGCTATGCGTATCTCGTTATGCCTTACATGCAAGGGGGAACACTCAAGGACCGTTTAGAGCAAGGTCCACTTGCGGCTGATGAAGCTCATGCAGTGTTCGCGCAACTCGCGGATGCACTCCACTATATGCACAGTTATGGCATTCTGCACCGTGATATCAAGCCTGCGAATATCTTGCTGGATTCCAACGGTTTGGTCTATCTCGCGGACTTTGGTATTGCCTCATATATAGGTGAAAGCGCGATTGAGCAAAATGGACGCGTGATGGGTACGCCGATCTACATGGCACCAGAACTTTGCTATGGACATGCCAGTGTGAGCAGCGATGTATACGCACTCGGCATTCTGCTCTATCAGATGCTTACAGGGCAGGCACCCTTTGAGGGCACGGATTCCTGGGGCGTCTGTATGCGCCAGATAGAGGAAATGCCAATGCATCCTTCCTCTCTCAATCCTGTGATTTCGCAGGCAGTTGAACAGGTTATTCTCTGTGCCCTGGAAAAAGATGTAGCGTTACGCTTCGCAACGATTGCTACATTCATAGATGCGTATGAACAAGCTTATAATCCCTCGCTGTTAGGGAAGGCACAAGGCTTCTTGAACACGCTTGTTACTTCTCTCACAACACGTGTCCAGAGTGTTGTTTCTGTACCACATGCAGAGCAGGGTTACAGGACAGAGGCAATGCTTTTCAATTGCTAAAGTGGCTAACAGGGCGAAATTGGGCATAACAGGGGCAAGCCCTGTCACCCCTATACCGTTCACCCGTACGGGGCGAAGCCTGGTGAGTCCGTGTATGGAGTGACAGGGCTTGCCCCTGTCATGCTCTCGACCCACATTGCAGGCTCTTATATGAGTGAGTTGGACTCATTGGGCTTGCCCCTGTCATGTCGCCAGCACTCCGTTTCATTAGTTGGAGTTAATAGTCTTGCACATGTCGTCTCTATCATGTATTACGATAACATCTAAACATCCCTGTACATTCGTCGCAAATGTTGACGACATCGACGAATGTTGAATAGTATAGCTGACATATTTTATCTTTTTGCTGTATAATACCCGTACTAATATAGAATTCAATATAGAGCTAACAAGCAAGCATTAAACACCCTGAGAGGATGGCAGGCACGATGCCCAAGACGCCGATAGGCGATGACGAACGGGACAACACATATTCGCAGAAACAACAGCGTCCTCAACGTTCAGCACAACAAACGTACGTTCAGAGACGCAAAAATAGTGTTGCTGATACCCATCATACTGATGAGTATTCTAACGTGCCCAAGATACGACGTGCATCAAGATTTGTCGAAGAGGAGCAACCACTTCCTGTTGTCACCAACAAATTACCTGAGGTAGACGATTTACTAGCACAAGAGCTAGACGAAGAAGAGGTTCGTACTCCTACACGCCGAGAAACAACGGCTAAAATTCACGTATCGCCTCAGCGTCGTCGCCCTTACACGTATGAGCCACCACCACGCTCTTCCTCGACGAAAGTACAACGTGTACAACGACCAGTGCGCCCCTCTGATCCTGTCCGACCACGACAGGAAGTATCACGCCCCCGTTCACAAGAACAATACGCGCGTTATGGTAGGCGTGAGAAACGACTCCAGACGCGTACACTCTTGTCCACGCTTCAAGATTTTAGCCATAACCGCACACTCGTCACGATTACTGTGGGTGTATTGCTTGCGCTTATTTTTGTGCCTATTCTTGTTAATGTGACGGTGAACAGTATACATAGTAGTACATCAAGCGGTATCATATCAGGTGGTGCATCTGGTAATAGTAGTGGTAGCGGTAGTTCACAAGGTGTTGGGCAACAACAAACTGATCCACACGAACTTGTAATTACTCCGCCAGAAACTGACCATCCAGCACCACCAGTATTCGCTACCTCGGCTTATTTGCTTGATGCTGATACAGGGGCTACGTTGTATGCACATAACCCGTTTATGCATCTTCCTATGATGAGCACCACCAAGCTTATGACGGCAACGCTGACTATCGAAAGAGGCAATCTCGACCAAAATGTGACCATTACTGATGCAATCGCACGCGACCTCAGCACACTTTCGGCGGATAGTTCTGTTATGGGTATTAAAAAGGGGGAGACCTATACATTACGTCAACTGATGTATGGCCTCATGCTTGTTTCTGGTAATGATGCCGCGATTGCGATTGGCGATACTATAGCAGGGAACCTGCCTAGTTTTGTGGCGATGATGAACGACAAAGCTCGAAGTTTAGGATTGCTTGATACGCACTATATGAACCCACACGGACTTTTGGCAACAGGCCATTATTCGAGTGCGCACGATTTAGCGATAATGGGCCGTTATGCGTTTAGTCTCCCTACATTGCGTGCGATTGATGGTACACGAACCTTTGATATTGCACAAAATGGAAGTCATGCCGCGCACCATATGTTCAATGGTAATCAATTCCTCTGGTGGTATCCCGGTGTCGATGGTGGCAAGCCAGGATGGGATGGCGGTAGTAACTTTGTGCAGGTTGTTTCATGCACACGCAACGGTCATCACCTAATTGGTGTCGTTATGCACACCAACAATTGGTGGACCGATATGCGCGATCTCATGAATTGGGGCTTTAATACCTTTAGCTGGATATCCCCCCATGATGTCGATTTGCACAACCCCATTCCCTATGACAATTTATGGAACTACTTTGTAGACGACAAGAAAGACATAACCATACCAACCTCTGATGCGGGCCGCTACTATATCTACACAGGGTATAGCGTCTCCAACCCAATTCTTGGCTACTTCGATCACAATGGTGGGCTAAAGAAATTTGGCTATCCGATAGGATTGCTCACGGCGAGTAACAGCTCTATCGTGAGCCAAAAGTTTGAGCACAGCACCATTCAATGTGATATTACATCAAATCAATGTAAAGCTGTATAAAAAATGTGTAGCATAGGGTAAGAGCATGACAGGGGCAAGCCCTATCACTACTATATGCGGTTTCATGTGACAAACCATTCGGTGGTAGAAAGTATAGTAGTGACAGGGCTTGCCCCTGTTATGATGCTCTTTTGAGTTGCCGCGCCAATATAACCAGTACTCTTGCTCATATGTTACGGGTTTGTTATACTGCTCACGTTCTCTCTATTATCAATACTACTTTCCTATAAAAATTTCTGAGGACTTTATGGCAACAGAAAACGCAAAAATAGAACAGACACCTGTTTCTACAACTACAACTCCGTCTAAAACGTCATCAACTAGTTTAGGTCGCGCACGTCTCGCGCTTGCGATATCCGCGGGCAAACTAGCAGGTGCTTCCGGTCGTTTCTTTCGTATCGGTGGCGGAACAAGTCTTCCTGGCATGATTGCACGGCGCATCGATCCGAATGTACTCAAATCGGTGGTAGGTGCAAGCAAGGCGAAGAAGATTGTGATAACGGGCAGCAATGGCAAGACCACCACGGCCCGCATGACTGCCGCGATTGCTGATGCGAACGGTAGGCGTGTTTCACAAAACCGTACTGGCTCGAATCTGATACAAGGTATTACCTCTGTTGCCGTCAATTTCGCGGACGTGTTCGGGCGACTTGATAGCGATGTGTTGCTGTTCGAGATCGACGAGGCCACGATTCCGCTCGCGGTTCCTGAAATTCAGCCTGATGTGGTTGTTATCACTAATATCTTCCGCGATCAACTTGACCGATATGGTGAACTCTACGCGGTTGCAAGAGCATTGAACACTATGCTCGAAAATCTACCTGAAACTTCCACCATTCTGCTCAATGGCAATGACCCACAGGTCGCTAGTTTTGGACAGAATGCGAAAGCTAAGCGTCTCTTCTTTGGCCTGGAAACAATGGAAGTTGGCACACCAGTGCCGGAGCAATCAGCGGATATCATTCGATGCATTCAGTGTAACGAAGACCTGGATTACAAAGTGGCGTATATGTCACATCTCGGTATCTATAGCTGTCCCAACTGTGGGTACACACTCCCAAAACTCGATATTGCTGTCACCTCTGTCAAGCTTGCTAGTGATGGTGAAGGTCCCACACATATTCACATGCGTACTCCACAGGGCGAGATGGAGCTTGATATTCCTTTACCTGGTTTGCATAACGTGTACAACGCTGCGGTTGCGGTAGGCGCGGCACTCGCGGCTGGTTTCTCAAAAGAGAAGGTACAGGCAGGTTTGAGTGGTATCAAAACTGCTTTTGGACGCTTAGAGAAAATCCAGGCGGGCGACAAGACGGTCTACCTTTCCTTTGTGAAAAATCCAACGTCTTTTAATCTGATGCTACGCTTGATTGCACAACACGCTGGCGAGAAGCATTTGTTATTAGCAGCAAGCAACACAGTTGTTGATGGTGAGGATTTCGCATGGCTATGGGATGTGGAAATTGAAGAGATTGCCGACACCATCGTAGATGTTGTGTGTAGCGGCAATAAAGCGGAAGAGATTGCGATGCGTTTGAAATATGCCGAGGTACCAACCGATAAGGTGACAATTGTGCATGATCGTGAGGCCGCTCTTGACGCCGCACTGAAAAACGTCCCATCCGGTGGAACGCTCTATATTATGTGTGGCTATACTCCAACTCACGAACTACGGCGTGTCATGCAGAAGCGTGGCTGGGTCAAGCACTTCTGGGAGGAATAG
>CAZZVE010000134.1:0-13517 GCA_964657325.1 uncultured Ktedonobacterales bacterium
TAGAGGATGCATGCATCCTCTAGCGAGCCTAGCACTTTTTGCTGCTCTATACCATCATGTCATCGACGTAGCAGTAACGCCAGTTTTCGCCGGGCTGGAACGAGCGAATAATGGGGTGCTGTGTAGCGTGAAAATGCTTGGTTGCATGCGTATTCTTGGAAGAGTCGCAACAGCCAACGTGTCCACAGATAAGGCATTCACGCAAGTGCACCCACGTATCACCCATCTTGAGACATTCTTCACATCCTTGTGCGCTTGGATGTACATGCTGTATCTGATTGACGTGTGTACAAGTTGCCATACAAATTGCTCCTTTGACTAAAACATCCTATACAGGACGTTCGATTGGTAGGCGTGCCTGGAAACAGGTGTTACCTGGGAAAGAGGTAACATGCAAGTCGCCATGATGCCTGTTTACAACGATACGATAGGCGATGTCCAGACCCAGACCTGTGCCTTTGCCAACGCCCTTTGTGGTGAAAAATGGCTCGAAGATGTGCGGTTGCACTTCTTCTGGAATACCGGGCCCGTTATCCGCGATCTCAATCAGAATGCTGTCGTTTTCACGGCACGTACGCACCCAAATATGCCTTTCACCAGTCCCCTCATTCAATGCATCACCAGCATTGTCCAGCAAATTTGTCCATACTTGATTAAGTTCACTACCATAGGCATTGATATATGGCAGATTAGGATCATACTCGCGTGTGATGATGATACCTTTGAGCTTATGATGCAGAATTGTAAGCGTGTTTTCTAGTCCCTGATGAATATCAACCTCTTGCAATGGAGCCTGATCCATATATGAGTAGTCTTTTACCGCTTTGACGAGTAGAGCAATACGTCCCGTACTTTGCTCTACAGAGTTGAGCAAGCCAAAGACCTGCAAAATTTTCTCTAAGATAAGCACAAAGCTTCGTACTATATTGTCATTCTGAACTTTTTCAGCGAGTGTATCAAACCATCCAGTATCCAGACCCGCCTCAACAAATGTTGGCGCAAGTTCCCATCCACTGGCGATATCATGACTCTCCAGCCAGAATGCCAGTTCATCCTCTCGATCACTTTGTGCGAGTGGCTCAAGTGGAAGAGCCTGAGTTGCTCGTTGCATCGCGTCTTGTTGGAAGTGAGTCAGCACTTCCACGATTGGTCCATTGTTGTGCAAGGAAAAGTTCAGCGTTTGTAGTGTGAGCACCGTGTCGCGCAACTGGGCCGCGCTCCTTTGGGCCGCAGCCGCAGGATTATTGAGTTCGTGCGCGAGGCCAGCCGAGAGCTTACCCAGTGCCGCAAGCTTTTCCTGCTGCATCGTCAGCACCTCCATGCTACGGATACGCGACGCCAGTGTAGGCAGAACTGCCTTTGTGACAGGAGAGCAAGACACAAGCATATGTTGAAATGTCTCAGCACTAAAGCATATCACGCGTGTCGGCCGTAGCGCGCGAGCGGTTGCAACATAAGGTGTACCAGTGAGTAGAGGTACCTCGCCCGTAAACGAACCAGGATCAGCATGGTCCGCGACAACCACATCTTGCCCATTCATCTGGTGTGTGATTTGTAGATCGCCTTCAAGCAAGATATAGAAATTTGTTGCTGGTGTTCCCTCCGCGAATAGTACATCGCCCTGTTGTAACTGTACCTCCTCCCCTTGTGCCAGAATTGACGTGATCTCGTCATCTGATACATCCGCGAATAGGTCAGATTGACGCAATATATCCATATTAGTCATGGCCTATACCTCGCTCAGATAGTGATGCACAAATTGGACCGCCATCGAGCCTTCGCCAACGCCTGCGGCAACGCGCTTAATCGAGCCATGCCGCACATCGCCCGCAACAAAAATTCCGGGCACGCTGGACTCTAGTAAGAACGGATCACGATTGAGCTTCCAGCCACGCGGACGCTTGCCATCCCGCATTACATCGGTGCCTGCAAGAATAAAGCCCTGCTCATCGCGCTCGACCACGCCCTCTAGCCAGTTCGTGTACGGCATGGCTCCGATGAAGATAAAGAGCGAAGATGCCGAGACAGTTTCGCGCTCACCAGTGTTCGCATCCTCAATTGTAATGGATGCAAGATGTGTGTCACCCTGTGCCTCGACAACGGTAGAGCAGGTACGTACCGCGATATTTTCGGTGGCGTTTATCTGGTCGATGAGATACTGCGACATGCTCTTTGCTAGCGAGTCACCTCGTACAAGAATAGTGACTTGCTTCGCGTATTTAGAAAAGTGCATCGCCGCCTGTCCTACCGAGTTGGCACCGCCTACTAGATAGACATCTTCATCACGGCAAGAAACAGCCTCACTCATTGCCGCACCATAGTACACACCCGCACCCGTTAGTTGCTCAATACCAGGAACATCAAGCTTGCGATAGGAGACACCAGTTGTCACCAGGAGCGCATGGCATCCAATTTCGGTTCCATCCGCTAACGTCACAAAGCGATATGGTCCCTCGACGCGCACACTCATGACCTCTTGCGGCGAGAGAATTTCCGCACCTAAGCGTTTGACCTGCATCACCCCTCGTCTTGCAAGATCAGAGCCGCTTAAGCCCTGTGGAAAGCCAAGATAGTTTTCGATGCGCGAACTTGTACCCGCCTGACCACCCGGTGCCTCGCGCTCGATCATCAGCGTGTGTAACCCTTCAGACGCGCCATAGACGGCGGCGGCTAAACCAGCAGGGCCAGAGCCAACAATAATTAAATCATAGAATGACATGCCCGCGTGCGTGTTCAGCATCACCTTTTCAGCGATATCCAGGTTGCTCGGATTTTCCAGGTGCGAACCATCAGAGAAGAACAGAACAGGCAATTGCTCATCCGTGAGGCCAGCATATTCCAGCAGTTCGCATGGTTCAGCCTTCGCCTCGATATCCAACCATTGATATGGAATGATGTTACGTGCAAGAAAATCGCGTACATCATGTGAACGCGGCGACCAACGATGTCCTACGACACGGACACCCTCAAATGGCGGTTGGTATGATGCTTGCCAGTCATCAAGGAGATCGTCGAGCATGGGGTACAGGTGTTGCTCTGGCGGGTCCCACGGCTTCATCAAATAGTAGTCGATTTTAGTGGTGTTGATGGCCTGAATCGCTGCATCCGTATCTGCATAGGCGGTCAGAAGTGCACGCTTGGCCCCTGGAAACAGCTTTATTGCCTCCTCCAAAAATTGCGTGCCACTCATTACAGGCATTCGTTGATCGACAAGGAAGAGCGCGATGACCTCGTTACGCAGTTTCACCTGCTTCAATGACTCCAGCGCGCTCTGACCAGAGCTAGCACGTAATACACGGTATGTGGCACCATACTTCCGACGCAAATCGTGGTCAATGGCACGTAACACATCAGGATCATCATCTATCGTAAATATAATTGGTTTCGCCATGCACACCCCTTTATAGAAAAACATTTCCACTTGCTGCTTATTTATACGACATAAGCAGATGCTTCAACAATAGATGATACGAAGAGCAATGTCACTAGTGAGACAACTAGAGAAAGTCCTGTTTGTTTCTACAGGTAGGAATCGATTTATCACATCCTTGTTGGTGGTCGATTGTATTCTTGCAACGAGTGTATGCTAAAGCAGACCCTATACTGCTTCGTCAAGCTTCGATTGACGCATTACAATCGTTCCAAGATCATGCATGAAAGCTATTTGATGCTTCATGTTCATGTGTCAAATGAACTTTGACGAAGCAATACGCATCATGTTAAGAAGCGATGAGCTTGTAACGAGGATTGTTCGGACGATTGGCAGCATGACAGGGGCAAGCCCTGTCACTACTATATTGACCAAAACGGCGTGGCAAAGCCACGCGAATCCGTCTATAGTAGTGACAGGGCTTGCCCCTGTCATGCTCTCGACGCCCTATTTCTGTTTCATGTTAAAATCAACTATTCTTAATTTGTGGAATCGCCGCGTCGCTTCTCTAACCACTGCTTGATACTAGCCTCTTTACCTTGCAGTCCAGGCTCATAGTAGCGGCGTTCCTGTAATGCTTCAGGAAGATATTCTTGCACACGGGTGGGTGGTGGCCTATCGGGGTCGTCGATCTGCATGTCTTTGTAATATTCGTGCGCATATTTGTAGTCTTTGCCGTAGCCGAGGTCTTTCATCAAACCTGTGGGTGCATTGCGAATGTGCAGGGGCACAGAATCGTTGTGCGCCTGTTGCACGTCCGCTTGCACACGCGCATATGCCTCGTACAAAGCGTTACTTTTGGGTGCTGTAGCGAGATGTACTACAGCCTGTGCAAGTGCGAGACCTGCCTCTGGTAGGCCCACAAAATGTACCGCTTGCTGTGCCGCGACACAAATCAAAAGAGCTTGTGGGTCCGCCATACCTACATCTTCTGAAGCAAAACGAATTAGACGACGCACAATATAAAGTGGATCTTCTCCCGCCTCAATCATACGAGCCAGCCAGTATAAACTCGCGTCTGGGTCGGAGCCACGTAATGATTTATGCAGAGCTGAAATCGTATCGTAGTGCTGATCGCCCCCCTTGTCGTACAACAACGCTCGATGCTGCATGACTTCTTCCACAAGCGTAAGTGGAATTGTCTTGCCCGTACTCTGAGTACTACTCACGCTGCCTTGTGCCGCTAATTCAAGCACATTGAGAGCTGTTCGTGCATCACCATTAGCAAAGACTGCGATAGCAGTCAGCGCATCGTCGTCAATCGAGAGATGCATTGTGCCAAGTCCACGCTTCTCATCATTCAGCGCACGACGCAGAATATCCTGTACCTGTTCTTCGCTGAGTCCTTTGAGTGTGAACACACGACATCGTGAGAGAAGCGCAGCATTGACCTCGAAACTTGGATTTTCCGTTGTCGCCCCGATGAGTGTGACGACGCCACGCTCGACATGCGGCAACACAGCATCTTGCTGGGCTTTATTGAAACGGTGAATTTCGTCGATAAAAAGAAGAGTGTGCTGTTGTGAGAACTGACGTAATTTGCTCGCCTCATCCATCACTTTGCGCAGATCAGCAACACCAGCCGAGACCGCGCTTAAACGCACAAAACGCGCATGTGTGCTGCGTGCGATTACCTCGGCAAGCGTTGTCTTCCCACTGCCAGGCGGCCCCCACAAAATAATTGAGGTAAGCTTGTCTGACTCAATAGTACGCCGCAGAAGCCGTCCGGGTCCCACGAGATGTTCTTGCCCCACGATCTCGTCAAGAGAATGTGGGCGCATGCGCGATGCAAGCGGCTCTGCTTGTTTTACGTTGTTTGATTGTTGCGTAGGGGGAGTTTCGTCCGATCCAAAAAGGGATGTTTGTTCTGGCATAAATATTCTATTTTCAGCTTATTTACATTATCTAATCACATGTAGCTGTACTAGAATACCACAGAACATATGCATGTTGCTTAAGGGTGTGCTGATGCAAATTAACGAAACACAATATAGGGAATCCCACGGACGCCCACAAGGGGCTACCCTTGTGGGCATCCGTGGGATTCCCTGATTAATTTTTAAACCTGCATAAGCAGATCCGTACAGGGGATTAGTCGCTCACCATTGGAGCTTTATGCACATAGGTGTTGTCGGTGACTTGCTTGAGCATGAAGTCGGCGACATCGGCGCGTGAGATGCGTGCGCTAGTGTTGATGCCAACCCAACCGACGCGATATTTACCTGTGTAAGGGCCTTCGGTAAGCATGGGACCACGTACAATCACCCAATCCAGTTGGCTCCCTTGCAGAATTTTCGCGTGCTGTTCCGCGTCGGCTAAGACCGCTCCTTGCAGCGTTTTGAGCGCGAACTTGATGACATGATTTATGAGCTTCGGCTTATCCTGTGGTGCATCGACGCCAGCCCCGGTCAGGCTCACGATACGCGTGATACCATATGTTTCCATTGCGGCAACGATATTTTTTGTCGCCACTGTTTGTAAGTCTTTTGGCGAATTCTTACTTTGTCCTAGCGTACTCAGGACAGCATCGGCTCCTTGTACAACTTCGTCAACATCGGACGCGTTCAGTGCATCACCTTGAACCACCGACAGCCTTTCATGCTTGATAGGGAACGTCGCAGGTGTTCGTACCAACGCGATAACATCGTGTCCAGCATCCAACGCTTGCTGTACAAGTGGACGACCTGTACGGCCCGACGCTCCAAAAATTGCTAACTCCATTATGTATTCGCTCCTGTTTAGTAAGGTAGTGCTATTATGCGAGAAACACATAGAGTGTATGCCATAAGACCGCTTTATACAAGTATGCAAAAGAATGACGTTTCCATCCTTTCGGGGATACAAGGAGACCGCAAGGGTCTCCCTGTATTTCTTGAATACGGGCTACTCCATTGGAGACATAGGTTGCTGATAGTCAACGTATGGTTCCTCATAACGCGACTGTTGCTGATACGGGAAGTTTTGACCGCCTTCTGAATACGCTTCTTCCTGTACTGCATTCGGATAAGAAATGTTTTGATACGATTGCTCGTATGGATGTTGTTCGGTTTGCTGGAGTATCTTTTGTGTTCGCGTTCCATTATTGAACATGAGGCTCCCGTGCGTTTTTGCGAAGAAAGAGGAGACCATCACGCCTGCTATAGGCAACAAAAACCACATCCACGGTTGGAAGACAAAGCCCCACGCGTGTGAGCCGAAGACAAAGAACAGAATAACAGCGAACGGAAGCCATGACATGCCCTGAATACTTCCTGATTGGCGAGAACGAGGTTGCTCATATTCTACTACATCATACTTACGTTTATTGCAACACATGATATATTTCTCCTTGCTGGTTTGCTACTTGCACCTGCTTGAATGATGTCTTCATCATCTGTCCATAGTGTACTCGTAGAACGCGCTTTAGAGATGTATCACAGGTCATGAATCTTTTGTTTGGAGGCATGACGAAGGTCATAGTATTACTTTGAACCTGACGAGAAATAGAACGGTAGAGGCAGCAATTCATTGCGCCTAAAGATGGGCCGAGAGGGGATTACACCACCACAAGATTTGTTTTGGAAAGTTTACCCCGACACCCCTATCTTTGAGCGCAATGAATTGCTGCCCCTACCGATATTCTCATATTCAGTTATCAAGGTTCATCAGACTGATAATCAATATTGTCCGATGCGCGAATGAGTGTCCTGAAGTTCTGAGTGTGTTGACTCAAGTTCTGCTTGAAGGGCTTGTATTTGCTGCCTCAAGCTCTGAAGTTGTTGCTCACGCTCACGGGCTGTGCGTACTTGCTCTTCGCGCTCTTTTGCGGCCTGCAGTTGTGCTCTCGCTTCTTGCAATTGCTGCTGCAGAGATGCAATTTGTGCTTGCAAGCTTTGCAACTCGTCTGTAGTATTGTCAGTCGTAGCATCAGTTGTTCCAGTGACTAGCTGCTGATCCGTAGTGGTTGTCACAGGTTCGTCTGCAGTTGTGCTGTTCGTTAGAGGTTCGGTTGGTGCATTTGACGCAGTTTCCTGAGCATCTGAGAACTGCGTCTCGTGTGGCTTTGACGTATAGTCGGTGATTGTCGCAACAGGTTGCGCTGTTTGAATATCTGGTATATGTGCTGCCTCTGATTCAGCTGAATAGCTGTCTTGGCTTGCTTGTGGTTCATCAGGCGTTGTATCTGATATTGTTTGTGAGTCAATCATAACATCAGACGTTGCGAGTGCTTCAACTGGAGCGTGATCTGTTGTTACTTGTGGATCATCCACTTGTAATTGTGGCTGCTCTGCTTCTGAAGGAGGAGTGGCGGTAGAAGCTTCGTCATGGTTACTTGTTGTAGACAAATCATTTTGCGGTAAACTACCGTCTATGACAACGGGATGTGCTTCCTGACTATCGTCTGCCTCTGTTACGTTATCGTGTGTAATAGGTGGTGTATCTTGCACCACGAACATTTGCGTACTGGCTTGCTCCACGCTGGTGTTGTCGATTGTGGTGGGCTGTTCTATATGCTCTACATTGTCGTTATAGTTCGTCGTAATCGGCTGTATCTCTTGATCGTGTGTCTCTTGTTCAGGAGGAACGGTCTGTGATTGATAAGAAGTATCTGTCTCGGTATTATATAGGTTTGGTTGTACCGATTGTGCTGCTTGTGACGGAATGTCGCTGCTCGTGACGATTGGCTCAGTGGTGGCATCCGATGTATAAGTCGTGTATTGTGTGGTGTCATGTACCGAGTCAGTTTGCGGCTGTACATTGAGGGAACCATGCTGCTGCAGAATAGTTTGTACCTCGCCACCACGCCCTAATGCCTTTACCGCGAGGATAACGTTTCCTTTGCTATGCTCGTTCGCGTAGTAGTGCGCTTCTTCATCCGAAAGGCCCAAATCCGCCAGATCGTTGGCAACGTTGCCACCAGCGTTTTGACCGGTAAACCAACTTTTGAGATCGTCAAAGAAACCACCAGAGGTTTCTGAGTCGGAATAGCGGACCTGTTCATGAGTAAAGCCTGCGTTATACAGTGCGTCTAGTGCCTGTTCTGCGGTTGCGCGGTCTCTGAAAACGCCTACGATAGCGGAGGATGGTGTCACGGACATATGTGTTCACTCCTTTGCTAGCTCGCCCTATTTTATACTACCCAGATACAACTAGGAATACCATAAGTATACCTTAAAATACGTATACTTATGAGTTACACGGGCTACTTTGCTGAAAAGACACATATAACACGCTTCATAGTATGTCGCTATCCCGATTACTGATTGTTCTAGACAATGAATGCTGTGGTTCCTTCGATTGCACAGCGGAAATTGTGTATAAAAGTGTTTTTATCGCAAATGGCTTGCGAACAATGGGAAGCGTGGGGAAGAGTGTGCGAAGTTGATCTAGCTGATCTATGCTTGCTGCCGATACGACAATAATTGGGGGAACATTGGGTGCGAGCAAGCGGTAAACAGAGGAGATTACCTCTATCCCTGATAGCTCATCTGGCAGGTTAAGATCAACGATGAGAAGATCATAGGAATGAGACGTAGGCAATGGGGGAACAGCATTGTAGTTCATAAAAAGAGCGTTTAAAAGAGATTGACCAGATGTATAGGTAAAGATAGTGTGTCCATTTAACTCAAGCACAGTTTGCATTAGCTCAAGAATCGCCGGATTGTCTTCCAATAATCCAATATTCATGTGCAGCTTAACTCCAATTCCGCATTCAATAATTTGACAAAATTATGCTCTTACCGCACGAAAATATGTCAAAGCATTACTTTCTAGCATATCTTTTAGGGTCAGTAGGTCATGTTCTGCATCGCGGCGCATCGCGTTTATGACTACTTGCTCTGCCTGATCTCCAATATGTCCCATTAGAGAGATCAAGGCGTCATGCATGATACTGGTGCCCCCGTTTTGTAGTCGCTCGAACTGGTAGTGAAAGAGGCAGGGAGCGATACCGGAGGTACTTTTGATTGTCAAGAAGCAGGCTGGCTCACATTCCACCACCTCAAGCGTCATCTCTGACCGATTTCCCAAGAATCGAACTGTGCTTTTCGCTGTCGTTCCCACGCCCGTTACTCCTGATGAAGTAGCTTGAGTAAAGATGATGACACTGGACCAGTCCGACAAGTTCTCAAGATTGCTCAAATAGGCAAAAATGTCCTCGGCGGGCTTGTTAATAACAATGGATTGATTGACGCGTATCTTAGTCATCATACTTTCTTCTCCTCTTGCTGCACGGCTTGACCCTAACATCCTGCCGCGGTGACGTGGTATACCGCGTCTCTGCGACAGAATGTTCTATGAACTATATCGGAACGTTACGGGAGATTTCTGCATCGCGCCTACACTCCCATTGTGAAGGGTATAGCAGTAGGGTATCAAATTGCAAAGTTACAAGAAATTCCTCAAAGATAGACGATATAGTCTGTTTAATGGCATGTTTCATGTGGTCTTGTGAATGTGGGAATGAGACAAAACCTTCACAGGGACATTGAGCACATATAGAAATAGAATAAGAATGAAGACTCGTAGACAAACCAGACGAGAGTTGAACTGTCACCTCATCCACTATCCCCCCCCCAAAAAGGTCAAGCAAGACATGACCGACTATATCTTCTACAAAAAGTTCGGCGTTTTCTTTTTCATCGAGAGCAATTTCAAAGAACCTGTCATAGCATTGCATAGAAATTTGAAGTATACACATGCATAGTTCCTTCCTTCCCTTTTTCTCTTGATTTGTAGGTGCGATATGAGTATACTTGTATGGGTTCTCCTTTACACCCTTTTTGGTAACTCATTGTCTACTCATCGTCCATGAAAATGCAGCAGGATGTACTATTGCTTAGTGAGAAAGAACGAGTATGAGTAAAGGAACACATGGGGATACACTGAGCGACTGCGTACAAGCATTCCTTCGTTCCAGTGGGTATTCTCAAAAGAAGCTAGCCGAGGAAGTCGGTCTACATCCAAAGGTTTTGAGTCGCAAGTTGAATGGAAGTGGAAGCTCACATCTCACTCACTTGGAAGCACGAAGTATTATCGTGATATTGACGCGATGGCATGCGATCACTACGCAAGAAGAGGCGTTCCACTTACTTGAATTGGCGCAAGCAGGACCAACTCTTTTTGACGTTGAAGAATGGCACACGCCACCACTCAACCAGTTACAGCAACGTGTTTCCTCAATGCCTCTCGATATCACAAACGTTCCTGCGACGCCCTTTCATCATAATATTCCCGCTCCTACTACGCGGCTCATTGGACGTGAATGGGCGGTGGAACGGCTCCGACAACTGTTTGGACGGAACGATGCA
This sequence comes from uncultured Ktedonobacterales bacterium, assembly GCA_964657325.1. Classification (GTDB taxonomy): domain Bacteria; phylum Chloroflexota; class Ktedonobacteria; order Ktedonobacterales; family Ktedonobacteraceae; genus JBBQVS01. The sequence goes on from CAZZVE010000134.1 coordinate 10,720, forward strand.
CGTCTTATAACACTTGTAGGATCGGGGGGAAGTGGTAAGACGCGCCTCGCCATACATATAGCACACCAACTTGTCGGTACATTCAAGCATGGAGTATGGTTTGTGGCGCTGGCAGGCGTGAGTGATCCAGCACTAGTGCCGATGAGTATTATCCAGGCATTAAACGTGAAACCTACGCCCAATGTTTCTCTTATACAGAGTCTCTGTACATACCTGCACAACAAAAATGTACTACTCGTGCTTGATAACTTTGAGCACTTGGGAACCGCCACAAACGTCGTAGATGAGATGTTAGCGGCAGCCTCTGGTCTCAAGGTGTTGGTGACAAGCCGTTCCGTACTCCATCTCTATGGTGAATGTGTTCTCAGCGTTCCTCCTTTGGACGTGCCGGCCCTCAATGTAACGTTAGAGACGGTGGATCTCGCGCATTATGAAGCCATTCAGCTTTTTGTCGAGCGCGCTCAAGCCGCTATGCCTTCCTTCACATTAACTCAGGAAAACAAAGATATCATCGTCCAAATTTGCGCAAAAGTTGACGGTCTACCTCTCGCGTTGGAACTCGCGGCTGCACGAGTTCGGGTACTGTCGCCTACTCTTTTATTGAAGCGGCTCTCGAATGCACGACTTGCTATTTTGACAGGAGGAGCTAGAAATCTCCCTGGTAGACAGCAGACATTGCGTAACACAATCGCGTGGAGCTATGACCTGCTCTCTCCTCATGAGCAAGTATGGTTTCCGCGCCTGGGCATATTTAATGGTAGTTGGGCACTTGAGGCGGTTGAAGCGATGTTGCAACAGGGACCATATGAGCAAGAGGATTTCTCCGATTCCAGTATTGTACTCGATATGGTGGAGCAACTGGTAGACAACAGCTTACTTGCCCGACTAACCGGGACAACTGAGCAAGCACGCTTCATGATGCTGGAAACGCTGCGTGAATACGCGTGTGAACTGCTGAGTATGCAAGAGGAGTTAGAGCAGTGGAAAGACTGGCACTCTTGTTATTATCTACAAGTAGCAGAATTGGCAGAACAAGGTTTACGTGGCCCACAACAACGCCTCTGGTTGGAGAAGCTGACACTGGACCGCGATAATTTCCGGGCCGCGCTAGAATGGTCACTTCATCAAGCTAGAGCTGATATGAGCATACGCCTACCATTATTTTTTGATGCGGAAGGGGCTGAATCCTACAGAGATGTTGCGGGTAGCACAACGTTATCAAGCAATACAGTACCAGGTACGGGACGGTGTGCGCTTGAGATATGCCTGCGTCTCGCTTCCGCTCTGAGACCATACTGGGAGTGGCAGGGATACCTGACGGAAGGACGCGACTGGTTAAACCTAGCCATATCAGTGCCACTCGGTCAGGGAAGCGGGAAAACGATACTTGCAGCGCGTGCTAAAGCATTAAGTGAACTCTCGCGTTTAGCGTGCCTGCAAGACGAGCAAAACAAAGCAGTAGCATTAGTTGAAGAAAGCCTTGCCCTTTGGAGCGAACTTGACGATCCAAGTGGACTGGCTACTGCACTAATGCATCGAGGCTGGGCCGCTCTCGCAATGAGTGATTACGAAAAGGCAAAGCGCGTATACCAGAAAGGCTTACAGGTACTTGAGCTGACAGATGAGTTATGGCTACGTGCTCAATTATTTTGTTTATTAGCTTCGGCTTTTGGATTCCAATTTGATTTTGAGCCAGTAAAGTCGCTCTATCAACAGAGTAAAGAGCTTTTTGAACAGTTAGATGATAAGACCTCGGTTGCTGATGTGTTGAAGGATCAAGGTGGAATATTGATTTTAGAGGGAAATTACACCGAAGCTATCACATGTCTTCTTAAGAGCATTAGTTTGTGTTATGAAATTGGACACAAACAATTTGTGACAACTGGTATGGGCTGGTTAGCTTTCGCAATTGGCTTGAGAGGAAAGCCAGACGAAGCAACGGCAAGCCTGTATACAGCACAACTCCAGGGAGCTACGCAAAGCTTGATGGACACCATCGGTATGACGCACTGGGCAAAAACAAATCCCTTCATACAGGCAGTTCAAATGCAGCTTCGTCTGCGTGTAGATGAACAAGGCTGGGACGAGTCGTGGAAAGCGGGACGAGCATTGACAACAGAGCAAACGATTGAACTCGCCTATCAGTTAGGGAGAGGATAGTCAAAAAGCAAGGAGACCGTAATATCGTTCAAATAAAAAGAACGTTGCAGCTATTTGAACGGTATTACGGTCCCCCTATTCTTACAATATTTCACTATCCAACCACAGTGTGACGGGACCATCATTTATTAACTCCACCTGCATGTGCGCCCCGAACACACCTCCTTCGACGGGTATACCATGTGCCATGAGAGCCTCTTTGAAACGTTCAACAAGAGGTGCGGCAAGTGCGGGTGTGGCTGCTTCAATAAAGCTAGGCCGTCGCCCCTTGTGCATATTGGCATAGAGAGTGAATTGTGATACAACAAGTGCTTGCCCTCCACTTTCTAGTAAGGAGCGATTCATTTTGCCCTCATCATCCTCAAACACACGCAGATGAACGATTTTATCGCTCAGTTGTTTGACCTGCACTTCGCTATCACCCTGCCCAATACCAAGCAAGATAAGAAAACCACCGCCAATTTGACCAACACCTTGACCATTCACAGTAACCCTTGCCCTAGTTACACGCTGTAGTAATGCTCTCATACGAATATTCCTTTAGCACCTGTAAACAATTGACAAAAAAAGTGTTGACAAGTCGCAACGTCTATGGTAATATACACCGTGTCAAGAGAAACCACCTGCATGTGCAGGTG
>CAZZVE010000135.1:0-13481 GCA_964657325.1 uncultured Ktedonobacterales bacterium
GCCTCTAAGACCCAGGCCGGATGATCGTGGGGGAAGGTCTCACCCGATGCACCCCAGCGAGCTTGTAATGCAGAGCCGCTCGCCAAGCCCTCCAGACAGTCAACATGGTAGGGGCAGATACCCGGAAAAGGGTCAGCCTGCCTGTCGTGTGGCAGAAGAATATGGCCCATTTCAGGATGAATCAGCCCATGCATCAATCGTCCGTTGCTGAGACCCCACCACCAATGCCAGTGCCCACAGTGAGGTAGAGAAACGTGTCAAGACCTTGAGCATTTCCCCAGCGTCCCTCGCCAAGGGCTGCGACATTGACATCGGTATCAAAGCCCACGGGCACATTGAGTGCTTGCTCGACGGTACCCGCCATATCCGTATGTGCCCATCCCAGCTTAGGTGTTGATGTGATATAACCATAGTCAGGCGCATGATAATCCAGTGATACAGGGCCGAAAGACCCGATGCCAACTGCTGCTAGTGGTGCAATGAGTTGTTGTCGCTGGAAGAATGCGATAATCCGTGCCAGCGTCTCATCGGGTGTTGTGGTGGGAAAAGATGTCTCAGCTCGCAGATCTACCGGACTGGTGCCGACTGCACACACGATCTTCGTCCCACCCGTTTCGATACCTCCATATAACATACGCGTTGCCTGTGCTCCTTTCTTCAACACTGAGCAAGGGTCTAAAGGATTGACAGAGAAGCACGCGATCTCGGTAGCCGTGGAGAAATCCTTCGCTCGGTTCCATCACCGCCAAATAGAGCAAGTTGTATCCCTAGCGCCAACTAACTGAAATCATTTCAGGTGCTAGTGGTACAGAGTAATTTGTCAGGATGATAGTACGCTTTTCACCCGCTTCCATGTCAAAGTAATTGTCGTTGAAGTGAGTGAATTCGTCTGAGACTTCAAGGTGTACGAAAGGTGTATAGCGTACTGCACGCAAATGAACGTGTACCTCGTGTTCACTATGAGGCGTAATAGTCATTTCAGGTTGAACTGATGTAATTTGTCGCTCTTTGAGTGGAGAAAAGAAGTACCGATTCGTTGGGAAGAGATTCTTGATTGAGTGTACCGAGAGGTAGTCGTCTACTCCTCCGTTTATCCTCCCAGCTTCGCCGTACCAGACCATCTGACTATCGTTTGCTCCAACTCGTATCTGGTTGCTTTCTTCCCATACAGGACCCTTTGCAAAGGTCCCAAACTTGATAGTGAGCGTGTCTATTACCTCATCTAACGTATCGTTTGTTATCCAGAGTTCAACGCCACCATCACTTCGCACTTTAAAAGACGCTAATACTGGGGCGAATGCCCTTTTTGTGTAGAAGTATCCAGCTTTGCCGAAACCATAGTAGTCTACGACGCTCCAACTCAAAACTGGCCAGCAATCGTTTAATTGCCATATGAGTGCACCAGAGCAATGAGGTTTTCGTCGTCGGTAATGCTCGATACCAAACTTAAGTCCCTCGGCCTGAGCAATCATGCTATAGTCGATATACTCCTCCAGGTTGTCTGGCAATCCCGTGACTGTTAGCATGAGATTATCGCCCTTATTCTTTGGGTTGTCCTTATTGTGATGGTCCATGGACGGACTATGATAATAGAGCTGGTCAGCTGGAATGTTGCGACGCAATGTTTCATAAACAGGTGACGCATGCATTCCAAACTCGCTGATAAAGCGACCCATATCTTCAGCATAGTGCAGGAAGGAAACTCCTTCGGGACTCTGGTCTACATGCGTTTGCTCACCAAATCTTCGGGGGAGATTACCGTGCCATACCTGCCAGTTATGCACATCCCCATCCTCCGCACCATTGTAGTCATTGCCTCCATAGGGGCTACCGGGCCAGTAGGGTGTTTTTCCATCAAGTTCGCTAACAATCTGTGGGAGCAATTTGTCGTAGTACAGCGAACCTGGAACATGGTAATCTGGCCTCTCCCAGTAGGTACGGTCATGTATCCACTGATTTTCATTATTACCACACCATAGGGCAAGGCAAGCATGGTTACGTAGTCGAGCAACCTGATAACGTGCCTCGGCCTCTACATCATCTACAAAGCTACAATTATCCTCTGGATACATGGCGCAGGCAAACATAAAATCTTGCCAGATCAATATGCCTAATTCATCGCATTGCTTGTAAAAAATATCGTGCTCGTAGATACCTCCACCCCAGACGCGCAACATATTCATGTTCGCATCTTGCGCCGTTTTCAGGAGCATAGAGTAACGTTCATCACTGATCGCGCCGACAAACGAGTGAGCGGGAATCCAGGCAGCACCACGCGCGAAGATGGGGACGCCATTGAGCACGAAGCGGAAAAAGCGCGTTCCCGGTTCGTCGGCATCAGGTGATTGGTCCAGTTCCAATGTACGAATACCCACCTGTTGCTCCCACTGCTCAAGTTGAACGTCATTCAGGAGTAGTGTAGCTTGTAGCGTATAAAGCGCAGGCTCGCCTAAATCATGAGTCCACCAGAGGTGAGGATGTTCTACTTCCATGTACACCTTTGCGGTACAATGAGAACCGTTTTTCTGAAGTGGTACTGTTTGCTCTATCGGAGCAATCGTTCCTGTCGAAGCATCAGGGGCGTGCAGCGAGAGAGAGAGGCTCAGGGGCTGATCTCCGGCAAACTGCTCTACATCGACCTGAACAGCAACCAACGCTTTCTGTCTGTCTGTGTCTATTTCAAGGGTAGAGAAATGTATTCCCTCAATGGTGGCATTGCGCTGGCGCCGAAGTTCAACTGGACGCCAAATGCCAATGGTAGGCAACCGTGGCCCCCAATCCCACCCATAGCCAAACTGCGCCTTACGCATCATGATTCTGTCGGTGTTTCGTCCCCAACTCTCGAATGGAGCTATTTCTATCTGCTGTAATGGTGGATGGAAACACAGCGCGAGCGTATTGAGTTGGTCAGAACGCAAACGACGGCTCACATCAAAGATGGCCTCGTGAAACATGTTCGTGTGTTTACCCAATTCTTCACCATTGAGCCAGATGGTGACAAACGTATCCAGCCCCTCGAAAACAAGGAGTAATCGCTCATCCTGACGGAGAGGTTGTTCCTCTCCCTCAAAGCTGATGCGATACCACCATTCACGCTCTTCCATCCAGGCACATGTGTCTTCGTTTCTATCATAGAAAGGGTCTTTAATGCGCCCTGCGTCAATCAGGGTTTGATGCACATCTCCAGGAGCGGCGATATCGATCCAATCATTTGTCTCAACCTGCTCCATGTATGCGTGATGTGTCACACCTTCTCCAGGTGTGAAATCCTTCAACTTCCAGCGATCAAACACGGTAGACCCTTTCTTTTTCTTGATACACATCACGTGCTCAGCATAGACTGAGCACGTGAGACAGTAACAAAATGTTCCACGTTATGAGCACAACTATTTCACGGCTCCGGCGGTCATACCTTGTACCATATACCTTTGTAAAGCAAGGAAGGCTACCACAACAGGTATACTCACTACGATAGAGGCTGCCATGAGCTGATTATAATACACGTTGCTCTGCGTTGCGTAACCCTGAAGTCCAACGGCGAGTGTACGCGTGTTTTGCGTTGTCAGAATGGACGCGAACAACAACTCGTTCCAGGCTGTCATAAAGGAGTAGATGGCAACGGCAACGATTCCTGGTAGGCTGATGGGGATAATAATACGAAACAGCGTTCCAAAAGGCGATGCACCATCAATGCCTGCCGCCTCCTCAAGTCCCTTAGGTAGCGAATCGAAGTACCCGGCAAGCATCCAGATGGCGACAGGAAGCGAGAACGTCAGGTATGTGATAATCATGCCAAGATAGGAGCCATACAACTGAATCCCTATGGCCTGCTGGATGTTGATGAAGATGATGAACAGCGGCAACATGAAGAGTATGCCGGGGAACATCTGTGTCGAGAGTACAACGAGACTAAAAGCACTTCTTCCGGGAAAACGGAACCTGCTGAGTGCATATCCGGCGAGAATAGCTATTGCCACTGAAATCAGTGTGGCACTTCCAGAGATGACGACACTATTGAGGAAGTAATGTGCGAGTGGCACGGTCTGCCAGATGTCGGCGTAAGGCGCAAACGTGATATGTGAAGGTATCCAGTAAAACGTAGACTGAATATCCTGCAATGGCTTGATCGAAGTCGTCAACATTGTATAAAGTGGTAAAAGGATGAGCAGCGAGAAGAACACTAACCCGACAACTCGTAGCACTCGATAGACGTTCGACTCATTGATGTGCAGTGCTTGCCTTTGTACCTTGCTACTATGTAGTGTGTTGCTTCTTTCTTGAGAGATGTGATATTCACTCATTCTGCTTCACCTCCAACCTGGAAAAGACGAAGATAGACAACGGACACAATAAAAAGGAAGATGAGCAACAGGACAGACATCGCTGAGCCTAGTCCAAAGTTCCAGTTAATGAACGAATTGACGTAGATGTGGAGCGAAAGCAGGTCCGCCGCAGGAGGCGGGGACGCTCCAAAAAGGACATAGGGCGTGTTGAAGTCGTTAAATGTCCACAAGAAGGTGACAAGCAACAATACGACGTTCACTGGTTTGAGCATGGGAAGTGTAATAGCGCGGAACTGACGAAACTTGGAAGCACCATCGAGACTTGCAGCCTCGTACATATCAGTTGGAATAGTCTGCATGCCAGCTAACAAGAAGAGAAATGCTAAGGGCCAACTTCGCCAGATCGCTGTCATCACCATGCTCCAAAAGGCATTCGTGCCAACGAGCCAGAAGGGTGGATTTGCAACGTGAAGACCACTCAGGATTGCATTGATCATCCCGTTGTTCTTTTGCAGCATAAATTGCCACGTGATAACCTCGATGTAGGCAGGCATTGCGAAAGGTATCAGGAACAGAGTTCGGAACAGATTGCGTCCGCGAAACTGGCTGTTCAACAAAAGTGCTGCCATCATCCCCAGGAGCCACGAACCTGCAACAACGAGAAGCGTGTATGCGACAGTGATTAAGAAGGAAGATAGTAACGCACTTCCCGCAGCACCCGTGAAGTTGAGGGCTACTTTGTAGTTCTGCAAACCAATCAAGGGTGCTTGCGTCCAATAATGAATGTAGAACAGGGTAAGACCGATCAGGCTGATAGCGATACCAACGAGCATCGGAAGGATATGAATGATGAACTCGAAGATCACCGCCGGCGCGATAAACAGATAGGGTATGTAACGTTTGTTTAATTGGGGGCGCGATGGTTTATTCCTCGGCGGACTGGCTACTCTTTCGGGACTCTCGACGTGTACTGCAACTTTCGATGTGCTCACCTGTGTTCTCCTCTCCTGGTTAGCTAGTTTTGTTTAACCCCGACATGGAAGATGTTCACTCTATCCCAAGGTCTGCTTTCATCGTCTCATTAGCCGCAGAGAGTTGTGCCTGTATATCATCCGTTGTCATCGGTTTACCACTTGCCGCTGTTGCAAGGAGTTGCTTGACAGTTCCTCCCATCACCGTTTCCATTTGACCTTCCTGAGGTATGAGAGGCATTGGCGCGGCGTGCTGACCAAGAATTGTCTCAAACGTCCGCATTTCTGGTGTATTGAATGCGGGATCACTATAGGCACCCTTTACCACTGGCAGGCTGGTATACAGCTTATTTAGTTTGACCTGTTCGGCTGTGCTGGTCATGAACTTCACGAATTCCAGGGCAGCCGCTTTGTGTTGCGTATTCTGAAAGATAGAGATGTTAATACCCGCAACGTGACTCTCAATAGGTTTTCCTCCGACTGGCATTGGATCGAGTACTGGCACCTGGGCGACACCGAAATCGCTCGGCTTCATGCCATCTGCCTCAAGAGTACTTATGGTTCCAGTTTGGAAGATAATCATCGCAGCCTTCCCATTTGCGAAGTCAGCCGGGGACTGCGTTCCAGTACTATATTCGGCGTCCTGTGGTGCAGCAACTTTATACTTCGAGATGAGATCGGTGTAGAACTGAATCGCCTTGACATTCTGAGGGCTGTTGAACGTTGGCACATTCTGCTTATTGAAGAGCGAGCCGCCTTGCTGTTGCGACAACAAAAAGGCCCAATGCGCGTTTTCGCTGATAGAGGCTCCCTCTACGGCTACTCCCCATTGCCCGGTCTTGGGCTTGGTAAGCATCTGTGCATCCTTGATAAACTCACTCCACGTACTGGGAGGAGTCGTGATTCCTGCTTGCTTGAACATCGCTTTATTGTAGAACAAGGCGTAAGACAATCCATAGAGCGGGACAGAGGTAGGTACCATGCCAGCAGCACCGGAGGCAGAGAGTGATGTTGAGAGGAACTTATCCTTGCCGCCGATAGCATCCATGTTGGCTTGATTAAAGGGGAGAAAAGCACGTGTCGCCTGTAAGGTCGCCGACCAGGTATTTCCTATATTGAGTACATCGGGATTTTGTCCACTCAAGTCGGCAGTCAGAATTCTGTTGAAGAGATCGGTCCAATCTATTACCTCAAAGTTGACCGTAATCCCGGTTTCTGCCTTGAATACCTTGACTTCCTGAGCGAGAACTTTGTTATCGTAGGAGATAGTAGGACCCTGATTGCTGGCCCAGTAGGTGATTGTTTGGTTCGCACCAGAAATCTGATCCTGGGCTGAACCGCAAGCAGCAAGAATTGGGAGAAGTAAGAGAAAAATTGCTGTAAGTGGAAGCAATCTTTTTGCCATGGGGGTTCTGCTCCTTTGCTCGAAACGACCTCATGCTTTTTCAAGAAATCTTCTCATACACTTTCTGATAGGACATTCAGGAGTAGCCTCATTAATATCCTGAAACCCTTTACCACCAAGAAAATACGAGCTTATTCTCTTGCATGTGCTTTTCTATTTGAACTACATACTACTGCTTCTTCGCATACAATGTGTTCAATGATCGAATGGGAAAAGCTTACGTTTTTTCAACCTACAGAACAACTACAATGAGGACAGAATGTCGTTGAGGCGACAAACGTGGAATGACGGACCATTTTGTAAGCAAGTTACTCTGCATATTTCAAGCAAGAGCAACGTACTATGAGTCCGTATTTTAGAATTTGCAACGTTGCAAAAAAAGGATACCATCCATTTTTAACGCCTGTCAATGTCTCATCCTATCCACACTCGTGCTTAAAAAAGATTCTAATCAAATTCTAAACAAAGTGAATATGTTGAGTTTAACGTTAAGCAGGGTTTATAAGACATATAGCAGAGGAACTGGTGAGGTATGTAAGAACGTCAAAGCAGGCTTTCATCTATTCTTTGTTGATAAGGAATGTATTCCTCATCGCTAGTTTTCCTATAGTACTTTCGCGAACAAGGAGTTGGAATGGTATCTCAATTTGCTCGGGTGCAGATGTGCGTGTTCCATCAATGCGTCCGAGTAGAAGGGTCACGGCAAGTTCAGCAATTTTCTTCTTGTCTGGAGCGATGCTGGTTAACGGAGGAGTAGCGAAGCGGCTTTCTTCAAGGTCGTCAATGCCAACTACAGCCACGTCCTCGGGGATACGAAGCCCTGCCTGTTGCAGTGCTGACAATGCGCCTAGTGCTAAAAGGTCTGTAAAGCAAAAGATGGCGTCAGGAGGTGGATCCAAAGTGAGCAAGTGCTGCACTGCTCGCACTCCATCTATGCGATGATAGGATGTAATGCCAACAACGTAACGGGGGTCCAGAGGTATCTTGGCAGCGTTTAAAGCTTCGGTATAGCCGCGAAGACGAAGGCGTATTGACTCGGACTGCTCTTCACCGATACCAATAGCTGCAATGCGCTGTCGTCCCAAGCTCAATAAGTGGTTTGTGGCAAGACGAGCGGCAGCTACATCGTCAATTGCAATGCGGTCATACGGTACATCGAAGAAATTTTCGCTCAAGAGGATGAGAGGGACGTTCACCTGTTCAGGTTGAAGGTCTTCTGATACGAGCATACGGGGGCTTAAAATGACTCCATCTATCAGGTGAGGGCGCAGCCCCTTAACAACCAGCAATTCGTTAGGACGTTCTCCTCCGGTGTGGTCGAGGAGAACTGCATAGGATCGGGTAGATGCGACACCAATTATCTCATTTCCAATTTCAGAAAAATAGGGATTGCGAAGATCGGGGATTGCGAGGGCAAGCATGCCTACTCTCCCTTTCCGCAAATAGCGTGCTGGGAGATTCGGCTGATAATTCAAATCTTTCAAAGCTGTCTGTACACGTTCACGCTTTTCTTTTGTTACGTGTTGATAGCCACTAACTACATTAGAGACGGTCCTGATCGAGACTCCAGCTCTCAGAGCAACATCTCTCAATGTTGTAGTCACGTGTATTTTAGTCCTTTTGAATAATACATTTATCAGACAAACTCATACATGACTGTAGCATACAATTTCAGCAACTGTCAACAATAAAATGTCCCTGGTTCTACGTTCAAAACCATAGTTAAACTGATTATGTCCAAGCCATTTTTTCGCCCATAACGTGTCAATTGAGGCCAAGAGTACTGTCACATCACAAAATGGGAGGAAAAATGGTGGGGCCCTATCAACGTGTAAAGTTAGTTCTTCCTTAAATACAGTCTATCAGATAGAATAGAACAAAAAGATGGAAAACAGTATGGAACATATACACTAGAGGCGGTGTGAATACGTTTTAGACCATTGGGGAGCATTACTGTTTGTCGAACGACTCAGATTTTGCTACAATAACACATATTCTCTCACTCAGCCTCGTTTCACGGCTGGAGTACGTTTCTGAAGGAGGATGTATGGGAACCACCGGCTATCTTCGCTTTCCGACCATCTATCGCGATCAGCTCGTCTTTACAGCAGAGGATGACCTCTGGCGTGTCTCTGTCGACGGCGGCCACGCCGAACGATTGACCTCTGGCGTTGCAGCGGCCACCAATGCACATTTTTCGCCGGATGGTCAGCAGATTGCCTTTACCAGCAGTGGCGAAGGCCCTGATGAAGTCTATGTGATGCCTTCCAATGGTGGACCATCGCGCCGTCTGACCTATCACGCTGGGCATTCTGAAGTGGTTGGCTGGCAGCCTGATGGAGCACAGATCCTCTACGCCAGTTCGGCTGGATTGCCCTCACCAAGATGGCGCATGCTCTCTGGCATCTTGCCCCAAGGTGGTGAGCCAGTCCGGTTGCCCTATGGCATTGCCAACGCTATCGCCTTTGGCCACGCCGGTGCGGTTGTACTAGGTCGCAATATCCTTGAGCCTGCTTTTTGGAAGCGTTATCGCGGTGGGACTGCTGGTTATCTATGGATCGATGTACAGGGAACAGGCGAGTTCAAGCGGTTGCTCGACCTTAACAGCAATATCGCAGCCCCTTGCTGGGTGGGAGAGCGTCTCTTTTTCCTTTCTGATCACGAGGGCATAAGTAACGTCTATTCTTGCTTGCCCACTGGCAAGGATTTGCGGCGCCATAGCAGCCAGGAAACGTTCTATGCTCGTAATCTCGCTACCGATGGGCATCTCTGTGTCTATCACGCAGGTGGCGATTTGTTTGTGCTCGACCCATCTACTAACCGCGAGACGCGACTAGAAGTCGATCTGGCGGGATCGCAAACGCAGCGGGTACGCCAGTTTGTGCCAGCAGGCAAGTTTATGGACTCCTTTGCGCTGCATCCCAAGGGCAAGGCTGTAGCCCTCACCACACGCGGCAAAGCTTTCAGTATGGGCAATTGGGAAGGGGCAGCGTTCCAGCATGGGCAAACCGATGGCCCGCGCTATCGCCTGATAAACTGGCTAGCCGACGGCAAGCGTCTGGTCGCTATCAGCGACACAGGCGATGAGCCGCGTCTGGTTGTTTTTCGTGCCGATGGCTCATCATCTGATCGCACATTGAGCAAGCTTGATATCGGCCATGTAACCGCGCTGTGTGCCTCCCCCGTTGGCAATCAGGTGCTGTTGAGTAACCATCGCAACGAACTGCTGCTGGTAGACCTGTCGATAGAGACAGTGCGCGTGCTTGATCGTAGCGACTATGGCCGCATTGAAGATAGCGACCTCGTCAACGGCATTGCTTGGTCGCCTGATGGACGTTGGGTCGCCTATGAACAGGCTATCCGCGCGCAGCAGATCATTATCAAGCTGTGTCGCGTCGAGAGTGGCGAAACCTATCAAGTGACGGACGCGGTGCGACGCGATACCAAACCAGCATTCGATCCTGCCGGGCGCTACCTCTATTTCTTGAGCGCGCGCGACTTTGATCCGGTGCCGGATGCGATGCACTTTGAATTCAGTTTCCCCAAGGGCGTACGTCCCTATCTGATTACGCTGCGTAAAGGCCTACGTTCGCCGTTTCAACCTGAGTCGCCACTGGTACGCCCGGACGATGAGGTGAAGAAAGCTGGGGAGAGGCAGAAAGAAAAAGCAAGCACTACACCAGTGCCTGAATCGATAGAGATTGACCTGGATGGCATCACCGACCGCATCGTGGCATTCCCCATTCCAGAGGGTCGATACGGGCGAGTTTTAGGCACCCATGACGGCGCACTCTTTACCTCGCTGCCAGTCGAGGGACTACGTGCCGGTGGTATGTTTGACTTCAAACCGAAATCGAACGGTAGCCTGGAGTGGTATGACTTCGAGAAGCACAAGCAGGAGCACATTACCGATGAGATCGGCGATATCAGCGTAACTGCTGATGGCACGACGGTGCTCTGTTACTCTCATGATCGACTACGCGTCCTCAAGGCTGGTGAGAAGTCACCAGAACTTCCTTCCTCTGCTGCTGATAAGCCTGGTCGGGAATCTGGTTGGCTTGATCTGGAGCGTATCAAAGTTTCGATCCGCCCGAGTGCCGAGTGGCGCCAGATGTTTGGCGAGGCGTGGCGCCTGCAACGTGAGCAGTTTTGGGTGGCTGATATGGCGGGCGTGGATTGGCAGGGTGTCTACGCCCGCTATGCACCACTGGTGGAACGGCTGACCTCGCGTGGCGAACTTTCGGACTTGATTTGGGAAATGCAAGGCGAGCTTGGCTCATCGCATAGCTATGAATTTGGAGGCGAATATCGACCACATCCCGATTATCACCAAGGTTTTCTGGGTGTAGACTGGCACTTCGATGCAGACAAGGGTGTCTATCGTATCGCTCATATCGTACGCGGCGATCCCTGGAATCCCAAAGAGACTTCTCCACTCCTGGTGCCAGGCGTAGATGCTAAAGTAGGCGACGCGGTACTGGCAATCAATGGGCAGCGTCTCACGCCTGAACAGGGACCGCAGCATCCGCTGGTGAACCAAGCAGAGGCAGAAGTACAAATTCTCCTTCAGCCCTCCAATGGCCCGGCACGCAGCGTGACCGTGCGGGCCCTGGCCTCTGAATTTGGCGCGCGCTATCGTGATTGGGTAGAGGCGAACCGTCGTCTAGTGCATGAGCAAACACATAGTCGCGTGGGCTATGTGCATATCCCCGATATGTGGGTAGATGGCTACGCGGAGTTCCACCGCTATTACCTGGCCGAGTATGACTACGAGGGGCTGATCGTTGATGTGCGCTGGAACGGCGGCGGCGCAGTTTCCGGTTTGGTGCTCGAGAAGCTGGCGCGCCCCCGGCTGGGGTATGCGTTCCAGCGCTGGTCGCCACCCGAACCGTATATCTATCATTCCCCGCGAGGCAAGCTGGTGGCAATCACCGACGAGAACGCTGGCTCCGATGGAGACATTTTCTCTCATGCCTTCAAAATGATGGGACTAGGGCCGTTGATCGGCAAGCGCACGTGGGGCGGCGTCACTGGTATCTCCCCATATATGCCGTTGGCCGATGGGACCATCACGACCCAGCCGGAATTTAGTTTTTGGTTCAAGGATGTGGGCTGGGGCGTGGAGAATTATGGCACCGACCCAACGATTGATGTGGACTACACGCCACAGGATTACGCGCGTGGTTTTGATCCACAGCTTGAGCGCGGCATTGCTGAGGCTCTGCATCTGATAGAGGAGTATCCTGCCGCGACGCCGACACCAGAACAGCACCCCTATCGAGGCTATCCCAAGGAGTGAGCATCGAAAAGGTGGGAATGGAGATCATTTCAAATTGGAGGCAAATGTCTTGCTTCATGAAGAGCATTCTTCCACAGAAAGAGGGAAGCGTAGAAGTGCTCAAACAGGTTGAAAGAGAATACGCTGTTCCCAAGCGTTCCATTTGCCCCCATTTTGGAATGATCTCCTATACTGCCTATTATCCAATAGGGGACGATCCGATTCAGCACTTCTTTTTGCTGCAACTTTCAAGGATACTTGGGCCTTGAGTAGTAATGGATACCGTTGCTAAATTGCCCTTCACACTTAGGAAGCCTTGAGCGCAGCAAAGCGTGAGGTGCGAGTCTTCGCTTGTGGAATGCCAGCTTTCCAAGCAGCAAAGCGAACGAGGTTGATGGCACTCGCGGTCAAAATATGCTGAAGATGCGTTTTGGCCTCGCCGAGATAGCGAGACCGTCGCAATCCGAAGCCGCGCGTCCCTTGTGAAATAGTTCCCTCGATACCTGCTCTACACTCATATCGCGTCTTCCATTCTGGGGTTGTTTGCAGGCGACGAGCCTGCTGCAACATCTCGTGATCGGTCTGCACACGCAGGGTCACACGTCTGGGCGATCCCGCCGCTTGGGTACACAACGAACGAACGGGACAGAGGCGGCAATCGGTTCGCGAGAACTTGACGCTGAGCACTGGCGTGCCCCAGGCGTCCAGATGGGGAGTCCAGCATGTATTGCGCTTCCCAATCGATCGTGAAGTGAGTATTATCATAGCCCTGATCCATCTTTGCCTGCCAGCTGGAGTCGGGCCTCATGGGTCCAACGATTTCCACCCCAAGGTCGCGTTGGCTCTTCACTAACAAGTCGGCATCGACATAGCCTGCATCCAGAAAGTGTTCACGTGGCAAGAGGTTTTTCTTCGCAAGCGCCTCCTGAATGGGGGCGGAAAGCTCACTATCGGTGATCCCAGCAGCGGTTGTTTCGACATGGGTAATAAGGTGGATTTCCTCATCCTCACAGGTTTCCGTGAGGTGAACCTTGAAGCCAGTCCAAGTGATTGAGCGTTTATTGCCGAAACGGGCGTCTGGATCGTAGGGGGAATCAAAGCGCATCCCAGCGGGTGGGAGATCTTCGGCCTTGCGCCAGCGTAACTGACCTTCTTCCGCATAGAAATGGAAGGTCCAGATGCGCCGAAGGTTTTGGATGGCAGCAAGCTCGCGCAAGTGAGGCGGGCCGAGGGGTCATAGAGCGTAGTGAGCAGCCGCGAGCCATCGGCCCCGATCACTTCGGCATAGTCCTTTCGAGCCTCTTTCCCTTTGGGAAGACGAGAATCCTCAATGCGGGTGCTGTAGCGATCAAACCACTCTGGCATCAGATGCTCGCGTAGCCACTCTGGGGCAATGGTGGCGAGTGTGTTCAGTGCTGCCCGCAAGGTTTCTCCAACGCATTCGAGTCGATTGAGCGCACGAATAGCCGCGAGCACATGTGTTGAATCGGTTCGTTGTTGGCCCCGAGCCTTCAGCAGTCCCAGTGTTTTGAAGCGCTCCAACA
>CAZZVE010000136.1:0-12191 GCA_964657325.1 uncultured Ktedonobacterales bacterium
ACAGGGCTTGCCCCTGTCATGCTCTCGACGCCCTGTTTCTGCCTCATTTTAAATTCAACCATTCTTAACTTGATGCGTATCTGGTGTCATAGAATTAGACCCCTACAGCCGTTTCCTCGTTGTCTTTATCGTGAATACAATGTGTTTTCGTCGATATAACCATGTGTCAAATCACAACCCCACGCCGTTGCCTGACCCTCGCCGAGATGGAGATCAACCGAGATAGTCACCTCGTTTTCTGCCATCACAGCACGGGCCGCTTCCTGCTCGTATTGTGCCGCCAGCCCATGCTGAACTATCTGTACATTGCCAAGCGCGATATCAAATGTGTTCTGGTCTAGTGCGCAGCCTGACGCTCCCAACGCGGCAACAATACGACCCCAATTGGGATCACCACCAGCGAGAGCGCACTGCCAGAGTGGGGAAAGCGTCACCGATCTCGCGGCTCGCACTGCATCATGCTTGTTGCGTGCCCCCTGCACACTCACGATCATCAACTTGGTCGCGCCTTCTCCGTCACGTGCCATCTCACGTGCCAGATATTCCATGATGTGTCGTAGTGCGTTGCGGAACGTTCCCGCCTCAGGATGTTGTGTGTTAATCAGTGTATTGCCAGCCAGCCCATTCGCGAAGAGAACACAGGTATCATTCGTGGACATGTCACCATCCATCGAAATCATATTGAACGTATCTTCTACGGCGGCTCGTACCTCCGTCTGCATCCATTCGTGTTCAATCGCCGCATCAGTGGTCAGGTAGCAGAGCATCGTCGCCATGTTGGGATAGATCATGCCCGCGCCCTTGGTGACACCACCCAGTCGCACCGTCTTGCCCTCAATCTGAAACTCTAACGCCATACGCTTCGGTCGTGTATCTGTGGTCAGAATGGCTTCCGAAAAGGCGTTCCCCTGGTCGGTGCGCAACTCGACGTTCTTGACACCTGCCTCGATTTTCTCAATTGGCACCTGTCGCCCGATAATGCCAGTAGACGAACACAGCACCAACTCGTTTTCAATGTCTAGTAGGGCGGCTGCGTATTCTGTCATACGATAGGCATTGAGCAAACCAAGCTCGCCCGTGGCACAATTCGCATTCCCACTATTCACGATCAGTGCTTGTGCTTTGCCACTTTTGAGACGCTCCTGACATACCAGTACGGGAGCTGCACGCGTGCTACTCGTTGTAAATGTGGCAGCCGCGACACAAGGGACATCAGAGGCCAAAATAGCTAGGTCTGGAATAGTGCCATCCGACTTGATCCCACTTGCTGTGATGCCAGCACGAAACCCCTGGGGCGCAGTGACACAACCCTCAACCTCACGAAATACTGGAGACAAAGAAAGATACCTCCTCACTAAATAAAGTCCCCGACTCTCTCACAAAGAATCAGGCACTTGGAGTTATCCTCATTGTACACCGCCTAAGCCTCGACCCACAACCCCTATAAGATTGAAGAGAAAGATGATATTGGAGGCGTGTGGCATGACAGGGGCAAGCCCTGTCACTCCTATACTGACCACCATGGCGTGGCAGAGCCACGCGACATCGTGTATAGGAGTGACAGGGCTTGCCCCTGTCATGCTCCCCCTCGACTATTAATTCCACTTTATTGTGTTTTTAAACTACTCTCCATTTAATGGTCCCTGTACTTGCTTTGGTATCTGGTACAATGATGCCGCCGGACTCGGCAGACTCTTCTGCTCACTATCTCCTCCGTACACCTTAATCTCAGGGATGCCCGCGAGTACGGAAGGCGACACGTACTGTTCATCGCTTACATGCTGGTTGAAGAGCGATTCAAACAATGAACCCTCTATCGTTTCCTCTTTAATCAACCGCTCGCTAATCATGATCAAACGCGTCTTATTCTGTTGCAGGATACTAAACGCTCTATCAAACGCTTCCTGCACAATCCTACGAACCTCTTCGTCGATCTCACGTGCCGTTTGCTCGCTATAGTTGCGCTGCTCGCCGAAATCGCGTCCCATGAACACCAGCTCGTCCTTATGGCCTAGTGCAATAGGACCAATGCGGTCACTCATGCCGTATTCAGTCACCATTGAACGCGCGATCTTTGTCACACGCTCGATATCGTTCGACGCACCCGTTGTCACCTCGCCAAAGGTGAGCAGTTCCGCGACGTGACCACCAAGTGCATAGGCAAGCATGTCCTCAAATTGAGGCTTGCTCCATAGATAGCGGTCCTCCGTAGGCAACAACATGGTGAAGCCACCTGTTTGACCACGTGCCACTATTGACACCTTATGTACGGGGTCCGTGTTTGGTAGTACACGTGCCACCAGTGCATGACCTACCTCGTGATACGCTGTAATCGACTTTTCGCGCTCGCTGATAATCCGACTCTTTCGTGCGGGTCCCGCCACAACACGGTCAATTGCCTCTTCAAGCTCGCTCATGCCAATTCTACGTTTGCCACGGCGTGCCGCGAGAATCGCCGCCTCGTTTAGCAGATTCGAGAGATCGGCACCAGAGAAACCGGGTGTCTGCTTTGCCAATGTATCGAGCGTGATGCTTGGGTCAAGAGGCTTGCCTTTTGCATGCACATTCAGAATAGCGATACGTCCCCGAATATCAGGACGATCCAGCACAACCTGCCGATCAAAGCGACCGGGACGTAATAGTGCGGGATCAAGTATGTCGGGACGATTTGTCGCGGCAATCACAATCACATTTGTGTTGGTATCGAAGCCATCCATCTCTACCAGTATCTGATTGAGCGTCTGTTCGCGCTCATCATGTGAACCACCAAGTCCAGCACCACGTTGACGCCCAACCGCGTCAATCTCATCAACAAAAACAATACATGGACTACTGCGCTTCGCCTGCTCGAACAGGTCACGTACACGGCTTGCCCCCACGCCCACAAACATCTCGACAAACTCTGAACCACTGATACTAAAGAATGGCACACCTGCCTCACCTGCCACGGCACGCGAGATAAGTGTCTTGCCTGTTCCAGGAGGACCAACTAATAGCAATCCCTTGGGAATACGTGCTCCAAGTGTGGCGAACTTTTCGGGATACTTAAGAAACTCGACAATCTCTTGCAATTCCTGCTTCGCCTCTTCGACACCCGCTACATCCGCGAATGTCACCGTTGTTTTGCTGCCCGTAAACATCCGTGCGCGACTCTTCCCAAACGACATCGCTTGATTGTTTGCCCCCTGTGACTGGCGCATCATAAAAATGAAGAGACCAGCAAAGAGGAGGAAAGGCAGAATGCCTCCCAGTACTCCGAGTACGTTCAATAGTGGACTGGGTGCATCATACTGAAGCACGAGCAACCGCGTATTGGAGTAGTCAATATTGTTGTCCTTCAGGACGCGGGTAATATCGAAACTATCGTTGACCGTCGCAGCCTCTTTGGGCGCATTTGATCCATTGCCTCTTGTAAGTGTAATGGTGTTGCCCGAAATGGTGAGTTGATCTTGTTGGTTCCTGGCATTGTCTGCTTTAATGTCAACGAGGATATTAGACACGTTTACTGAAGTCGTGTCGGATGGAGAACGGAAAATGAAGACTACGATCACAACTGCTACAATCGTGATCAGCAGCCAGAAAACGCTCGGTCTGAGCCATTTCCTATTGCTAGCCATTGAGGGTTTCCTCTACTACTGCCGGAAGCGCACGTAATCTCCACTGTTTTACACAAGCCACTCCTCCTACTGATAACGTGTATAGAGCTTCCGACACTCAATCTGTATTACTTGGACGTTGTAACACTACTTTTGCGCATCTTATTATAACACATTCGACGATCAATTTCATATAGGACATCTTTCATAAATGCTGTAACTCGTGTCGGTATCTCTGGTTCAATGTATTTGCGAGTATCTGTGGGCCAATTAATCTCTGGAAACTTTCCATCTTTTACTAGACAGCTAATCGAAGCTGCCTTGAAGTGCTTTGCGAGCATTGCCGCGGCGTCTGTGCCACCTGCTCGCAGCATATAAGGTAATGCTCCATGTGGTCCCTTTTCGGAAGCGGTCACGAGGATGTCTACTACATCATGTGCTACGTCGGCACGTCCAAGGAAATTCTCTTGTACCGTATAATGAATACGTCCCGCTCCCACTGTATCAACAGCGAAAAAATAGGCATCTTTCAACGCTTTCCCATGCTTGTTTGCGAAGGCACGAGCACCTAGCAGCCCAATTTCCTCGCCACCTGTCGCTACAAACCATACCTCCGTATGCTCTAAAGGCGTCTGTGCCATTTGTTCCGCTAAGCTCAATAGTACCGCAACTCCACTTGCGTTATCATTTGCTCCCTCGCCATCAATGCCCGGAAGCATTTGCCCTGCGACAAGTGGTGTTGCCAATGTCAGCATTGCGGCACCCGCCGCACTCGAAATACCCTGTGTTGTTCGCGCTAATGACTTGTTTTTCCTGCGACGCGCTACAAAGCCAAGGACACTCGACCCAACTGCCGCTAAATATGAAAGTCCGAGCAGCGGCATGAGAAAGCGTGATGATTTCCCCTCGTTCGGTTTCATAAAATTACGCACGCGCACCGAGTCATAGTGTGTAAGTAGTACTATGCGTGTCTTGACTTCGCTACGAGCAGGAAGAATACCAATCACGTTGTGGCTTGTACCTTTTCGCGTTAACCACGTAACTGGCCCTTTATTTGTACGAAATTCGCTGATCATCGCTGTAGGGGCGGCAAGAAGTCCTGTGAAGCCGAGTAGAGGAGCAAGCGGAGCGATCAAACTTGAACCGAGTGCTGTATAAAGATACGGAAAGAGACTACTTGTGACCTCTGTGGCACATGGAAATGGCTCTTGGCGTATCTCTTGCAAGCCGTAAGAGCGCATCTCTTGTTCTATATAGTTGGCGGCGCGATGCTCACCTTCCGTCGTTGCCACGCGAAAGCCGATCTCGCCAGCCAGCATAGAAATATGGTCCATCTCACGACTCATAAGAAAAGCCTTCCACCTACTAAACGAGGTTCCAGGGCACCCGCAAGGGAATGCCACTCCCATATAACATGACATATGAGGAGCGAATTTGTGTATAGGTGGAGCATTTCCTTGCGGGTGCCCTTGCCCCAACTTAACAATTGTTTATAGTGTACACATAGCACTCTTTACATACGTCTTAAAATATTTTTCTCTCACATTGCGGAACCCGCAAGTACTAGTCCCCACACAGAAATAGCTCCTGCCTGAAAGAGTGTTGCCGCGCATGCATCGAGTGTTGCACCTGTTGTACAGACATCATCGACTATAATAATTCTACGTCCATAGATATGTGCAGTTGCATTTTGAGTCGTGATAGAGAACGCACCCGCGACGTTTTGTCTACGATCATACGCGTTTAACCCTACCTGTGCATTTGTCGCACGCGAACGTACCAACACATCCTCTCTGAGAGGAACACCAATTGTTGAGGCACATACACTCGCTAATAGATGCGCATGATTATAGCCACGTTGTCTATGACGCTCGCTATGCAGAGGAACGGATACAAGTATGTCGGCCTGCATGCCATACGTGAGGTAGGTGTGTCCCAACAACGCGCCCAAAGGTTCCGCCAAGCGTGTAACCCCATCATATTTTAGCGCATGAATGCAATCTCGAAGTGGACCCTGATAAGTATTGACCGCGACCAACCCCTGCAAAGCCGACCAGCCCTGCCTACATGGTAGTGGTGTCGCAGGTCGCAATTGTGCAAAACAAGCTCCACAAAGCACCGAGCCAACGCGCTTACAACTCGCGCACTGTGGAGGAAACGCCAGGTCCAGGGCTTGTTGTGTGCGGTAGTGGAGTTGGTGAAAAATGGTGTGAATGTCCATAAATACGTAGTCCAGTATGTTTTTGTAGAGCATAACGGAAAGTGGTGAGGCGTGCAAGGCTTAGCAAAGATGTAAAGATATTTTCTTTTCCTATCATTATCGATACATATAAGTTTTTGTGCACTTATAATGACTGTAGAGCTACGTTTTCTATATGAAAGGGAAGAAGTGTGGAATTTAAAAGAAATATAGGTTTATTACTGATTGGTTTGTTGCTTTGTATTTGTTATCTTGCTGGGTGCAGTGATGTAGATACAAGCACCTCCGACAATCCTACTCCGATATCTCCTACCCCTACACCGACTATAGAGCAACAAATACAGCAGATAGCCCAAGGTGCTTCTATAAGCGAATATAAAATAACAACCAAATATCAAGTAAGCACTAATACAATTACTGTAAAAGACGATATAGGGGAGCGATGGGATAACGGAGCTTTTAAAGATGCAGGAAAGTCGGAGATATTTAAAATTCAACAAGCACTATGGCAAAGTAGTATTCATCCTAAAGATGTTACTGTTATCATTCTGGGACCACTCTTGGATAAATATGGTAAATCATCCACAGGGGAAGTTATGCATGGGAAGCTAGTTAGTGAGACAGCAGCTAAATTCCAGCGGGATAATCTTAATAGTGACTCTGCTTGGGATGTCTATGATGATACATGGATGCTTCCTAGTATTCAAAATGGTTAAAGACACTTTATTGGACGATTAATAAGTGATAAGAATTTCTCATGTAGTATTGCCTGAGTAAATTTTAGAGACTTCAACTTTAACAATGCAATCCTACTATAATCTTGTGGACAAATTGGTTTCCTACGCTCATTTTCGGCACGGATTAGTACTTTCTTTGTGCTCAAAGTGGCAATTCTTTAACAAGATCATCAGTAAGACAAGTTCAAGTGAACTTGTAAGTTGTATTCCATTGTCGTCTGAGTGCATTTAGAGTAGGACTCGATTATGCATAAAATCACTCTCATTGCTTGTATTTCCACTCACTAGTTTATATGCAAGCAATTTGTACACTTTTCATAAGTTTTTCATGTTTATAGCGTTGCCAATGACTTACTTTTTCACTAATTCAAGATATACTAATGGTAGAGCTAATCGTAACAAAATCTATGTGTGAAAAGGTCCAGAGTAAAATACTTGACGTTCCTACCTTCCTCCTCTACAATGAGCGAACTACAAAGCATAATGAGCATGAAAACAATAAAGTAAAATAGTATTTTGTTGGAGTGAGATGGCTAATCAGCTTTATTACGGTGACAACCTAGAAATGCTACGCAAGTATATTGCAAGTGAAAGTGTTGACCTTGTATACCTTGACCCTCCTTTCAACTCAAAGCAGGACTATTCTGTTATTTTCAGGAACACAAAAGGTCAGGGTAGTGAGGCACAAATCAATGCATTCAAGGATACATGGCATTGGGGAACTGCTAGCGAATATACATTACAACGCGATATAGCAGAGCATTGCTCTGCAAAGGTAATCGAAGCTGCTAACGCAATCGTTGATCTGGTTGGAAAGAATGACTTATCAGCATATCTTATAATGATGATCCCTCGACTTGCAGAATTACGTCGTGTTCTCAAACCAACTGGAAGCCTGTTTCTTCATTGTGATACAACAGCTAGCCACTATTTAAAAATTATACTAGACGCGATCTTTGGAATTGAAAACTATAGAAGCGAGATTACTTGGAAACGTACCAGTGCCCATAGTGATGGAAAGCAAGGACGTAAGGGTTTTGGACGCATCAAGGATATAATCTTTTTCTATAGCAAAAGTGAAGAATTTAAGCTGAACATTCAGTATATTGCTTATGACGAAACTTATGTCAAAGATTTTTATAAATATGTTGAGCCAGAGACAGGTCGAAGATATACCTTAGGGGATTTGACAGGTCCTGGTGGAGAACGTAAAGGGAATCCTTCATATGAAGTAATGGGAATAACAAGGTATTGGCGTTTCTCTCAACAAAACATGAACGCCTTAATTGCCTCTGGACGGGTTGTTCAAGAAAAACCAGGTGCAGTCCCTCGTTACAAGCGTTATCTAGATGAAATGCCAGGAAATCCTCTTCAAGATGTTTGGGACGATATAGGGCCAATTGGTTCGCAAGCAAAAGAGCGTTTAGGTTATCCAACACAAAAACCACTAGCACTACTTGAAAGAATCATACAATCAGCCTCAGACAAAGGTGATATTGTGCTCGACCCTTTTTGTGGATGTGGCACTGCTGTACATGCGGCACAGAAATTGGAGCGTTCATGGATAGGCATTGATATTACAAGCATTGCTATCAGCTTGATTAAATATCGCCTCACGACAGCTTTTCCGAACATCCAGTTTACAACCATTGGTGAGCCGCGAGACGTAGACGGAGCACGTCAACTTGCCCTCGACGATAAGCATCAATTCGAGTGGTGGGCATTGTCGCTTGTGAAAGCGAAGCCTACTGGAGAAGGTACAGAGCCTGGAAAAGGCAAAAAGGGTGCTGACGGTGGTAAAGACGGCATGATTTTCTTTAGAGACACAGGAGACAAGCTAGGTAAAATCATTGTGTCCGTCAAGGGTGGTAAAAATGTAAACGTGGAGATGGTTCGCTCTCTTGGCGATGTTGTAGATGAGCAGAAAGCCGCTATTGGTTTATTTATTACTTTGGAGCAGCCTACTAAACCAATGCTTGATTGGGCGGCGAAAAAAGGCTTATTCCATTCAGACACATGGGGTGACTTTCCGAAAGTTCAAATCATCACCATTGAAGATATTCTAACGGGCAAGAAAATAGCTATGCCACCCACAACCGTAGCGGAAACGTTTGCAACACCCAGGAGAGAAAAAGCGAAAGCACAGGCTGAACAAGACGAGCTGTTATAGGCTGTAAAGAAAGGAGTTACTAACCATGTGGGAACACTACCTTGAACTCATCGAAGCCGACGCACAGACGCAGCCGGAATTTATCCAGCAATTCTACCCGCCAAACTCTATACCCAAATATGCCTTGCAGTCAATTCTGCCTCGGCTCAACGCGTTAGGCGAACAGGGTTGGGAAGTTGTACAAATCCAGCCTGTTATGCTGGGCAAGAATGGTGATGTCCTGGTTAATGGCGCGATGTCGGAGAAGTGGACGCGAACATACCTCTGTGTCTTTAAGAGATATACTGCGCCCACCTCTTCACAAGTTGAATAACGTTATTGTTCCTCCGCGGTCTTACGCATTGTGGGGAACAGAATGACGTCGCGGATAGACTCCTGGTCCGCCATCAGCATTACAAGGCGGTCAACGCCAATACCGACACCGCCCGTGGGTGGCATACCTGTCTCCATCGCTTCCAGGAAATCCTCGTCGAGTACCTGCGCCTCGTCATCGCCTTGCTCACGTTGCCGTGCCTGATCCTCGAAGCGTGCACGCTGGTCAAGTGGATCGTTCAACTCGGTAAACGCATTGCCTAGCTCTAACCCACCCACAAATGGCTGGAAACGCTCAACCAGACCAGGAATCTCACGATGCTGCTTTGCCAATGGCGAGATATCTATTGGATAGTCCGTCAAGAACAGTGCTTGTCTTAGTGCTGGAATACCCTTACGGAACATAGCCTTCATAAGATCATCAACAAGACGACCCCAGCCCAGCTTTGGATCAGCCTCAAAGCCATTCGCACGCATCTCTGCCGCTAGGCTATCCTTGTCAGGAAAGCGATGCACGTCGATACCTGTGTATTCAGCAATAGCATCAGTCTGCCTTATACGAGGCCAAGGAGGAGTTAGATCAATCTCCGTACCCTGGAATGTGATGCGTGGTGAGCCATGCACCTCTTGCGCGACAAAGGCGATCATTTCCTCAACAACCTGCATCATCTTGTTATAATCTGCGTAGGCTTCATAAAACTCTAGCATTGTAAATTCAGGATTATGGCTACGATCAATACCCTCATTACGGAAATTGCGCCCTATTTCATAAACTCGCTCAAAGCCACCTACGATTAATCGTTTTAGATATAGCTCAACAGCAATACGCATATAGAGATCGCGGTCTAACGCATTATGATGGGTTACAAATGGTCGTGCCGTTGCACCACCGTAGAGCGGTTGCAGCACTGGCGTCTCAGCTTCAATATAGTCATGTGTATCGAGATAGCGACGTAACGCGCTAATGGTGCGGCTACGGATGACAAAAACCTGCTTTACCTCGTCGCCATTCGCAAGCAAGTCGAGATAGCGTTTGCGCTGCCGTATCTCCTTGTCCTCAAGTCCATGATACTTCTCTGGTAGTGGACGTATGCCTTTTGCAAGTATGCGATGGTTTAGCACACGTAATGTACGTTGACCTCTATCTGTTGTATAGACATAACCACTAGCCTGAATGAAGTCACCCATATCAAGCATTTTTACTCTTTTATACGCCTCTTCGCCTATATCATTAATGGCAAAGTAAAGTTGAATGCGTCCTGTTCCATCCTCAATGTCGGCAAAGGTAATCTTTCCCATCCTACGTAACAGGCGAATACGGCCTACAAGCGTAAAGGAAGCGTCCGTTCCCTTTTGTTGATATGCGTCGAAATGCTCTAGCACCTCGGCTATCGTGTGTGTTCGTTCTGCCGTGTTGGGATAGGGATTAATGCCCTGTTCCCGTAGGTCATGCACACGCTGTATGCGTGTTTCTCGTTCATCTGGCATAATGTTCTCGTTTTTCCTCCCGCACAATATGTTAACCAAGATAGGTTGTGCTATCTTGCTTTATTCTCGTGGCACCTATTGTAACATCGTTTGAGTTCGCTGGGTAGACTAGACATAAAAACAAAAAAACGAACACAAGGGCAGCCGGACATCTTTGTGAGAATATCCGACTGCCCTTGTGTTCGCGTGCTACGCGTACATTTACTATTCGATAGAAAGAATCGTGTATTCCTTCACACCGCCGGGCGTCGAGACAATCACAAGATCGCCTACCTTATGGCCCAACAGTGCTTTCCCTACCGGAGATTCGTTTGAAATGCGCCCTGCGCGTGCATCAGCCTCGAACGCACCCACGATACTGTAGTTGTACTCTCTGTCGTCGGGTGTCGAAAGGCGTAGAACCGAGCCAAGCGAAACCACGTCGGTATTGACGCGGCTAATCAGCTTTGCTTTGCCAAGCATTTGCTCTAGTTCATAGATACGCCCCTCAAGGCGTGCGTGTTCGATTCTTGCGTCCTCGTATGCCGCGTTGTCAATCACATCGCCCGCTTCCTTTGCGTCATGCAGATATTGAGCAACCTCGGCTCTCTTGGTCGTACGTAGAAATTCCAGTTGACTCAGCGCAATTTGTCTGCCATCGTCAGTAAGGAATACCTCTGAAGTCTCCATGCTATGTCCCCTCTATGTGACGTTTCCATCGTCACACTATGTCGTGCCATCTACTCCGTGGGATATCCAATATCACCCCACGTAATGCAGACACGCTCGCCTGAATGACGACGGAGGAACAGTTCTCCGGTATCATCCACATCTTCTGCGATACCGCTCAGAACGGTATCTCCCTGTCGCACCTCTATCGTGCGACCCAAGGTCGATAATCGGCTTCGCCACCGTTCTCGTATCAGCCGAGACGTTGGCCCCCAGTATGCACTGACATCCCTGTCAGGACTGGCTATGACCGAAGAGGTAGGGTCTTCTTGCAATGAAATATAGGATGCTTCGATAGATTTTAGCAATTGCGCGATAAATGTTTCCCGGCTCACTCGATATCCACATGCTTCCTCTAGCGTTGTCGCTTTTTTTACCAGGTTTTGTTCAGCCTTGGTCTGTACTGGATAGCTATGTGCATTGACGCCGATACCCATTATTGCGATCAATTGTCCTACGCGATTGTGCGTCGTTTCGATTAGAATACCCGCGACCTTACGATCTTCTATAAGAACGTCATTAGGCCATTTAATCGTCGCGGTGACATTGCATACTGTATCGATGGTATCTACTACTGCTAACGATGCAAGCATAACAAGCAAAGAAAGCGGAAAGCGCGGCGTAAGTACAGTAGACGAGAGAACATTGTAGCCAAACGAATCAACCCATTGGCGTCCCAGTCTGCCACGTCCTGCGGTTTGACTGTCCGTCAGTACCACGAAGCCCTCTCCTGCGTTTTCCTCCTGTACCAATTTCATTGCCACTGTATTGGTTGAGTCGAGAATAGGCACATACTGTAGTCGTTTTCCGTGTCCGAAAAACACTGTATCCAGTTGTTGCTGTAGTATCTCGATATTAAGTGCTGTAGCCGGGATGCTATGTTCGCTTTCTCGCTCTACCACCTGATGCACCTTCACTCATTCGTCTATACTCTCGGCGCGAGCTTGAGCCAATATGAAGAAAATGTAATATATGCGCAT
>CAZZVE010000136.1:12291-13479 GCA_964657325.1 uncultured Ktedonobacterales bacterium
GCATAGCCAGAGTATCGGGGTTGTGCATTCTTTGCATACACTGGGGATAAGTATATACATATGCATGCACAAAGAGAAATAACACAAATGTGTATAAAAATCCCAGGGTAGCGACAAAGTTCTTCACCGTCACCCTGGGCGTGCTGCACAAGCAGGAGTGGATTACCACTGCCTACCAGTGTTGATTTTCAACCTTCACCCGACAACAAAGCCGAGCTTCAGCGAGATGAACTACGTTCGTTAGAGCGTAACTCCTCTCGACTGGAAGATGTGAGAATCTACAACGCTGCTTGTGCAGCGACTACTTTGATCCATTCACATCACCTCCTTTCGATGTCCGTATTATATATTGGATTTTTGGTCTTGTCAAGGCTTTCTGAAGATTCGCTCATAATGCTTAATTATTGTTCATATATTAATGTGATTATCTGTAGGGATCGTCAATGCACATTTGTCAGAGGCAAGGGCACCCCCTTGCGGGTGCCCTCGTTTCGGTCCTTACATTTCGTGGTGTGAACGTCCCAATTATTCGATATGCGTATCTCTTTCTTCACTTTCATTCGTGTTTCGTATAGAAGGGATATACAACCCTGGAAAAAGTACTAAACTTTGTGCTATACTTTTTTTAGTAGCATCTTTTATCGTAGTGAAGTCGTGTTAATAAGTGGAAGAGATCATTCGCTACAGACCCCTGTTATCATCTTGTTTCGTATTGTAAGCCACACATACTGTAGAGGTTCACACCAGTGTACCTCTCTATTTGCGTAGGATGTTTGCGAGAAGATGAAAGTATATCCAACGACGGATTTCATGGGATGCACCATGTGTTGTCTACATGCGTTATAAAAGGAACTTTACACACTGAAGGAGGACCTTGTACATGCAACAGCAGCAGCATTTTGTGGATTTGCTCATCGATGCCCTCCTGGACGAGGGTTTTACAGTAGAAGAGGCTCGGCATCTTATCAAGCTTCAGGAGGAGTACGAAGAGCGGCTAGCGACAGAGGAGACGAACTACCATCGTTTCGTCCGCTGGCTTGTTGAACATGGGCGTCTGAGCGATTGGTAATGAGGTAGGACAGGTCACATGACAGGGGCAAGCCCTGTCACTACTATACACGCATCTGCATGGCTTCGCCCCGTAGGGGTGAACAGTATAGTAGTGACAGGGCTTGCCCCTGTCATGCC
>CAZZVE010000137.1:0-13331 GCA_964657325.1 uncultured Ktedonobacterales bacterium
AACCGGGTTGTGCAGGTGGTTGCTGTCCATAACCAGCGTATCCACCATAACCAGCTTGTTGTCCTTGTTGCTCTGGTTGGACGTACTGCTGTCCACTATAGGGGTCGGTGGGCTGAGGCACAGAATTGTAGCCACCGAGCGGGTTGGGGTTTTGGCCTTGCTGGTTAGGGTCTTGTCCCTGATAACTCATGAGTTTTTCCTCTCTCTACAAACAAAAAATGAAATCATTGCGGCGAGAAGCAACATAGCTTCCCTCTTTAGAGTATGTAGATAGGGAAGCCGTCTAGGGGTCTATTTCTTTCAGCTACTACCTACCCCTATTCAGTATACGTAGTATATACTCAAAAGTTGGGCCTTTGTGCCAATAAAGCACGCAAAATAAGCTCCTCGACTAGTATAACGAACGAAGCAAGCATTTATCTCATGCGAGTTTTAGATGTTGTCGTGTTTAGCGTTTGCCTGTGGTACGTCGTGTGAATGTGGCTCCACTGGTGGAATCATGAATGAGTCGATACCATCTTGCTCCCATTGCTCATTCGCTATGATGCTGGAACGGCGAGAAGTGGTGTCATGGGGATTCCGTGTTTCATGGTATTCTTCCAGGTGTAGCGGAGGTCGTGTAGACGTTTCTTGTTCCTCAGAAAGAGGGGCATCAAGTAATGCAGCAGCAATAACCTGATCCATATTATCTACCAGTACAAAATGCATGCTTTGTCGTATTTTCGTCGGAATCTCTGCCAGGTCATTTTTGTTCTCAGCAGGTACGATCAACTGCGTAATATTCGCCTGATGCGCTGCCAGAACTTTCTCCTTTAGACCACCGACACCTAGCACACTCCCCAAAAGCGTGATTTCGCCTGTCATAGCTAAATTGTTGCGCACAGGTCGTCGAGTCAGAGCCGATATAATTGCGGTGGCAATAGTAATGCCTGCCGATGGGCCATCTTTTGGCAACGCGTTCTCAGGCAGGTGAATATGTAAATCGCTATTTTCCTGGAAGTTGGGGTCGATGTGCAGTTCATCAGCGCGTGTGCGGATGTAAGAGAGGGCAGCACGTGCTGACTCGTGCATAACATCACCAAGCTGACCTGTGATGAGTAGGTCGCCCTTACCAACCATCGTCACCACTTCAACCGAGAGCAACATCCCACCGTTCTCTGTTACTCCCAAACCCATTGTTGCGCCAATTCTTGAACGTTGCACTGGCGGTGCGCTATTGTAGCGTGGTGCTCCTAGATATTGCTCAAGGCTATGGGTAGTGAGACGCAGACGTGTATTCGGTTTTTCCAGCACACGTCGCGCCGCTTTACGGCTGATAGTTGCTAACTGGCGTTCAAAGTTGCGTACACCGGCTTCGCGCGTATAGTCGGTGACGATGTGTTGCATCACGGCTTGTGGTATCTTGAGTTGCTCTGGAGTCAAACCATGTTCGTTCAACACTTTAGGCAAGATATGGCGTAGCCCGATGTTGACCTTCTCATCAAGAATATAGCCAGGCAATTCGATGATATCCATACGGTCGGCAAGTGGACGCGGTATCTGATATTTTACGTTCCCTGTACAGATGAAGAATACTTCGGAAAGGTCGAAGGGTACTTCTATATAATGATCGGTGAAGGTGCTATTTTGCTGTGGATCGAGTACTTCTAAAAGAGCTGATGCTGGATCGCCACGATACTCGGACGACAATTTATCAATCTCGTCTAATAAGAAGACAGGGTTACGTACTCCTACCGTCTTCATGCTTTGAATAATTCTACCTGGAAGTGCTCCAACATAGGTACGTCGATGTCCACGTATCTCGGCTTCGTCATGCACACCACCAAGCGAAATACGAGCGAACTTGCGTCCTAGAGCATGTGCAATCGACTGCCCTAACGATGTTTTCCCGACACCTGGAGGTCCAATGAAGCAAAGAATTTGACCTTGACTCTCGCTTTTTGTAGCTGCTCCGCCCATTCCTCTTTGTTCTTGCCGTTTGAGCAGTTGTTGCCGCAGTTGACGCACAGCGAGAAACTCGATGATGCGCTCTTTAATGACCTCTAGTCCGTAGTGATCAGCATCGAGAATACGGCGCGCTTCCAAAAGATTGAAATGGTCTTCCGTGCGCTCATTCCACGGCAAAGCTAACATCCAATCAATATATGAGCGTAACACGGTTAGTTCGGCTGATTGAGCAGGAGTACGCTCAAGGCGGTCAATCTCTTTACGTACCTTGACTGCAACCTCGCCGGAAAGAGCCTTTTCTCTTAGCTTGGCGCGCAGTTCATCAGTCTCTGAAGAGATATCCATACCTAGCTCTTCTTGAATCGCACGGAGTTGTTCACGCAGGTAAAATTCTTTTTGCGAACGGTCTACCTGTGAATGAATACGGCTACGAATGGTGCCCTCAAGCTCTAGTATCTCGATTTCGTTGCCGAGGATAACGCAGATTTTGTTTAGACGTTCTAAAGGATCGAATGTCTCAAGCAGGTCCTGTTGTTGTTGTACGTCAGTAATGACGTGTGCTCCTAACGTATCGGAAAGACGTGGCAGTGTTTTGAGAACGATGATGGAGTTAATATCCTCAGTCGAGAAACGGCGATTTAGTTGCGCATAGCGTTCAAAGAGGTTGGTTGCATAACGTATCAGCGCATCCGCTTGTGGGCCTTTGTGTTGTGGCTCAATCTGTGTACTAACTCTAGCATGCAGGAATGGCTCATCATCGAGGAGTTCTGTAATTCTCACGCGTTGGATGCCGCGTACAAGTGCCTGAATTGTGCCATCTTGCTGACGCTTTATGGAAGAAACCTCGATCAACGTGCCAACCTGGAAGAGGTCTTGCATCTGTGGATCAGCGATTTCGGTAGAGTGCTGCATCACAACAACCATTGTATGCTCAGGCTGCATCATGGCTTCTTCAGTAGCACGCACCATTTTTTCACGACCAATGACCAGTGGGTGACTGTTATGCGGAAATACAACAACATTTTTTAACGCGACAAGAGGATACACCTCGTTCCCATCCCGCGCACTTTGTACACTTTGTGTAGTATCTTGGCGTTCCGAATCGCTCATGTGTGTACGCCTGTCTTTCTCGCTCCTCGCTGCTTTCTACCTATCTGCCATTATAGACATAATAGTGTTTTCAACAAATAAAGATGAGCCTGCGTTAAGCAGACTCATCCTCAGAATAAGCATTGTTACGATCACCTCTTGTCACAAGCAGTGGTTTATGGTGATCAGAAATTACCTCGCCGTTTATGATGACTTTCTTCACATCGCCACGAGAAGGTATCTCATACATCACGTCTAGTAGCACATCCTCTACAATACTACGCAGACCACGTGCTCCTGTACGTCGCTTAAGTGCCTCCTCAGCAGCAGCGTCAAGGCCATCGTTGGTGAAGACCAATTCTACACGGTCAAGCTGTAGGAATTTCTGGTATTGCTTGACTATCGCGTTCTTCGGCTCTGTCAAGATGCGGATAAGTGCGGCCTTATCCAGGCTTTCCAGGGCGACATTGACAGGGAGGCGTCCAACAAATTCTGGGATAAGTCCGTACTTGAGCAGGTCGTCAGGAATCATTTGTGCGAGCACAGACTCTTTGCTCGCCTCATCAGCGTCGTCCTCGCCCTTAGAACGGAAACCGATGGTTTTGTTGCTCCCAAGCCGATGCTCAACGATCTTATCAAGTCCCTCGAATGCTCCACCACAGATAAAGAGAATATTCGCGGTATTGATCTGAATGAAGTCTTGATGAGGATGTTTACGCCCGCCCTGTGGTGGGACGTTGGCGACGGTCCCCTCAATAATTTTGAGCAAGGCTTGCTGTACGCCCTCGCCAGATACGTCGCGTGTGATGGATGGATTGTCTGACTTGCGCGCAATCTTGTCGATTTCGTCAATGTAGACGATACCACGCTCGGCACGTGCAACATCAAAATCGGCGGTCTGGATAAGACGAAGTAGAATATTCTCAACGTCCTCACCAACATAACCCGCTTCTGTAAGTGCGGTAGCATCAGCGATACAGAACGGCACGTCCAGAACCTTCGCCAGTGTTTGTGCAAGTAGTGTTTTTCCACTCCCCGTTGGTCCAATCATGAGGATGTTGCTCTTGCCCAGTTCTACATCATCAATCTGCATTCCAACGCCGACGCGCTTGTAGTGGTTATATACCGCGACCGAAAGTGTCTTTTTGGCCCGCTCTTGTCCGATAACGTACTGGCTCAATTGCTCATAAATCTTCTTAGGTGCTGGTATCTTACCAGTTTGGAGTCGTGGCTTAGATACCGTTGCCTGCTCCTCTTCGATGATTTCTCGACACAGGTCGATACATTCATCGCAGATATAGACACCACCAGGACCAGCTATAAGTCGCTGTACCTGATCCTGACTCTTACCACAAAACGAGCAACGATACGTTGTTCGCACATTTTTCGAGTTTGCCACGTCTGTCACCTTTTCCCTTTAGAGGTGTGCTTCAATAGTTTTCTTCTACGTGAGAGGCAAGGATATCCCTCACAGAATACCCTTGTCCCTGTCTCTACTGTTCCGTTGTCGGTGTTTCGGGTTGAGGTGCTGCAGACGCCTCATCGCCGCTAGGCTCGGTCGCTGCTGAAGTTGCCGTCCCCTCCACATATACCACATCCGGTGTATCTGTTGTTTCTGCTTCGTCCGAGAGTTCGCCGCCTACAAGAGCGGCAGCCTCGGCATGCTCTACGCTTGTCTCTTCTTCAAGTTCCTCATCTTGCTCCGCGTCAGGATCGGGATCAGTTGTCAACTCAATAAGGCGTGTAAGAGCCTTCTCACGTCGATAGCTAATGGCGAGTGCACGAATTTGCTCTTCGGTGCGCGGTAACTCCTGCCCTGCTTGTGCATATGCATTGAACAAGGCTTCGAGGTCTTCGGGCGTGATGTCAATCTTTTCCTCACTCGCAACCGCATCAAGGACAAGTTGACGTTTGACTTGCTTCTCCGCCTCAGGCTTTGCCTCTTCAACCGATTCGTCATGAGTCTTACGAACCATCTTGAAGTACTGATCCATTGAAATGCCCTGTTGCTCTAATGCATGACCCATGCGATGGACCATCTCGTGCGCCTCTTCGTCAACCAGCAATGGATGCAGCGTTATCTGTGATTGATCGATAACGGCGTTGATAACCTGTTCACGCAATTCGTCACGGTTCTTGCGCTTCTTGTTCTCAAGAATGTTATCGCTCACAGCTTTGCGCAGGTCTTCAAGCGTAGTGATCTCGCCACCACTGGCCTTTTCCGCAAATGCATCGTCAAGTTCTGGCTCGTGCTTCTCTTCTATCTTATGTAACAGAATAAAGAAGTCGGCCTGTTTGCCACGATACTTTTCGTTGATATAGTCTTCTGGAATCGTGGTCGAGAATGTTTTGCTCTCACCTCGCTGCATGCCAACGACCTGCTCGTCCATGCCCTTAAACAGGCCGCTACGCTCATCCGTCAACTCGAAGGGGTTGTCCTTCAAATCCGAGATTTGCTGGTCGCCCGATGTGAGCTTCAAATCAACGGTCACGCGGTCATTCATAGCAGCTGGACGCTCAACCTCGGCCCACTCCGTCTGCCGACTGCGTAGCGACTCTATCTCTTTCTCGACCTCTTCCGATGTAACCTCGGCCTCTTGTCGATCAAAATGCAAAGATTTGTAATCGCCTAAGACAGCGGGAGTGAGAACCGGAACAGTGAGACTGAAGTGATAAGGCTGGTCCATCTCGAAGACGGGTGCGTCTACTTTTGGCTGTGAGATAGGGGTAAGTTCGTGCTCTTTAACTGCGTTTCGATATACTTCTGTAATCAGGTCATCAAGACCTTCTGTATAGATACTATCTTTACCCACCTGACGCTCTAATATAGAACGCGGGGCTTTTCCTCTGCGGAACCCAGGAACATTCACCTGTTGCACAAGTTTGCGATATGCCTTATCCGAGGCTTTCTGCATCTCGTCCCAGGTAACTTCTACATCAAGGACGGCCTCACTGGTAGGCAACTTTTCAACCGAGACCTTCACATTTCCTCCACTAGTCAATGTGGCAACAACGCCTTCATCGACTCTGTACAATATATTCGCGTTTTTTTGTTGACACAATATACTACAACATATTGCGCCTTAGTATTCCTATAAGGTAGGGACCGATTTATCACGTCCTTGCACCGAATCGATTGTCAGCAAGGACGTGATAAATCGGTCCCTACAGAACACAATGTTGTGGAATAAAAGTGGGCGGTAAGAGACTCGAACTCTTACGGTTCATCACCAACAGATCCTAAGTCTGCCCTGTCTACCAATTTCAGCAACCGCCCAGTGTTGTGTATACAAGAGACAATACATGTCAAAATGTTGTAATGCCCTCACCTGAGGATAATACATCAGTACCTTCACCGGTGTCAAGACAAACTCACTCTTTACAGGGCTTTTGGGGGATAGAGGGAGGCAAAACAACACATCTAAGAATAGTCACACAAGCATTTGTATGTTATTATAAATACACAAACACATATGTGATGAAGTGATGACTACAGGGCATGACGGCCAATGCAGGTGAACCATTAAAACTTTTGCCTATGAGCAGGCTATCCAACTCGATCCTAAGTATCTAAACGCCTGCATTAGCAAAGGTGCTACACTCAATGAACTCAATCGGTATGAAGATGCCCTTGTTGCTCATGACCAAGCTATTCAACTCGACCCTACTGATGGATACGCCTATAATAACAAAGGACATGCCCTTAATGAACTTAAACAATACAAGGAGGCTCTTGGTACTATCAACAAGGCTATCCAACTTAGTCCCAACGTTGCAGGCTTTTATCACACCAAAGGAGAGATTCTTCAAAATATGGGAAGAGACAAAGAATCTCAAGCAGCTTTCAAGAAAGCAAAGGAACTTGGTTATAAAGGTTGAATACAAGAAGCTACCAATAGTGCAGTTCCATTTAGTTGAAGAGGTTGTAGGGGTCTAATTCACTACACCCTGCTGGCGATAGACCATGTTTACGAATATGATGAAACATTTCAACATCCCTCGAACATTGTCTATTGAGTGTAATAGAATTAGACCCCTACAACCTCTTCAATTCCTTCCACTATTCCCATATGCCGACAAGGACGCGATAAACCGGTCCCTACATGCTCGTCAATTCCTCCCACCATTCTCATATGCTAGCATCTTATTTCCTCATATCCTCACATATGTTATACTTTGCCCATGTTTATAGGTGCATGTGAACTCACATTACATTTGCCGGAGTCCCATTCTCTCAAGGACAAGCGGCAGGTTATTAAATCGGTCATGGCACGGGTGCGTAACCAGTTTGAGGTGGCGATTGCCGAGGTCGAGGACCAGGACGTTTGGCAGATTGCGAAACTGGGCGTAAGCTGTGTCAGTAATAGCAAATCGCACGCGGATGAGATACTTGGGCGCGTGCAACGTTATATAGAAGAGACACGTCCAGACGTGATTATCTCGAATGTTGAAATCGAACTTATAAGTTGGTAACTATACTATGTCAGCAATAAAAATTATGTCTAAATCCTTATTATCTAAACCTGCTTTTCTTTTAGGCGTGCGTGTTGATCGTATCACTCAGCAACAAGCGATAGAGCGTATCGACGAGCTTGTTGTACAACACAAAGACCATCCAGTGACCTCTCCATGTCAACAGGTTGTAACTGTCAACACAGAATTTGTGATGATGGCACAATATGATACCGTCTTTCGCAATGTCATCAATCATGCCGCGCTCGTCGTTGCGGATGGCATCGGCATCGTGTGGGGTACACACTACACAGGCCAACCGACGCCCGAACGCGTTACAGGAACCGACACGCTGGTAGAACTCGCCAAGCACTGTGCGAACAAAGGCTATCGGCTTTACCTGCTCGGTGCCGCCCCTGGTGTCGCGGAGGAGGCAGCTACACGGTTACAGGTGCTTGCTCCTGACTTGCAGGTTGCTGGCACCTATGCTGGATCGCCCGCGCCAGCAGAAGAGGACGCGATTATCGAGCGCGTGCGGACAGCGAAGGCTGATATCCTGTGTGTCGCATATGGTGCGCCTGCACAAGAAATATGGATCGCACGTAACCTGTCGCGGTTGCCTGTTGCGGTTGCGATGGGCGTTGGTGGTGCCTATGATTTTCTATCGGGTCGGCAACTTCGTGCGCCACACGTCATGCAGCGTCTGGGGCTGGAATGGCTCTATCGCCTGTACCGCGAACCGTGGCGCTGGCGGCGTATGCTGGCGATACCACGCTTTATGTTGCTTGTCGCCCTCAAAGGACGGAAGGGGTCAGAGGTATGATACAGCAGAGTGCGACAGAGGGTGTGCTGAAGCAGACCCGTACAGGAGGGGCTATTGTGCGTTTGCGGTCAATCATAGAAGGCTTCAAGGGGAAACGTGTGCTAGTGATTGGCGATATGGTGGCGGACCAATATCTGATTGGACGCCCCACGCGCATTTCGCGTGAAGCACCTGTCCTCATTCTTGAACTGGATGAGGAACGCACGATACCAGGTGGTGCTACCAATGTCGCGGTCAATGCAAGATCACTGGAGGCAGAGGTATTACTGGCAGGAGTCGTGGGTAGCGATGTACCAGGAGAAAACTTGCGTCGCGCTATAGAGAATATGGGTATGCATTCCGAAGGTTTGTTTACCGATCCGATGCGTCCCACATCTACGAAGACACGCATTCTTGCGGGTAGCCCACAAATTGTACAACAACACATTGTGCGAATTGACCGCGTTGATACATCGGATATAGCAGAGCCGTGCAAGAGCCACATTCTCGATTACATCAAGGCTATGCTGCCCACAATTGATGCGGTGGTACTTTCGGACTATGAAAATGGCGTGATTAGTCCCGATATCATCGAAGCATGTGTTCCTGTCGCGCGTGCTTTGAATAAGGTGATTGTGGTTGATTCGCATGGTTCGCTGTTCCGCTTTCAAGGCGTAACCGCGTTGACGCCAAATCAGCCAGAGGCCGAATTGACGCTCGGCATGACGATCACAACACAGAAGCAATTAGACGAAGCGGGAGAGCGTTTATTGAGTGGTAGCAACGCGCAAAGTGTCCTGCTCACACGTGGTAGTGAGGGCATGAGCCTGTTTGAAGCTGGCAAGTCGCCCACCCATTTTCCTATCTACCCACTCCCAGGTGCCAGCGAAATCGTTGATACTAATGGAGCGGGTGATACCGTCGCCGCTACGTTCACACTCGCCCTTACCGCAGGTGCGACAAAAGTTGAAGCGGCCTATCTTGCGAACGCAGCCGCGTCTCTCGTAGTACGACGTCTCGGTGCTGCCAGCAATACGCCAGAGGAATTATTGCGGATTTTGACGGAAAATGTTTGACACTCCTGTACGGGTCTGCTTCAGCACACTCTGTTGGCGATTGATTCGTTCCACAGGATTGATGAAAGGTTTCATATGTCCTCCAACATTCTTGATTGCCAACAGAGTGTGCTGAAGCAGACCCGTACAGGGGTTTCGTTATCAATGATCGTTTCTATTTTAAGAAAAATATATTCATGAATAACACATCACCAAAATATTATACTCGTGACGAACTTGCTCCCATTGTCCACCATAGACAGCGAGCAGGAGAACGTGGTGTTTTTACCAATGGCTGCTTTGACCTGATTCACCTGGGGCATGTACGCTATTTGCAGGAGGCACGTACACGCGGCGATTTTCTGGTACTTGCCCTAAATAGCGATGCGAGTACGTGTAGGCTTAAGGGACCTGGACGCCCATATGTACCAGAGTTGGAGCGGGCAGAGATTTTGGCAGCACTATCTTGTATTGATTATGTGACTATTTTTGATGAGCCAACGGCAAGCCCACTTGTGGCACTGCTACAACCTGCCATCTACATTAAAGGTGGCGACTATGCCAGTAACACACAAGATGGCACACCGGATTTGAGCCGTTTACCAGAGGCGCGAGTGGTGCAGGAATATGGGGGCAGTGTACAATTGATTCCTTACCTGCCGGGACATTCGACGACGGCACTGATTGCAAAGATACGCGGAGAATAAAATATAATGGCAAAAGATGCAATAGAAAAACCTGAACAGAATACTGAACCCGTCGTGACGACAAGCGTTACCACATCGGAACAAACGGCAATGCCTGAACCTATGGTTGAGATAACGCCAGCGGTACAATCGCAGTCGAGTGAGAGACGCGAGATTGTAAAATCGGCGGGCTTCGTGATGCTGGGCAATCTTGGTAGTAGTGTGCTGGGCATGGTACGCCAAATAGTAGTTACATCTCTCGGCACACAGTTTGCTGGACCGTTCAATTCAGCACTTTTGCCTGCTCAGACATTCAACGACTTCCTGGTAAATGGCTCTGTACCAGGAGCTCTCATTCCTACATTTAGCGATTATGCTGCCCCTGAAAAACGCGCCGAGTTGCGCCGTTTGGTATTTACGCTGGTCAACCTGATCGGCATCATCATGCTTATCGCGGCACTATGCTTTCTGTTCTTCATTTCTCCTTGGTTCGTTCAGGACTTTATGGTATCAGGCTTTAAGACACCTGGAAAGCTATTGACGCTCCAGTATTCACAAATTATCTTCTTTTCGCTGATCGCACTTGGTCCCTTCGCTGTTTTGCTCGCTGCACTCTATTCCTTAAAAGAGTTCGGCTGGCCTGCGTTCGCCACGGCTTCATATCATGTCGGCATCATTATAGGAGCAGTTGTTGGAAGTTTACTTGGAGAGCGATACTTCGGACATCTTGGGCTAGCTTTTGGCGTGTTACTTGGTGCGGCTGGCGAAATCGCGTTGCTCATTCCAGGGCTGCATAAGCAACGCTTCGGCTATATGTTTGTGCTTGACCTCAAGCATCCCGCAATACGCCGTATTCTTAGATTGTATGCACCCGTTGCATTGAGTTTTCTTGTGAGTACAGCACTTATTTTCTTTGATCTACATCTTGCGTCAAAGACAAAGTGCTTAACATTCGCAACACATGTTGTTGACTGCGGTGCAGCGAATATCACAGCGTTACGTGCCGCAACAACACTGATACAATTTCCCATTGGCCTGGTTGCCGCTGCGCTCTCGTTCGCGGTGTTGCCTACACTTTCACAGCATATGCGCGATGGCAATAACGAACGCTTCAAGGAAACACTCTCACTGGGCATTCGACTCGGTTTACTGCTGATGATACCAGCCGCCGCAGGTCTCATCGTGCTGCAAAATCCTATCGTTGACCTGGTGTTTCACCATCATAACTATACAACTGAGAATGCTCATATGACCTCTATTGCGTTACAAAATTATGCCTATCAGTTGCCATTTGTGGCATTGGATCAGTTGTTGATTGCCGCCTTCTACGCACGCAAAAATACGGTTATTCCTGTTGTGGTACAGTTTGTGAGCATCCTGGGCTATCTCGCCGTTGCGCTTCCTTTTAGTGGAACAGTGATGGGGATGCCGATGTTGGCTCTTGCCAATACGGTGCAGAACTCGATGCATGGTATCATTCTGTTGTTCCTGTTGCGCTTCGTGATTGGTTCCATTCGGGTACGCGAAACAATTCCTACCGTCCTCAAGATTCTTGTCGTGACGGCGGCAATGGTTGCAGTAGCATGGGGGGCGCAAGTGCTGCTCTCGCATGTGCATCTGTTCTCGTTGGATACATTGTTAGGGTCATTGCTGACGGTGATTGTAGCGGGTGGCCTTGCCGTGGTAGTATTCATTGGTGGTGTGTTATTGCTCAAGGTCGAAGAAATCGGGATGTTGAAGGGTGCTGTTTTGGCGAAATTGGGACGGAGATGATGAGTATGGAGGTTATCCAACGGTAGGAGCAGCAATTCATTGCGCCCAAAGATGGGTTGGGAGGGGGACTCGGTGTCACAAGATGCGTTTTGGGGAAGGTTTGCCCCGCCACCCCCATCTTCGGGCGCAATGAATTGCTGCCCCTACCGACTGATGTTATTCTACAGCATATTCATGAGGCTCATATGCCGGAAGAGAACGAACAAACACTCTCCAAAAAACTTATCGATTCGGTAAAGGCGAAGGGCTTCATTCGCTCGTCACGCGTTGAAGCAGCCTTTCGCGCGGTACCACGTCATACGTTCTTACCTCATCTACCACTGCAAGAGGTGTATCAGGATAAGGCGATTGTTACAAAATCGGTGAATGAACGCACGGTGAGTTCTTCATCGCAGCCAACAATTATGGCGATTATGCTGGAACAACTTGATCTGCATGAGGGGCAACGTGTGCTAGAAATCGGCGCGGGTACGGGCTATAACGCGGCACTCATGGCGCATATTGTTGGCGAAACGGGTCATGTTGTGACCATCGACATCGACGAAGATATCGTCGAGGGTGCACGTACTCATCTTGCTTCAGCAGGTTACGAGCGTGTACAGGTAGTGTGTGCCGACGGTGGGCTAGGCTTCCCTGACGCCGCTCCCTATGATCGTATCATTTTGACGGTGAACGCTGGCGATATTACTCCTGCATGGTATGAGCAACTCGCGCCCGATGGGCGTATTCTGCTTCCTTTAAGTGTCAGGGGACCACAGATAGCGGTCGCTTTTAAGCGAAACGGCGACCATTTCGAGAGCACTTCAGTACAGCCATGCGGCTTCGTGGGCTTGCGAGGTGCCTTTGCGGAACAAGGCTTGCAGGTACAACTCGAACCCGAACCCGGACAACTCTATCTTACACTTGGCGAACTCATGTCCGTTGACGCAACGACAATCAGACAGTGGTTTAATGACCCAACACAGGATTTACAAACATCGGTCAAAGCGACGCTTCAGGAAATGGTGTATAATCTGAATTTCTGGCTAGCATTGCACGAACCGCGCTACTGTAATCTAACTGCACAACGTTCTGCTATAGAGCGTGGGCTTATTCCTCATCTTGCTTCTTTGTCTGGCACTATCCCGACCTATACTGCTACAGGTGTCCTCAGTCAGCACGCGCTATGCGTATTAAAATATAGAGTAGACGAAAAAATTCAACCTCCCCCTATGAAAGCAGGGACAATTCCATCGCAGCAACCTATACAACTGGTTGTGTGTACCTTTGGGCATGATGATGAGCTAGCACAAACACTCGTTTCGCTAGTTGAAACATGGGACACATCGGGTCGTCTAGGTGAGCAAAAACTACACGTGTACGCCTATCCAACTACACAAGCGATTGTACCTACTACACAGGATATTGTATTAAAAAGACAATGGACGAGCTTTATGTTTCGCTGGTAATTGTTTGTCAAACGTCATTTAGCGGCAAGAGCAAGGGCACCCGCGAGGGGATGCCCCTCCCATACACGAGTGTGCCTGG
>CAZZVE010000138.1:0-13329 GCA_964657325.1 uncultured Ktedonobacterales bacterium
CGTGGCTTGCAACGGGAGTTCGTATATAGTAGTGACAGGGCTTGCCCCTGTCATGCTTTCTTGCACCACTTGCCCTGTCATGCTTTCAGGTGTCATCATGAATGTGATCCTGAGTCCGTTTTATCACGGTTAAGCAGACTTTGTATCTCTTCAAACATTGTTTCAACATCACCAAACGAGCGATAGACACTGGCGAAACGGATGTACGCAATCTTATCCATCCGCCGCAAATGCTCCATCACTAACTCGCCAATCA
The DNA here is from genome assembly GCA_964657325.1 of uncultured Ktedonobacterales bacterium. Taxonomy (GTDB): domain Bacteria; phylum Chloroflexota; class Ktedonobacteria; order Ktedonobacterales; family Ktedonobacteraceae; genus JBBQVS01. Next base: position 257 of record CAZZVE010000138.1, read on the forward strand.
TGTTGCTTGGTATCTCTTGCTTGCCAAAGTGATAAAGCTCCTGCTCGATCTCTTCGACTGCGTTCTCAATCTCGCCTGCGGGCAGTGGACGTTTCTCACAAGCTTTACGAATACCGACGTACAGTTTTTGTCGATCAAACGGCTCACGTCTCTGGTCCTGTTTGATGACCATCAGGTGAAACTTCTCAACACGTTCATATGTGCTAAAGCGGCCCTTACAATGCTCACACTCGCGCCGCCTATGCACCGCATCACCGATGTCACGCGAATCTTTTACACGTGACTCAGTTCCACCACAAAATGGACACTTCATACCCTATCCCCTTAATCGCAGACAATGTAATAATAGAAATATAGTATCACATTCTCTGCAAAAAAGGAGTATGGTATACGCTAGACAAGCACCGCTTCCCCAACGTGTTCAGATATGACAAGAGGAGTTGCCACTGCTGGTTGCTGATCCACTAGAGAGGAGTCATCAATTTCATTAGGGCTAACTTTCCCTACATAGCCCGAACGCAGACGAGCACCTTCACGCCAGTATGCATACCAATAGGGGCCATGTCCATGACCATTGCGGCACGTGCTACAAGATGCCTTACCACATTTACGATGTTGTAATTGATATGTAATATGTTGATCATTTGGTAATTCTGTCATAAGACCACACATCCTTCTTCCGCGGTTATCTATACTGAGATGCTTATGTAAGCAACGCTATTAGATTAACACCAAAGTATGAACATTGTATGAATGTGTAACCTATAAAAGTTAAATAATGTTCATCTTTGTGAAACAAATACTTGCATATATCAATGGCTCAATAAAACCTTTTTCATCTATACTTGACCGACACATTCTTTCTGTACTTCTCTTTCAAAGAATAGCACTGCATTTTCACGAAACTCACAATTTTTCGTACGTGCTATAATGAATCTATACCAATCCCTAGGGCGAAGTGCCATCTATTCCTCAGTTTCGTATTGTCTTTTTTAGATGAAAAGAGGAAAGCCATGCAGCTTATCATCAAAGGTAGACAAATGGAAGTCACACCTCAATTGCGTCAACGGATTGAGCACAAAGTCCAACGACTTGCACGTCTTGTCTCGGAGACAACCCGTATCGAAGTCACTGTTACCGAAGAGCAAACACGTAGTAATCGTGATCGCTACTGTGTGCAACTCGCCCTCTCTGGTGGCACACAAGCAATTCATAGCGAGGTAAGTGCGCTCAATGTGACTACAGCACTTGACCTTGTACTTGACAAAGTTGTTGCGCAGCTTGGACGGAAAAAGGATCGTCAGGTTGCGATACGTCGTCACACAGAAGCGATAAAGGTTCTTGCCTTGTCACGAATGGGAACTCTGTTAGCTGAGGACGAAGAGCAAGATGAGGAATACACATCTCCCCCGATGCTTGAAGAGGAGCAGAATGAGGAAATCTGGTCGCAAGTCAAAGAAATTCGTCGCCTGCCTACAAAATCTATGAACGATCAGGAAGTGATCGCCCGTATGGAGCATGATCGTGTCTCTTTTCTTCCCTTTTTCAATGAAGAGACTGGGACGGTCAACGTGATGTATAAACTTGAAGAAGGTGGCTACGGACTTCTTGTTCCAGCAGTTGAATGAGAATGTTATAGATTTGCGCGAGTACGCTGAGACATGACAGGGGCAAGCCCTGTCACTGCTATACTGACCGCTACTACGTAGCTTGCTACGTGAGTTCGTGTATAGTAGTGACAGGGCTTGCCCCTGTCATGCCGTATCTTGCCCCGCCTTGCTTTCTCCCCTTTTACATCACTTGTAACGTGATTTCAAATTGCCAGGGACGAACGACCTCTTCGTCAAACTGAGCTAGGGGGTCAACAGCACGTATTGTGAGCGTTCGTGCTTCGGGTGAGGGCAATGGTTGGAAGCGAGCGGTCCCTTGATACACAGCGTTGGCTTGTCCACTTGCCAGTTCTGGACGCGAGAGAAGCAGACCACCACGCTCCCCTTTCCATTGTGTCCCCATAGAATCGCGCAAAGAGAAAATGATGCGTGGCACAAAGGCAAAGCCTGTAGGAAATGGTGGGCGCATCCAGAGATAGCGTAACTCAAAGTGCTCTTGATAGAAGCGTATCTGGTGCAAGATGAGCGTCATATCATACTGCTTTTGCTCCATTTCCAATGTCAAAGTACGTAGTGGTTCTCGCGCTTGTGTAGGAGGCGCAAGTCGTTCTTGTGTGACGGGTGCAGTAACAACGACAGGTGGGCGCGAAGCAAGCTCTAATGCCTTTGTCGAAAAAGGAGTTGAGTCCATAAGAATATCATTGCATAATTGAAGACATGCATCACAGATGTAGGCCGCGCCAGGGCCAGCGATCATGCGCTGAACCTCTGATGAATGGCGACCGCAGAATGAGCAGCGTGCCGAAGATCGATCTGTACTCATGTCGGTACCTCAAGAAATGAAAATCGGTTCCTACCGTTCGGAAACCATGTAGGACTACTGGTCAGTACGTGTAGACAATGTTGTATGATTTCGCAATGTATATGCTGCTTCAGTATACAAACCAAGCTGCTCAAGTAAGGATGCGTGAGCCTCCCACTCTAATGTGTCATCTATCGGCTTGAGTATACTTCCGCTCTCTTCTATCTTCTTTACGGCTGTAGCAGGAGTGGAACCGTTTGTCGCTGTCCCTGTATAGCCTGCATAGTCGGCAGGTTCTGCATTAGCAAGCAACTGGTCGCCATACTTGCGTTGTAATGCTAACGTAAGTAAATGATCGGCAAAATGCGGATTTTTGGGTAGTAGTGAGCCGTGCAGATAGGTTCCATAAGTATTGCGATAAATTGCCCCTTCAGTGCCATCCTCTGCATTATTGCCACCACCTTTTAACACTTTGCCCAGAGGCTTAGTCGTGCCAAGATAGGTGCGCCCACCATGATTCTCAAATCCTACTAACGTCATACCATTCCAGCTAATTGCTACATCACCAACACAACGTGGTACTCGTGCGCCCTTATGAATGGTCCATGCATCGAAGACGCCAAGACCACGCATATCAGGTCCTTCCGCAGGACGATAATAGTGCGCGAGTAACTGATAACCACCACAAACCGCTAGTACAGGCATGTTATCCTCAATAGCCGCCCAAAGCCCGATGCCCTTCATCTCGTACAAATCCTGCGCTACAGGTGCTTGTTCCTTGTCCTGACCGCCACCAATAAACAACATATCATACTCGTCGGGAGCCAATGCATCACCGATACCTAGCCCAACGACCCGCAGCGTGACCCCGCGTTGCCAACATCGTTGGCGTAGAGTGATAATATTACCGCGATCACCATATAGATTGAGCTGGTCTGGATACAAATGTCCTAATGTTAATGTAAGCGGTTGGGCGAGTTGTTGCATTACACTTCTCCCCCTTCCCAATAGCGCGGTGTTAAGCCTCGCTGCTCTAATTCTTGATGAACTTCTAATAATCCCGTATACGTAGGAACAACAAACAATGTTTCACCTATCGGTACGTTGTTCAGCGCGACACGAAGTGCTTGTTTCAGACCATACAGTGAACGTGTAGAGGATTCAAGTACCCCTTTAGTCAACTCTGCGCCGTGTTTTTGTCGTTGCTGCGCTTGACGACGCACCTCAGCTTTTTGTGTCAACCTGAGTGGAGCGGGCGGCACAATAGTCATCTTATCCTCTGCTATCCCTGCATATTTCAGGCGTAACGCAAGGTCTAACGCCCGACTTCCGGCAACGACAAGCGTTTGTACTTGTCCCACACATCGCTCAAAATCGACATCCCAGATCCAGGAAATATCGCGCCCATCTGCAATGTTACTATTTAAGACGAAGAGAATGTGCCGTGGGACACTTTCACTAAAGAGTGTGCGCAGTACCTCATTAAAACTTGTAGGGTTTTTTGCCAGGAGAAGACGGATAGTGCGACCCTCGGCCTGAATACGTTCTCCACGTCCGAACACAGGTTTGGATTGCTCAATTCCGCTCACAATTGGCTCCCATGCCACGTTTGTGGCAAGTGCAGTTGCCGCTGCCGCAAGCGCATTGTAGACATTATAAATGCCAGGGAGAGGAACAATAACTTCTTTTTGCTGCTTGGTTATGGTATCGTCAATTTGTATGCGCAAACGGTCAAAGGTATCCGTCTGCACACGTGTTGCCCGTACATCCACCTTTGGACGTGTATAACCACAGTGAGGACAAAAGTAGTGTCCCATATGACTATAAAACCGCGCGGTATAGGTAAATTCATTGCCACATCGAGGACAGGTATGGGCATCTATAACTTGATGTCGTAGAGTTGTGTCCTGCTGTTGTATGCTTTCTAATGAAAGATCATCAATTCCATAGTACAAGACGCGTCCCATAAAGGCTGTCCCAAGATACGCAACTGATGGATCATCGGCATTGAGGACCAGGGTCGTCTCAGGTGAAAGCATTGCTACTGCCTGCTTCCAATACGTAATCACGCTGTCAACTTCGCCGTAACGGTCAAGCTGATCGCGGAAAAGATTGGTGAAGATCGCAACACGCGGTGTGACTGCACGTACTACTGATGGTAACGCGGCTTCGTCTATTTCCAGGACCGCAATAGCTTTGCCGGACCGTCGTAGGTGTCCATTTGGTAATGCACGTATAACGAGCGAACTTGCGACGCCACGCATAAGATTCGAGCCTTCTCTGTTCTGCCAGACACGTAGTCCGGCATCACGTAGAATTGCCGAGATAAAGCTGCTTGTGGTCGTTTTCCCGTTTGTTCCGGTAACAACGAGGCTACCATGCTCTAATTGTCGTGCCAGGTGTTCAACAATCGGTGGGTAGATGCGCTGCGCTACAACGCCTACAATGCTTGTGCCTCCACCAAGGTGTATACGTCGGCTAATTGCGCCTGCTGCTCTTCCCAGGACAACCGCCAATCCTGCTTGCAACGAACTGGAATCACGCCCATAAAACTTCTTCGATGGAGATATATGGGTGCCAGTATCAGATATCGTTCTATTTATGAGCATGTTCTGTTTTTGTGTGTCTTTTATATTTGAACGGGACGCCCTATATCTACGCATACTGCCTCTCTGAAGATAGCCCATCAGTTTCCTCTTGTACATGCAGCATAGCATGCAAGTATCTATGGGTCAAGAGAACTAGGACGATGCAATACTTGCATATGTATGATATGCTTCAAAAGAAATTTTTCCTGTATCTTTTTAGTTATCTATTGTGAGAACACCTCTTGTCGGGATATGCTATGCTAGCACTAGAATAACATACTCAACTATAAAGAGTTGTGATATATACACAAGGATTAGGTAGGTTTAATGGCAAAAAAGCTTGTAATCGTAGAATCGCCTGCAAAAGCGAAAACAATTGAAAAATTTCTTGGACGCGACTTCGAGGTACGTGCCTCGATGGGCCATATCATGGACCTGCCTAAGAAAGGTCTTGGCGTCAACACGCGCAAAGACTTTGCACCGACATATGAAACTATTGAGAAAAAAGATAAGCTGATCGAAGAACTGCGTATTGCGTCCGCGAAGGCCGATCAGGTATATCTTGCTCCTGACCCTGACCGCGAAGGTGAGTTTATCGCGTGGTCATTGAAAAACGCTCTTGGTCTAAAAAACCCACATCGTGCTGTCTTTAACGAAATCACAAAAAGTGCTGTGCAAGAAGCCATCAGGAAGCCACGTGAGATAGATGAAGACCTGTTTAATGCGCAACAGGCGCGGCGTGTCCTAGACCGGCTCGTGGGCTACAAAATCAGCCCGCTCCTCTGGCGTCGTATTCAATCCGGCACCAGTGCTGGTCGTGTACAGTCGGTAGCCTTACGCCTTATCTGTGACCGTGAAGCCGAGATAAACGCCTTTGTGCCAGAAGAGTACTGGAGCATTACGGCTCTGCTCAGCAAGCAGCAGCAGGAGCAGACTTTCGAGGCGTCTCTCATTACTCGTCTGAAAGATATTAACGCATTCAATACAAATGAACAGGCTGTAGAGGGTGATGTAGCCACCCAGAATGGCCCTGTAAAGACCGAAAAAGGACGTATCAAAATCTCTTCTAAGGAAGAGTCAGACACGATCCTTGCGGAACTGAAAGATGCGACATACAGCATTCTCAAATATGAAGAACGCGAGCAGAAACGTCAACCGTACTTGCCGTATACAACAAGTACGTTGCAGCAAGATGCTTCAGTACGGCTGTACTTCAAACCCAAAAAGACGATGAGCTTGGCACAACAACTGTACGAAGGCATTGAATTAGGTGCGCGTGGGCATCAAGGTCTTATCACCTATATGCGTACCGATTCAACGCGTATCTCCGACGAGGCGCAGAGTAAGGTTAAAGAGTATATTGGTACTGAATTTGGTACACCATATGTTGGTCCTGGTAGAGTTGGCAAGGCAAAGGCGACAACGCAGGATGCCCACGAGGCTATTCGCCCTACCGATGTGACGTTAACACCACAGGTCGTCAAGCAATATCTTTCACCTGACCAGTTCAAACTGTATAATCTTATCTGGCGTCGCTTCGTGGCAAGCTTTATGACGCCTGCAATTTTCGATACAGTGCGTGCCGATATTGTGGCGAAGCAATATGTATTCCGCGCGACTGGCTCGAATCTCAAGTTTCAGGGTTTCTACGCGGTATGGCCTCGTGAGGAAGATGAGCGTCTGCTTCCCGTGATGAAGGTGAATGAGCCACTCGATTTGCACCAGTTAAAGCCGGAGCAGCATTTCACTCAGCCACCTCCACGCTTCACTGAAGCAAGCCTTATTAAGGAACTGGAAGAGCAGGGCATTGGGCGTCCAAGTACCTATGTCCCTATTCTCAGCACTATTCAGGACCGTGGGTATGTCGATCAAGAGCAACGCCGTTTCGTGCCAACGTGGTTGGGAACCACAGTCAACGAAGTGATGAACAAGCACTTTCCAGACATCGTTGATACCAGCTTTACCGCAGATATGGAACGTAAACTCGACGATGTGGAAGAAGGACGCCGTTCCTGGATAGAGTTTTTGCATGGCTTCTATGGCGACTTCAAAACCTCAATGGAAAAAGCCGAAGCTGAGATGAATCGTGTGCAGAAGCCTGTCGAGGAGACCGATGAGATATGTCCAGATTGTGGCAACAAACTGGTTATTCGCACTGGTCGCTTTGGTCGTTTCCTTTCTTGCTCCACATTTCCTGAGTGTAGTTATCGTCGTTCTTTTGTCAACAAAACGGGTGCGTTATGTCCCGTTTGTGGTGGTGATCTTGTAGAGCGTAAGACAAAGCAGAAAAAGCGTGTCTTCTACGGATGTGCCAATTATCCGACATGTACCTTTGCCTCATGGGAGCAACCAATAGCTGATCTCTGTCCAAACTGCGGTGGCTTGATGGTCATTCCTAAGCCTGGACAAGAGCCTGTGTGCTACAACGAGGTTATTGTGCCGCAACGTGCTGCTGAGGCTAAGCCGACGCAAGATGGTGAGAAGAAGCCTGCACGTACAGCCACAACTCGCAAAAAAGCTATTCAAGTGAAGGGTACAGAGGAAGAAGTCTACGATGTACTTGCTCCAAAAACAACAGCACGTCGTGTGACGACTTCGCGTACGAAAGCCGTGAGTAATGGAACTACGACTCGTAAGCGTACGACAACGCGTGCGACTGCGAGTACAAAGACGCGCCGTACAGCAACTAAGAGTACGACAACACGAAAAACTCCAACACGAAGTACAAAAACTGCGAAATAACTGACAGAGGATGACACAGAAAACATGACGGGGCAAGCCCTGTCACTACTATACACGAAGTTGCGTGGCAAGCCACGTAGTGGCGGAAAGTATGCTAGTGACAGGGCTTGCCCCTGTCATGTTTTCGCTCTTTTTATGATGTTTTGTTCTCTTTGCTTCATACGGAAGAGCATGATATAATTTTAGAATGCTTATGACTTCAGCATATCTGTAAGCCGTGCAATATGGAGGATTATATCATGTCACATGCGGTGACACTCATCCCAGGAGATGGAACTGGACCGGAGATTACAGAAGCAACTCGGCGGGTGCTTGAAGCAACTGGCGTCAAGTTCGAGTGGGAGATACAACAAGCAGGGGTGACGATGCTGGAAAAACGTGGAACCATTCTGCCAGATGAAGTAATCGAGTCAATTAGACGAACTAAAGTTGGACTGAAAGGTCCCATTACAACTCCTGTTGGCAAAGGATTACGTAGCGCAAATGTGACGTTACGCAAAAATCTTGATTTGTACGCAAATCTTCGTCCCGCGAAAACTTATCGCGGTCTCCGTTCCCGCTATGAAAATGTTGATCTCACTATTGTACGTGAGAATACAGAAGACTTGTATGCGGGTATCGAATTTCAACGCGGCACTCGTGAACACGAGGAGATGATTGAGACTATCGCACGTACAACAGGAATGCATCTCGACCCAAATTCGGCTATGAGTATCAAATATATTTCTGTTGCCGCCTCGCGTCGTATCGTGAAATTCGCCTTTGAGTATGCGCGGGCGAATAACCGTCGTAAAGTTACGGCTGTGCATAAAGCGAATATAATGCGTCTCTCCGATGGCTTATTTCTTGCAACCGCGAATGAAGTGGCGAAAGAATTTCCTGATATTCAATATGAAGACCGTATTGTCGATAACATGTGTATGCAACTTGTGCAAAAGCCAGAACTGTATGATGTGCTCGTTCTACCTAACCTTTACGGTGACATTATCTCAGACCTGTCTGCTGGCTTAATTGGCGGATTAGGTGTTGCTCCTGGTGCAAATATTGGGAGTCACTGTGCAGTCTTTGAGCCTGTACATGGTAGTGCTCCGAAATATGCAGGACAAAACAAAGTAAATCCAATGGCAATGATGTTTTCAGGTGTGCTTATGCTGCGTCACCTTGACGAGCGCGATGCTGCTATGCGTCTTGAGCGTGCATTGACTCAGGTGATTGCCGAAGGGAAAAATGTTACCTATGATCTTAAACCACGCCCGGATGATGCGAGTGCAGTCGGCACCTCACAGGTTGCCGAGGCCGTAATCGCAAAACTTTAGCCTGCACAAAAAAGAATACGCCCTCTGAAACGCAACATTGGTGTGTTTCAGAGAGCGTATTCTTTTTTGTGCTAGGGTCTTTCCTTGCCTGGTCCACCGTTGCGTCGCCACTTATGACGTGCCTCGATATACCGAACCGTGCCAGAGCGTGAGCGCATCATGACGGAAGAGGTGCGCGCTCCCCAACCAAAATATTGTACGCCGTTTAACAATTCTCCACTTGTAATGCCTGTTGCCGCGAACGCCACGTCGTTGCCTTTCACCAGATCGTCAGTTCTAAAGACCTGTTTAAGGTCAATTCCATCGGCTGTCATCTTTTCGCGTTCTTCATCTGTGCGAGGCCAAATCTTACATTGAATTTCACCGCCAACACACTTGATCGCTGCCGCTGCTAGCACCGCCTCTGGTGCACCGCCTATTCCGAGAAGCACATCGACACCGGTGTAATCTTCCATCGCGGCCTGAATAGCCGCTGCCACATCACCATCAGTAATCAAGCGAATACGTGCCCCTGCCTCACGCACCTGACGAATGATGTCCTGGTGACGTGGGCGATCTAAAACCACAACCGTTAAGTCGTCAATATGTGCATCGCGCACACGTGCAATACGATCTAGGTTGACGACGATAGGGGCATTAATGTCGATCACATGTTTCATCGCCTGACCAACAGCGATTTTTTCCATGTAATAGACTCCTGGTGGTGCTGAATACATTGTCCCTCGTTCCGCCGTCGCCACCATTGCCAATGCACCAGAAATGCCAAGCGCGAGTAATCGGGTTCCATCAACTGGATCAACCGCAACATCAACCTCTGGATATGAGCCGTTTCCTACCTGTTCGCCGACATAGAGCATCGGGGCCTTATCCTTCTCACCTTCTCCAATGACCACGACACCGTTTATATCGACACCGTCGAGGGCGTGACGCATGGCATCAACGGCGGCCTGATCGACCATTTCTTTGTTGCCCTTGCCCATCCAACGACCAGCGTTCAATGCTGCTGCTTCGGTCACTCGGACCAACTCCATCCCCAGGTTGCGCTCGCTTGTCCCTCGCTGCTCGAAACGTTGCTCTTGCTGCATTTCTTCTCGCTTTCTTTCCTACGGTTTGACATTCAACTGCCGTGGTTGAGTACGACAGTGTTCAGCCAGCATAATTGCATGCAGATACGTAACCGCCTCTTCTATCTGTCCTTGACGATTGACAATGCAGTACTCAAACTCTTCACGTTGTGCTAGCTCTTTGCGTGCCTCTGCCAAACGCCGCACTTGCTCTTCCTCGGTCTCTGTCCGTCTGCTCGTGAGACGCTCTACCTGTTCTTCTGCCGAACCAGGCATTAGGAAGATAAAAATCGCCCCTGTTACTTTCTTCCGAATAGTCGCTGCACCTTGCACATCTATTTTGAGCAAGACATCGCGCCCTATCCGCAAATTATCCTGCACTTGCTGTAATGGTTGTCCATACCAATTCCCATATACTTGGGCGTACTCTAGCAACTCTTTTTGCTGCACCATATGATGAAAGGTATCTTCACTCACAAAATGATAAGGGTTGCCGTCGCTCTCCCCCTTACGCGGTGCTCGGGTAGTCACAGAAGCGACGACATGAAAATCTACTCCGCGCTCACGCAACTTCCCGATAACAGTATCTTTGCCAGCACCGGATGGTGCTGAAAGGACAAAAAGAAGCCCCGGCTTTGTGGGCCTTGGTGCTTGAGTGGATACAGCATGGAGTTGTGAGGTTGTAATGGCACCGATTTCACTATGCATCTTTTTCTTCCTGCATCTTCTGAATAGGTGTACGAATGGACGACTCTTTGTTATACTACAGCATAGCAGCGATAGCGTACACCACTTTTTATAAGTATACACAACCGTAATGCAAGATGTACATCAAGGGGAAAGCACGTCGCACCGCTAAGATTCTATATAAAAGACAGTACTCGTAATATTGTACAACAAAAGCGAGCTCTAAAGGCTAGCAAGCTCTTTCACCCTAGACTGGAAACATACATGTACGTAGATGCTCTTACCATTGCAGCCGTCGTCGATGAATTACGCGTGTTGCTTCTAAATGCACGTATCGACACGATCATTCAGCCAACAGAACATGCCCTTGCCTTACAATGCTACGCTCCAGGCAAGGCCGAGCAAAGTGGTGCAAATCGTTGGCTCTATCTTTCATCGCATCCACAATTGGCACGCGTACACGTGACTGCTCTTAAACCTCAAAAGGTTGCTAGCGAACCACCTCCCTTTGTTATGTTGCTTCGTAAGCATCTTGAAGGCGCACGTATTGAGTCGATCAGTCAGCCACGTTGGGAACGCGTGATTGAGATCACAGCAGGCTATCGGGCCGATCCTGATAGCGATGAGCGTATTCACTTTCGTCTCATTATAGAGATCATGGGTCGTCTCAGTAATATTATTTTGTGCGATGAACAAGGTATGATTCTCGGTAGTATCAAACGGGTGGGTGCAGATGTAAACCGCTATCGTACTATCGCCGCAGGTATACAGTACGTGCCTCCGCCACCACAACAGCGTATGGTTGCAGGTCGCTTCCTACCACGACTGGAACCAACAACCGTTACCTCCGCACAACTTTCCTTGAGTGCAGCAGAAGACATAGCTAGTGCACAGGAAGATGCCACTTCCCCAGTTGAGAAACCTCGCAAACGTTCAGCAAAAGGCTCTGAAGAGCCACAAGTATGGCAATTCCTATCAAAACATCTGCTTGGTCAAAGTGCGCTGATTGCGAAAGAAATTGTCTATCGCACCACCGAGGATGTAGATACAACATTAGCGCAGAGCAATGAAGCCACCTGGGAAGAGCTGGCATGGAATACACGTGACTTGACATCGCTGTACGATACTCATGCGTGGCAACCTCAGATGCTTGAACGTACTGCAACAAACGAGGATACGACGGCTGCTCCACAGAAGCTTCTTATAGCCTTCTCGGTATATCCATTAGAGCTATATGCACAAATGCCAGATGTACGGATACGCACGTCTTCATCCATCAATGTCATTCTCGATGACTATTATGCGCGCGCTGAATGGTTTGACGCGATGGAGGGGGTACGCTCTCCCACACGCAAGATTATTCAGACGCAACGTGACCGATGTAGGCGTAAAGCGGAACTGCTGAATAAAGAATTGCTAGCCTCGGAAGAGGCGAATCAATACCGCTTATATGGCGACCTCTTGCTTGCGCATCAAAACGATGTGCAACAGGGACAGAGTAACGCGCTGCTACAAAACTTCTTTGATACATCTGGTGAGGAGGACGTTGCACCTGTCAATGTGCCACTTGATCCACGCTTCGATGCGCTAGGCAACTCAAAACGCTACTTCACCAAATACCGCAAGCTGCGTCGTGCCCTCTCGCTTATCCCTGACCAGATTGAGCAAAACGCCGCCGAGTTAGCCACGTTAGAGCAGTTGCTTGCCGACCTCATGCTTGCCGAGACGCCACAAGAGGTAGGGCTTGTCAAGGCCGAAGTGCAGGCTTTAGGCTATATACGTGGCAAGAATATTGTTCTAGACAAAAAGGCAAAGAAAGCAGCTAAAAAAGGCAAAAGTGGTAGTAAGCAGAGCAAACCCTCTGGTCCTGGCGGCGGTGCGCCTCTCTTTATGCAAAGTCGTGACGGTTTCACTATTCTGATCGGCAAGAACAGCCGCCAAAACGAAGATATAACATTTCATCAAGCGACAACCAACGACATGTGGCTACACGTTCGCGGTATTCCAGGGTCGCATATCATTGTCAAAGCCGCTGGACGAAATATTCCACAGAGCACTATCGAGCAAGCCGCTAGCCTCGCCGCATACTATAGTCAAGCGAGAGGAAGTACTAGTGTTGCCGTAGATTACACTCTGCAAAAATACGTCAAACATATGAAAGGTGGTGGTCCTGGTATGGTTATTTACGAACGAGAACGCACGGTGTACGCAGAACCAGATCAGGCGTTGGCGTTGGTGAAATAACAAATCTAGGCGTGTAGGGC
>CAZZVE010000139.1:0-13188 GCA_964657325.1 uncultured Ktedonobacterales bacterium
CGAGGCGCAATTCATTGCGCGAAATCACTTCTGCTTCGTTTGCTGAACCACCCCATAGCCAATGAATTGGCCTCGGACGCCGTCAACGTGGTCCCTACAACTTAATTGTGTAACCTAATCCTGAACTCAGACAAAATTTACTCCATCTTGAGAGTTTCTTCATATTTCCTTGCTATGATAGGCTGAGAAGCATAGGTACGCAAAACACCTGTCTACGAGACGTACTAGGAGAATAGGAATATTCTATCAACATGTGTCCCTTTTTGTTACTCAAGCGTTCTATTAATCAGGAACTAATCAACAAAAAGACAAATGATACCGTACCTCAGAGCTTGTAAATAACGGTATGTTATAATAAGTGCCAATTAGAGAGTAGACAGTTATATAATTTTTTATAGGGTTATGAGCGGAGAATAGTAAAAATGCAGCAGACAGAAGTTCCAACCAGAGTAGTAGAGCCACAGGCATCAGTGCTTGCAACTCCACTGCCAGAGGTTGCTATATCAATTGTTGTCCCTGTTATGAATGAGCAACAAAATGTACGTCCTCTCTACGAAAGGTTATCAGCTCAACTTGACGGAACTGGCGAGCGTTACGAAGTAATTTTTGTCGATGACGGTAGCACCGATAACACGTTCAAAGAACTAGAAAAAATCCATAGTGAACATCCCGGTATTGTTCGCGTCATTCGTTTCCGACGGAACTTTTCAAAAACACCCGCGCTTGTCGCTGGCTTTAGTCGTTGCCGTGGCAAGGTCGTCTTCACAATGGATGGCGATCTGCAAGACGATCCGGCGGAGATACCGAACTTTCTTGCGAAACTCGATGAAGGCTATGATCTCGTCTCAGGTTGGAAGTTCCCACGTCTCGATCCGCTCTCCAAAACATTTCCATCACGTATCTTTAACTGGATGGTAAGCAAGATGACCGGTGTACATCTGCATGACATCAATAACGGCTTCAAAGCGTATAACCGCGAGGTCATTGAAGACACTCATCTTAAGCTGTACGGAGAGTTCCATCGTTTCATTCCAGTCATGGCTCATTGGCGTGGCTATCGGGTTGCCGAAATCAAAGTGCGCCATCATCCTCGCAAGTTTGGTGTTTCCAAATATGGCGCACGGCGTTTCGCGCGTGGCCTCATTGACCTGCTCAACGTCTTGTTCCTGACAACGTTCTTACGTACTCCCCTACGACTCTTTGGTCCGCTCGGCTTGTGGACATTATTTGTCGGTATTCTGATAGACGCATATGTCGTCATAGTGAGCAGGTTCTTTACCCATGAGCCTATTCACAATCAGCCGATGCTCTTTGTGGGTATCTTGCTCATGATCTTTGGCGTGCAATTTATCCTGACTGGCTTACAAAGCGAGATGATCCGCTATTATGCGTTCCAGCCCGGAGAAGAATATAGTATCAGGCAGGAACTAGACTAATGCAAACCTCTTCGCTCAAAAGAATTGGCAAACGTATCTTACAGATAGGTTTACCTATAGTCATATTGGGTTTCTTTCTTAGTTTTGTTGCCGAACAGTGGAAGCAACTGGTAGCACATCCATTTCAGTGGAATCCCTGGTTGATCGCATTGGCCTTCGGCGGCTTCTTGCTGCAAGAACTTTCTTATGGTCTCATTTGGCAGGCTGTATTGAGTCGTTTAGGTGCACATATCAACTTACGTACATCGCTACGTATTTACTTAGCTTCGGAGTTCGTGCGCTATATTCCTGGCAACGTGTGGCATGTTCTTGCACGTATCCTTTGGGTTGGGAAATATGGTGTTTCGCGTCCTATTGCCTTTACGAGTATGACCGTTGAACTCATTACCAAACTCGCTGCTGGTGCCTTCATTTTCGCGTGTAGCCTGTTGTTTTGGGGTGGAGTTGGCAGCGTACACACACTACTTGTCGGAAAATCGTTTCTTGTCGTTCTTGGCGTACTACTTCTGCTCTTGCTGTTTGTATTTCTCCATCCACGTATCCTTGGCAGCCTACTTAACACGGCATTGCGTCTTTTGAAACGCGACCCTATTCTCCTCACTTTGCGTTATAGTGATATTTTGCTTGTGACTGCAGCATGGTGTGTCAGTTGGATTATCGCTGGTAGTGCTTTCTATATCTTGACACTCGCTCTCTACCCTGCGCTTCCACTAGCCGCTCTGCCTATCTGTATCGGTATTTATGCTATCGCCTGGGATATCGGCTTTGTAAGCTTCATTACGCCTAGTGGTCTCGGTTTCCGCGAAGGAGCTATAAGCGGCCTTTTTGTGTTGTCCCTCTCAACGCTCCCCCTCGCGCTTGGTCCTATTATTGCTGTTCTTTCACGGCTCGTGTCCACACTTGCTGAACTTGTGTGCGTAAGTATCGCTTATCTTGCAGGTAGACAACAGATGCAAGCCATGCAACAAGAACAACAAGCACGCTCCACCCCCCAAGTCCCTCTGAAAGGAGGTGCTATACATGAATAATGAAGGCTGGCGTAAACGGCTGTCTATTTTGTTGAACCGCCTCTATCTTTATCCGGCCCCTGAACCGATGCCGCGCACATCTAAGTTTTGGATTGCTACAGCAGCCGTTGCGCTCTTCACACTCGCATTTAGTATATTTTTCATTCTTTTCAACACTGGTCAGCATGACGCATTTCTAACACATGGAGAAGACCTTGGCATTATGGATCAAGCACTGTGGAGTGTTTGGCACGGACAATTTTTCCATCAGTCTATTTGCAATCCTATAAGTGACACAAATTGTTATGGCAATCTCAATTTAGCTGGTATTTCACGTTTTGCTATTCACTTTGAACCCACGCTCTTGCTCATTTCGCTGTCCTATCTTGTCGCGCCCAATCCTAAGACGTTGCAAATTATACAAACGCTGGTTGTTGCAAGCGGTGCGTTTCCAGCATTTTGGCTAGCACGTTTACGACTACGCAGCGAGTTAGCGAGTGTTGCGATTGCAGCACTTTATCTTTTATATCCTGCCTTGCAGTGGGCCACAATATTTGATTTTCACGCGGTCACGCTCACTGCCTCACTGTTACTCTTCACGCTTTATTTCATGTACACGCGTCGTACAGTTTGGCTTTTTGTCTTTGCTATTCTTGCGATGGGCTGCAAGGAAGAGATACCAATTGTCGTTGCCTTGTATGGTCTTTGGTCCGTTTTATTTCAACGGCGTTGGCGTAGTGGCTTAGCATTGGTTCTGCTGGCAGCTGTTTGGACGGGCATAGGCTTATACGTTGTTCATATTTCAAGTCCCACAGGTCATTCTCTTTTAACGTCACGCTATACATATCTTGGAAGCGGCCCTCTACAAATCGCTAAAAATATTTTGCTGCATCCCGTGAGTATTCTCAAACAGCATGTGTTTGAACATGATCATTTTATTTATTTACGGACTCTCTTCGCGCCCACCGCTTACTTCGCGCTCCTTGCACCTTGGGTATGGGTACTTGCATTGCCGACATTAGCGTTGAATTTGCTCAGCAACGACCCAAGCCAATATAGTGGTCTCTATCAATATGATGCTGAAATGATACCTGTTCTGATTTTCTCAACTATCGAAGCACTGGTACTTATCGTCTGGCTTGTGCAAAAAATTCTTGCTTGGCTTCGTGTACAAATGGAACACAGGAACGGCGAAATCTCCTTTCCTGCTAAACGCGCAGATTGGGTTGCGCACAGTGGTATTCTCCTTGCATCGCTCTGTTTGATTCTCTTTTCGGTGTATCATGCTGACTACGAGCGAGGTACGGCCCCATTTTCACAAGAGTTCAAATGGCCTATGCAACAGGCCCATTACGACTCAGTTCAACCAATTATAAATATGATTCCTTCAACAGCATCGGTCTCGGCGCAATCAAATCTTATTCCGCATATCAGCCATCGCTCGCGCATCTATCAATTCCCTTATGGTGATACTGTAGCTGATTATGTCTTCCTTGATACTACGAGCGATATTACACCGTTCTATGGCTCTAACGACTATATTAACGAAGCCAAAAGTGTAATGCTCAACGGAAATTATGGTATCATGGTCGCGCGCGATGGCTATTTATTGTTGAAGCGTGGGCTACCTGCTCCTGGCATTTCTGCACTTTCACCTATACAACCAGGCGCGTCTGCAAGTAATGTGTTAGTGTTGCCGAATTTGCCAAGCAGTTTTTGCTCATATATCAATGTATCATCGAACAGCATAAAAAATCGTGTAGATGTGGCGTTCATGGACCCTAAAACCTCGCAAGCCACGATGGACCTGATTGGCTCTAGTATAGATGCACCTAAACCGTTTAGTGTTAGTAGTGACTCCATGTCAGTGACAACGTACTGGAAAATTATTACACCGCTCAGTATGCCACTACAGGTTGTAACATTTATGACAGACAAGAACGGCAACGAATATCAAGGTACAGCGGATTTCCCTGCCGTGTCGTGGTGTCAGACAGATACGCTCAAGCCAGGCACTCTGATACGCTTGACAAGTAGATTATTTAATGTGCAGGCAAACCGTGTGCCAGTGGGTACAGCTCATGTAGCTATTGCACTTGTACCGTTAGTACAAAACGGAAGTACACTCATGGATGTCAGTGCTCGCCTTCCATTGCAAATTGTGCATGCTCCATCCAGTGTTTCCCTGACGCAGAATAGGAAAGCTGTACAAATTATGGCAATTCGCACGGTTGCATGATATATTTGAACGCAAGGAACTCTATTTAGCATGAGACGTAGTAGCACGAAAGAGGTTGATGTGACGGGCATATATTTAGGCCAACTTCCAGCGGCAGAAGTGGCGCGGTTGAAAGCAGAATTGGCAGAGACTATTATTGCTAACTTCTGCTATCCACGTTTCTTTGATTATCGTACCGACTCACTACGGATGCGTCCAGTTGATCGTGCTAAGCGTCAAGAGGTATGGCTGTACTTGAGTTCAGTAGATTTCACAGCGTGGAACCGTGTTGACTTGATGTCAGCCGATTTTCAACGCTCTATTGAGCGTCTGTTTATCCAATTTGTACAACGTAATCGCAGTTTCTTTGGTGAGCAGGGTCGGAAGCGCATGTCAGATGTGCGCATGTTGATTACGTCTACGTCTACCACAGTCGCACAAGGATTGCGCAACCATATCACAGGTCAACGTCAAGACCGTCTGGGAATACCTCCTTTTGGGAGTCCAAGACAGCCCATCTCCTGGACTATAGCAGGAAAAGGATATACTGAGCCAGCATGGGAGCAGGTTGTAACAACTACAATGTTGTTGCAGCAACAATTACAGGAACTACGCGGCGAAGTCAAAACATCGACGCCACCAAATGAGAGTGTAGCGACACCCACAACAAGCAATCCCCAGCGAAGAACCAATCGCACGAGTTCCCCTCGTGTCGAACCAGAACCTGCACAAGTGAACGGAAGCAAGGTTCAGAAAAATGGACATAGTACTACTACGCCACCTTCACAAAGCACGAAGAGTACTGCTCCACTGAATCCAACATCACTACCGAATATGACACCGCAACGTCCCTCTACACCTCTCACACCTGCGGCATCGGTAGCTTCATCAACTGCTACTCCTGCACGGAAGCAAGAGATACCAACACCTGTAATACCAGTAACGAATGAGCCATTAGCTTCAACATCAATACTTTCCACAAAATCGGCTGAGCCTGTAAACTTGGCTCGTTCTGCAACTCCAGTACAGTCGCCTGTATCTTCGCCTGCGGCACCTGTAACACCTATCGAAGATACACAAAGTGCGTTACAAACGACCGCACCTACAGCTTCGCTCGTCGCATCTTCTACGACAGTAAGTAAACGTGAGAAGCTTGACGGCTCATTGATGCAAGTTGGCGATGACGATATTGCGATTTTTGAGCAACTACGTCATCAGCTCATTATTTGGTTGCGTGTTGAGGCCGTCCATTCAGGACTAGAGATAGTAGATCAGAGTCCTCCCCAACTTTTAGAGATGTTACATCATCAAGAGCGTTTCGATGATACACGTCTACAAGTGGTTTCCACTCTACTGAATCTTGCGAATCAGGTAATCAAAAATGGTCGAGTCAGTGTGCTTGATTATAAGCAAGCACTTACGTTTCATCTCATGCATACAAAACGTTAGGCTGTTGATGATGCTGTTGTTGTAATAGCGGGCAACAACTCTTGTAGCTGCTCCAACCAGTTTTGTCCTAAAAGACGTTTGGGAATACGAATAATGCCTTGCTGAACCCGCGCTTCATTGCGGAAACGACGGTAGAGTATGATGCGGTTGGGCACAATTGTGCGCTTCACCGTAAGCACTAATTCGTTATCCTTAATCGCAATAGACTCAAAGCCTAGCCGTGATGCCTCAACCTTCAGTCGCACAAGTGTAATTAGATTTTGTACTGAAAGAGGAGGAGCACCAAAGCGGTCAGTCATTTCGGCGGTCATTGCCTCAACCTGCTCTGGTGTACTTAGATGCGCTAAACGCTGATAAAAATTTACCTTGAGCGTGCGATCACCAATATAGTCGTCCGGTAAGAACGAATCCAACGGTAGGTCAACCGTTGTGTTTACCGTCGCAAGCTCGCTTTGTTGTCCTTGCATTTCTTGAATCGATTCTGCAAGGAGCTTACAGTACAAATCAAAGCCCACCGAGTTCATTGAACCTGATTGCTCAGAGCCAAGCAAGTTACCCGCACCGCGAATTTCCAGGTCTTTCATAGCGATGCGGAAGCCTGCACCTAACTCTGTCGCCTCGAAGATAGCCCGTAAGCGTTTCTCTTGTATCTGTGTCAGCTTTGCGTCCTTACTATAAAAGAAGTATGCATACGCCTGTTGCGTCGCACGTCCAACACGTCCACGTAACTGGTAGAGTTGTGAGAGGCCAAAAAAAGCGGCATTGTTGACAATAATTGTATTGGCATTAGGAATATCAAGGCCATTTTCAATAATCGTCGTCGAAACGAGTACATCATATTCTCCATTAGAGAAGTCGATCATAACACGTTCCAACTGTTCTTCATTCATCTGCCCATGTCCAACAATAATTCGCGCCTCTGGAATGAGCCTTTGCAACTTTTGGGCAATCACTTGAATGCCTTGCACGCGGTTATGCACAAAAAAGACTTGTCCACCGCGATCAATCTCACGCAGAATAGATTCTCGTATCAGCGCATCATCATATTCACGGATGACCGTACGAATAGGTAGGCGTTCCTGTGGTGGCGTTTCGATAACGCTCATGTCGCGCAGGTTGACCAGCGCCATATGCATGGTGCGCGGAATTGGTGTTGCAGTCATCGTGAGTACATCAATCTCACTCCGTAACTGCTTGAGGCGTTCTTTATGGACAACGCCAAATCTCTGCTCTTCGTCAACAATCAGCAACCCCAGGTTGAAGAAGATTACGTCTTTTTGTAGCAGACGATGTGTGCCGATAACCACATCGACCTTGCCAAACGCGAGGTCTTCTAGGACCTGCTTCTGCTCTTTTTCGGAACGAAAACGGCTCAACAACTCAACACGTACGGGATACGCCTTGAGTCTCTCTCGAAATGTATTGTAGTGCTGCAAGGCCAGGATTGTCGTTGGAACAAGCACCGCTACTTGTCTCTGATCTAATACGGCCTTAAATGCTGCACGTAACGCAACCTCTGTCTTCCCATAGCCTACATCTCCACACACAAGACGGTCCATAGGACGAGGCCGTTCCATATCAGCCTTCACTTCCTCAATTGCTCGCTCTTGATCGGGTGTTTCGTCGTAGGCAAATGCGTCTTCGAGTTCTTGTAGCCATGGCTGCTCTGCATCAGGTGGAAATGCATGTCCGGGAGCTGCTTCACGCGCACTATACAACCGCAACAAGTCGCGTGCGATATCCTGTACGCCTTCTTTTACTTTCGACTTGGCCCGCGTCCACTCGGTTGTGCCCAGTTTACTCAGGGCAGGAACGGCCTCACCCATACCAATATAGCGTGTGACACGATCAAGTTGATCTGTCGGTATGTATAAGCGATCAGTACCGGCGTAGTGAATAAGCAGGTATTCGCGCTCAACTCCGGTCATGTTCATTTTGACTAGACCCTCGAAGCGACCAATACCATGCTCTTGATGTACCACATAATCGCCGGGGTT
Source organism: uncultured Ktedonobacterales bacterium (assembly GCA_964657325.1). Classification (GTDB taxonomy): domain Bacteria; phylum Chloroflexota; class Ktedonobacteria; order Ktedonobacterales; family Ktedonobacteraceae; genus JBBQVS01. The sequence goes on from CAZZVE010000139.1 coordinate 8,108, forward strand.
CACCTCAGCAAGAAATGACGCGGGTGTGACAGGTTTACGACGTTGCATATTTCGTCGTTTTGACCAGCCGAAAATCTCAGTATCGGTATAGATATGCAAGCCCAGAGAATGAGATTGCCATCCCTCGGTCAATTGTCCCTGTAAAAGCACTAACGTGCCAGCATCTGGTAGCTGCAAGATGTTTGTGCCAGCACTGACATGAATCGCTTTCTCACCCAGGATACTCTCATCGCTTAACACTTCCGCCATACGACGCGCCTGTGCCGTGACAATTACTACGCGTTCTCGATTATCAAGTGCCTTACGGCAATCTTGCACAAATGCACGCAAGCGTCCACCGTAGGAGTTAGCACTGCTAAACGATGGCATAAGGTGCTCTGTTCCACCGTGTTGGCTGAGGTCAAAATCGCCCTCGGCGGCAGAGAGCGCATCAGCGAATTGAAGTTGACGACGCTGCTGTAGTTGCGGCTCTAGTACGTTCCAACTCACATGCATATCACGCAAACGTGTAGGATTTTCGTGCTCCTGCTCCAAACGCCCTTTTATCTCATGTGCCTGATCGTCAAGTTCCCGAATACGATTCTGTGCGTTCGTTGGGTTATTGAAGACAAGCAAACCATTGCGCGGCAGATAATCAAGTACTGTAGCCTGATTATGTAGGTAGGGCAGATAGAATGCAATATCGTCGAAGGAATGTTTCTGACGTAACTCGTCTATGTTTTGCTTCCAACGCTCTTCCGCGTCACGATTAAGCATAGAACTATCCAGATCCGCCAGGACTTGAACAGCTTCTGGCCCACGAGTTGGTAGAGCCTCACGTGCTGGTCCAATGATACAGGTCGAAACAGGATTCAACGAACGTTGTGTTTCCTGGTCGAACGTGCGTAGCGACTCTATTTCGTCACCAAAGAATTCTACGCGAATTGGGCGCGGCAACGTCGGTGGAAAAAGATCAACGATACCACCACGATGACTGAACTGCCCCGGCTCTTCCACTTCAGCAACAGGTGTGTAGCCAAGATTATAGAGATGCTCTAGCATCATCGTCAAGTCTACTTCCTGCCCAGTTTTCAGTGTGAACAGGCTCCCAGCTAACTCTTGTGGTGGAATAACGAGTTGTGTCAATGTGCGTGCGGAACAAACCACAAGTGGGGTACGCTCTTTCTGTACCAGCGCGATAAGAGCTTGCATACGTTCCTGTGTTGTTGCCGCGTTACTGATAAGCCGCTCATAGGGAAGGGCGTCGCGGTCAGGAAGGCATAGCACATCATCGGGAGTGGGTACAAATTGTTTGAGCGTCTCAACAATCTGGCTTGCCTGTGTCTCGTCGCTGACGACAAACAGCATCGGCTGTTTCAAGGTCTGTGCAATCGCCGCTACAACGTACGGATGGGCCGATTCATTAATACCTGTTAGAGCAGGTAGACCGTCCGCATTGCGAATCTGCTCTAACAAACGTCTATATTCTGGTCGCTGTGTCAGCAACGCGAGTAGTCCCTGTAGGGTCACATCTTCCTCCAACAAGCACAGTCAAGCAATAGGATATGCCCCTATCGCTAAGCCGCATAGGGGTATGAAACTTTTTCTTTTTCGTCATGTCACCTAAGTAATCATAGCGTATCTATGTATGACATGCAATACATAGTTTGTATACGTACTACTCAATAGAAAGGAATGCAATTGCTGCAATTCCCAGTACCAGCCCAATAATTTGATATGGTGTTGTCTTTTCATGATAGACAAATACACCGATAAGCACCGCTCCAATACCGGAAAGCACCGAGAAAAGTACAGCACCCTTGCTCAATTCAGCCCCTGTACGTAAGCTAATCAACCACGCCGTATTCGCGGCAATGAAGCCTACAATAGAAAGAACCGCGAACACATATTTACCACTTACCGCGAACTGCTTTGCTAAGACATCAGCAAGTAATTCAAAGACAACCAGCAATAAGAGATAGTATAACCACTTTGGGGGAAGCATAAAAGACCTTTCTGAAAAGAACAATATTGTGTAATGCAAACTAACAAGATAATTAAAGTATGTCGATTGTAGGGACCGATTCATCGCGTCCTTGTCGGCATGTCGAACGCCACAAGGACGCGATGAATCGGTCCCTACATGGTACTCCTTGTATCCTATGCATATATTAGAATAGTTGCTTTTCCTCAACAGACATTGTGGAGCGTGTCATAATACGTCTTGGGACAGGCGTAGATAATACCATCGAGGTTGTAATATTTCCTTGCTCTGAGAGATGGTCGATTAGCGTTTCAAGATGTTCCACTGATGAAGCCATAACCTTGATAATCATTGAATCTCCACCCGTTACTCGTGAACATTCCAGGACCTCGGGTAACTCTTGTACAGAGGCAGTGAAACGTGTACAACGATCACCAGGAAAGGTACTCATGCGAATAATCGCCGTAATAGGGAAACCAAGTTTACTGCGATTGATCTCAGCATGATAACCGCTAATGATCCCTGCATCTTCCATTCGGCGTACACGCTCTGCAACTGCTGGCGCGGAGAGTCCAACTCGTTGTCCAAGTTCTGTATACGAGAGCCGTGCATCCTCCTGTAATGCTTCTAAAAGATGCCAACCAGCACTATCCATGAGCTTTTCAGTTTCTAAGGTCATAACGCAATTTCTCCTTGTTATACTAAATATATTCGCAATATACCTTTTCTTTGTCATTCATTATAGCACAAGTACACTGTATACTTAAACCATACGAACCAACACTAAGAAAGCGTATGGCTCGCGGAAACTGTTTAGACGCAAGGAGAAAGCCATGTTGTTTATCATCATCGTAGTCGTGTTGTTTGTTGTCCTGGATATAGCTGCCCTACGTTGGGGTGCCGACAGTAGAGAACGTATGAGCAGTTTCGAGTGGGAACGCCGAGAGCATCAGGACGAACTATTCGCCAAACATAGTGCGTAGGTCCTCAATACCTTTTCGCGTAAATGTCTCATTCTTACTATCGCACCCGTAGAGCAATTGTGAGAACGGCCCGTAATGCAGATAAAAGTCTATACGCCGCCAGAATGCAGTATCAGCTGTGTTCTGGTAGCGCATTAATACTTGTTCTACGAACGCTTTTCCTCCCACATGATGTAATCCTACAAAATCAATCGTTGGATCACCAATGGTTACATCTCCCCAGTCAATCACGCCTGTAAGTACATCTTGCTCGCAAAAAATGTGCTCTCCTGATAGGTCTTGATGAATGAGCTTTGGCTGAAATGTAAACGCTGCTTTATTATTCAGGAAATTCTCCCACAAGTGCTCTGACTTCATCTGTAGCGGAGCATCTAGTAGAGGAAAAACTCGCTTTTGTAGGTCTATATAAGGAGTAAACGTTGTGCAGGTGTAATGTGGGCATTATCTAGTGCGAGGCCATCTATCTTACTATAGCCTACAAATGCGTATGGATAATCAGCATTGCCATGTCCAACATACTCAAAATGTGGTATAGGTGTTGAAAGCGTTCGCCCAAGTACTGGTAAAAGATGCAGTTCTCTCTGTAATGGTTCTATCACGTCGTCACGCATAGGAAAGCGAAAGATCAGGTCGTCGTTGACCTCCAACACAAAACTATCCCACCCTTTTGGAATGGGCTTTACTGTCTGAATAGTTATCTGTGGAAAATTCTGTTCAATCAACGTTGTATATGCCTCAGTATCCAAATATCACTGCTCCTTACTCTTTACACTCTTATGAACGAAAAGCTTTATGCTTAAATTTTACTCACTCTCAACGTAATAGTAAGTCAAAAAAGCTTGGTACTTGACTTTTTCTCATTTGTATATTAGTATTTCAGTAAATGCTGAAATATTGAATAAACACGATCTTCCTTTGAACATCGAACAGGAAATTCATCTTCAACGGAACAATTCGTGTTACAAGACTAGTGCGATAGAGAGAACTAAGAAAGGTATCAGGAGGTACAAGCAATGCGTTCTCACAAGAAACGGTTCACTACTCGTAATATACTATTCACTTCTGCGACGATAGGTTTAGTAAGTCTCGCCGTTAATCAGCAACTTCAACGTCCGCCTGATGAGCGAACATGGCAAGGAAGCGTGTTCGGGCTTCCCTACGACTTCCGTTTTCCAACCTTTGAGCGCATACAGAGTACGCTGTGGAATAAGGACAATCCACAACTTCTTGTGCCTAAATCGTTTGGAATGGGCTGGGACATAAATTTCTACCCCCTATTCCATCCGCAAGAAATTTGAGTATATGGTGCAAGAAGCTTATAAAGCTATCGCTGACCCGACGAGACGACGCATACTCAAACATCTACGTGGAGGTGAGCGTACGGCGGGCGAACTTGCAGAGAATGCAGGTGTTGGGCGTACTGCGCTCTCGCATCATTTGACAGTTCTAAAACTCGCTGATCTTGTCCGTGTCGAGCGACGCGGACAATTTCAGGTGTATTCGCTCAATACCACCGTCTTTCAAGATTTAATGACTGAAGTAATGAGCTGGTTAGGAACTATGGACGGCGAATATTCTACAACTGAAGAGAATGATGATACGATAATCAGCTAAACATGTTGGAGGCATGCAATGGACCCTACAGAAAATAGAAGTAAGATATTCCCATCCGTGCCATATGACTCAATTACAATTGTTGCGCTTGTCATCATTGTACTACAAATCGCGGTCGCTGCTGGTACCTATCCTTTTCTACCTCCTATGGTTCCCTCGCATTGGGATATCGCAGGAAATGTGAATGGATACCTGCCGAAGTTGACCAATGCTTTCATTGCGCCTTTGATGAGTATTGGTGTTTTCCTTCTCATGCGTGTGTTACCAATAGCAATCCCTCGTTTAAGTAACTACAGTTCAGACTTAACACAAAGAACTGCTAACATCTTGCTAGCAAATATCCTTCTGTTTATGCTCGTCACACAAACAATAACGCTCGCAATTCCTCTAGGGCTTTCTATTAACGTATCATTCGTTGTAAGCTTAGTCGTTTCTGTACTTTACATTTGCATTGGCAACTATCTTGGCAAACTACAGCGCAACTTCTGGGCAGGTATCAGAACGCCGTGGACACTCGCGAG
>CAZZVE010000140.1:0-13170 GCA_964657325.1 uncultured Ktedonobacterales bacterium
GGGGTTCACGTTGGCACAAAAGAATTATTGCAGACGCGTTGCCCACCGCCCCATCATTGGGCGCAACGAATTGCTGCCCCTACCGACGTTTTCGTGTTCGATGATCAAAATTCATCTGATGCATTAGATAAAAAGAGAAGGAACATATTATATGACGCCTGAACGTGAGCGGCTCTTACAAGATCAGGAGCGTAGTGTTTATTGGAAACGCTGGGGGCCATACATTAGTGAGCGTGCGTGGGGAACGGTACGCGAAGACTATAGCCCGGATGGGGATGCCTGGAATTATTTGCCACACGATTTGGCACGTTCAAAGGCATATCGCTGGGGTGAAGATGGTTTAGCGGGCGTATGTGATCGACACCAGCAAATATGCCTCGCAATCGCGCTTTGGAACGGACATGACCCTATTTTGAAAGAGCGGCTTTTCGGCTTAAGCGGACCACAGGGCAATCACGGCGAGGACGTAAAAGAGTACTATTATTATTTGGATAATACGCCTACTCATACCTATATGAAATATCTGTATAAATATCCCCAGACTGCATATCCATACGAGCATCTTGTAGAGGAAAACGCCCGTCGTGGACGTACAGACCCGGAATATGAACTGATAGACACTGGTGTCTTCGACGAGAACCGCTATTTCGATGTCTTTGTTGAATATGCGAAAGCTGGCCCTGAAGATATACTAATGCGTATCACTGTGGCTAATCGTGGCCCAGAAGTGGCAGACCTTGATCTTCTACCAACACTCTGGTTCCGCAACATCTGGTCATGGCAGCAAAACATAGCGCGTCCATCACTTAATAAATATCAGCACGAAGCATTTCCCACGCTTACAACAGCAAAGGTCGTCAATGACTACTACGGCACGCGCTGGTTCTATGCCAATGACTCTCCAACACTTCTATTCACTGAAAACGATACCAATACGGAACGCCTCTATAACACACCGAACGCAAGTCCCTATGTGAAGGACAGCTTCAACGACTATATCGTGCATGGGAAACAAGATATCATCAATCCAGCACAAACAGGTACAAAAGTCGCCGCACACTATCATTTCACGCTTGCGGCTGGCGAGACAAGAACGGTGCAACTCCGCTTTAGTGACAGTGGACCAGACAGTATTGCACCTTTTGCGCAAACATTCTCGGATGTTTTCACGCAACGCCTTCAAGAGGCCGACGATTTTTATAAGGAAGTACTTCCACCTTCTCAATCAGAAGACGCGCTTCGCGTACAACGTCAGGCACTCGCGGGCATGTTATGGAGTAAACAATACTACTACTATGATATCAAAACGTGGCTTGCTGGCGATCCAGCCGAACCCCCGCCACCAGCGCAACGTCTGCATGGGCGCAACCATGATTGGACACACCTCTTTAATGAAGACATCATCTCCATGCCCGACAAATGGGAGTACCCGTGGTACGCCGCATGGGACCTCTCGTTTCATTGTGTTGCCTTTGCATTGATCGACCCCAACTTTGCCAAAGAACAACTCATTCTGTTGCTCCGTGAATGGTATATGCATCCCAATGGGCAAATTCCTGCCTATGAATGGGCCTTTGGAGATGTGAATCCGCCCGTTCACGCTTGGGCCTCATATCAGGTGTACAAGCTTGAAAAAGACCGTACAGGCACAGGTGATCGTGAGTTCTTGGAGCGTATTTTCCAAAAACTCTTGCTGAACTTTACCTGGTGGGTCAACCGCAAAGACTATGAAGGGCAAAACGTTTTCCAGGGTGGCTTTCTTGGTTTAGATAATATAGGCGTATTTGACCGCAATCTCACGCTTCCTGATGGTAGCTTTCTCGAGCAGTCAGACGGCACAAGTTGGATGGGTATGTACTGCTTAAATATGCTGACTATTGCCTTGGAACTCGCGCAAGAGAATCTTGACTATGGCGACATTGCGAGTAAATTCTTTGAACACTTCGTTTATATCGCTCATGCTATGAATGATATGGGAACTGACGGTCTTGAATTATGGGATGAGCAGGACGGTTTTTACTATGATGTGTTGCATCGTGGGGATGGCACGCACATTCCACTACAAGTTCGCTCAATGGTGGGGCTTATTCCTCTTTTCGCCATCTCCATCCTGGATTCAGATTTGATTGACCGCTTGCCTAGCTTCAAGCGGCGTATGGAATGGTTTATCAACAACTGGGAGCAGGCGGGAAACCATATCGAGACAACCCAAGAAACGGGACAAAGCGCGAACTTGCTTCTAGCAATCGTCAATCGTCAGAAACTGGGGCGCATTTTATCAACGATGCTCGACGAGTCAGAATTCCTCTCAGACTACGGACTACGCGCCCTTTCGCGTTATCACAAGAATCATCCCTATACGCTAGAGCTAGGTGGCACGGCATATAGTGTGGACTACGAGCCAGCCGAGTCCACAACGGCACTCTTCGGCGGCAACTCAAACTGGCGCGGTCCCATCTGGTTTCCGTTAAACTACCTGATTATCCATGCACTACAAACGTTTTATAGCTTTTATGGTGATAGTTTCACCATAGAGTTTCCCACTGGCTCTGGGAAGCAAATGACGCTGCAACAGATATCAGCAGAAATTTCACAGCGTCTCGCACACATCTTCTTACGCGATGAACAGGGACGTAGAGCTGTACATGGTGGTACTGAGAAATTTCAGCAAGACCCATACTGGCGTGATCTGCTGCTATTCTACGAGTATTTTCACGGTGACAACGGCGCGGGTATCGGTGCTAACCATCAAACTGGCTGGACTGGCCTGATTGCCTGTTTATTGCATGAGAACAACGGACAACCCTCAAAATAAAATATGCTAATTGTGCCACGAATGCCTAACAAGGCATTCATGGCACAATTAGCATATTTTATTTACTGCCCTTATCTATCGAGTCGTATTCTTCCTGTGTGAGCTTGATCGTTGCGCCTATCGCGTTCTCTTCGAGATGCTTTACAGATGAGGTGCCTGGGATTGGAAGCATGGTGCTAGAACGGTGCAGAAGCCATGCCAGCGCGATTTGGCTGGGTTGCGCATTGTGTTGCTTTGCAATTTGGTCAAGTGGTCCACCCTGCTTCGCAAGCTCTCCGGTGGACAGAGGATTCCAGGGAATGAAACCGATGCCTTGACGCGCACAGGTATCAATCATCTCTTCCGACTGCTGGACCGTCATGTGTTCAGACTCACGTTTCGAGAGATTATAGTGATTCTGAATCGTGACAATGGGCACAATCTTCTGTGCTTGTGCGAGTTGCTCAAGCGTGACATTGGAGAGTCCAACGTGGCGAATCTTGCCCTCAGCTTTCATCTTCGCAACTTCCCCTACCGAGTCCTCGAATGACACTTTAGGATCGGGACGATGGAATTGATAGATGTCGATAGTGTCAAGGCGTAAGCGTTTTAAGCTCGCTTCCAACGCTTCACGCAGATGCTGCGGGCTACCATCTTGAGGCCATTCACCTGGACCTGTCCGTAAAAGTCCACCTTTGGTCGCGATAACAAGACCCTTTGGGTAGGGATACAACGCTTCCGCAATCAGCGACTCGCTGACCTCTGGCCCGTATGAGTCGGCTGTGTCGATCAGGTTGATACCCAGCTCAAGAGCGCGATGGAGAACTGCCAGTGCCTCTTGCTTGTCCTTCGGAGGTCCCCAGATGCCTTCTCCTGTGATGCGCATAGCTCCAAAACCGAGACGGTATACATTCAAGTCTCCGCCAAGTGTTAATGTTCCACTCGCCTCTGCTGGTCGTTCAGTTGTATGTTGCACGTTGTTTCTTCTTTCTTTGCTGCTTGTGTAATGAACCTATGTATAGGTACACGATACAGAAGCAGTTTAGGTGTCTAGCCGGAGAACACGACAGGGCTTGCCCCTGTCATATCGGTAATGACCTGTTTTTTCTTCGTAACAATCTCAACAATTCTTATCCCGATGCCTATGGGTGTAATAGAATTAGACCCCTACAAGCATTTCACATCCTGATAAAATTGTTAAAATGCATAATCGGTCTTCATAGAGGTTGTAAAATAGGGCAAAATTTGGTACATTGTAGGAGATTTAAATACACAACAGGCAGAGAAGCCTTTAAGGTTGCTTGCCTATAAGAAATAGCTCTTCGGGGAGATTTAGCATGGTTGTCGAGGCACAGAAAGAAAATTTGAGCTTTCAGGCAGAGGTCACACAACTGCTTGATTTGATGATTCACTCGCTCTATAGTAACAAAGAAATATTTTTGCGTGAACTGATCTCGAATGCGTCGGATGCGATTGATCGACTCCGCTTCGATATGCTTTCAGATCAGGCATTAGCCGAGAACGATACCGATTTGCACATCCGCATTTCGTTCGATAAAGATGCACGCACCATCACAGTGGCAGACAATGGTATCGGTATGACACGTGATGAAGTGGTTGAGCATATTGGCACGATTGCCAAGTCTGGCACACGTGAGTTTTTCCAATCATTGACAGGCGATCAGAAGAAAGATGCTAATTTGATTGGACAGTTTGGCGTTGGTTTCTACTCGGCATTCGTCGTCGCGGATAGAGTGGCGCTGACGACGCGCCACGCGGGTTTGAGTGCCGAGCATGGTGTGCAATGGGAATCTGATGGACGAGGTAGCTACACGCTTGAGACTATCGAACATGCTGGACGCGGTACAGAGGTCACGCTACATCTACGCGAAGAGGAAGACGACCTGCTGAGTGGCTCGCGTCTACGCACGATTATCCGCACTTACTCTGACCACATTACCATTCCCATCCTGATGCAGAGTGAGGATGAGGAGAAGAAAGACGAAGAGGAGCGCGTTAATCAGGCATCGGCATTGTGGGCACGTTCCAAGAGCGAGATTAGCGTCGAGGACTATAACGAGTTCTATAAGCATATCTCGCACGACTTCGAGGACCCTTTAGCCTATATTCACAGCCGCATGGAGGGCAACTACGAGTACACACTCCTGCTGTATATTCCAGCACGCGCTCCGTTCGACCTGTTCACGCGTGAGCGACGACATGGAGTCAAACTCTATGTGCGGCGCGTCTTCATCATGGATGATGCCGAAAAGCTTATGCCCAGCTATCTGCGCTTTGTACGTGGCATCGTAGACTCTAGCGATTTACCACTCAACGTGTCACGCGAACTGCTGCAACAAAACAAGGTGCTCGACATTATTCGCTCCAATGCCACGAAGAAAGTATTGGGTCTGCTCGCCGATCTCGCCAAGAACGAGCCGGAGAAGTACGCTACATTCTGGAAAGAGTTTGGACGTGCCCTCAAGGAAGGCATTCCAGAAGATTCCACCAATAAAGATGCTATCGCAAAACTGTTGCGCTTCTCCTCGACACTCACATCGTCCGAGACACAAGACATTTCGTTCCAGGACTACGTAGATCGGATGAAAGAGGGCCAGGACAAGATTTACTACATCACCGCCGAGACATTCGCGGCGGCGAAGGAAAGCCCACTGCTGGAAATCTTCAAGAAGAAGGATATCGAGGTTCTGCTGCTTTCTGATCCTGTCGATTACGTGCTGGGTACCGAGTTGTTCGAGTATGACGGGAAGCCATTGCAATCCGTTTCAAAAGGCGAGATTGACTTGAGCAAGATGGAGGATCAGCAAGAGAAAGAGGAACAAGAAAAGGCTGCCTCTGAGTCACAAGAACTGACGGAGCATCTTAAGAAGGTGCTGAGCGAGAAGGTGAAGGATGTCCGTGTCACCTCACGTCTGACAACCTCACCTGCCTGTCTGGTTGTTGGTGAGTATGATATAGACCCGAATCTGCAACGTATGCTTAAGGCGGTTGGGCAATCAATTCCTAACACCAAGCCGATTCTGGAGATCAATCCCTCACATGCTCTTGTACGCAAATTGAAAGAGGTACAAGACGAGCAACGCTTCAGTGATTGGGCGTTCGTGCTCTTCGATCAATCCGTCTTGAGCGCGGGTGAGCAACTGGAAGACCCAGTGCGCTTTGTTAACAGATTGAATGATCTTCTGACACAACTTTCATAGCGTTGTTCAATTTGATCATGAAGGGAGGACATCTGTAAGAAGATGTCCTCCCTTCTATTTTGCTTGGTGCGGAAAAGAAAGAAAGCGTACGTTGTGCACTCACTCTTTCGACTCCTCTGGCTCATCCAGTTCTTCCAAAGGGAATAGCGTCGCCAGAAGTTCGGCGGTAGTAGCGATCATAAGATGTTTGTTGCGTTCGGGCATGTTGTCCCAGGAGCCGCGTGTGGCTTCGCGAGTCTCATAGCCAAACGAGGGGGCGAGCCGTTCATATGTTTCGTGAAATATGCGTGCGACGGACTCCGCATCAGGCATGGGCATTCTCCTTCTTTGCTTCGGTGGTGATTGCTTTCCGAGTAGACCGTTCTTTGCCAGTTGCCAGTAGAATTGACCGATTGGCGTCAACTCCACCGGATGGCTGTGTAGAGCTGCGAAATAAAGGTCACTATCCAGAGTGGGACGTAGCAAGCGTGCAACCTGATAACGTTTGAAGAGCTTAAAGATAGCGAGGTGTTCAGGTAGTGCGCTTGAATGAACCACCTCGTAGGAGGGATCAAGACGATATCGGGAATCGGGTCGCGCAAAAAATTGGGGTAGGCGACGCAGTTCATCATCCTCGATATCTGGAAGGCATTGACGAACTGGCGAGAGATGTGTCGCGTTCGATTTGTAGATTGGTCGCTGCTCCCACGGACCAAGTGCTTGCTCGATGTAGGCATAAATCGATGCCTCGGATATTTGCCCCCGAACATCACTCGCACCACCTTTGAGCGCACCAATGAGCAAGCTAGTGAAGAGACCGCGACCATGCCGCTCAAGTGCCTGTTGATCAGAGCGTGACGCCGCAAGCAATGTCACGCCTGGACGGAGATACGCCTTCGAGAGACTTCCATTCTGGTCAGGCTCACCTAAGGCACCGCTATGGCAACTATCAATGAGTAGCAATACCTCGCGAGCTGATGACTCGTTCGCCATATCCAACACCTCTTGTAGTGCGATTCCTGGCAGCGTATTGGTACCATCCTGCGTCACGAGATAGGTGCTTTTATCTCTCGTATAACCATGGCCCGAAAAGTAAAACAGCACCTTCTCATCGAAGGCAAACAACTCGACGAGGGCGGCACGGAGCGTCGTAAAGATGACGCGCTCCGCGTGCGATGCTAGTACTGCCTCGCTGGTTGATTGAGAGCCAAGCAATACTTTACAGGCAAAATTCGGCGTATGGTCCTCATGAAACGCTAATAAGGATTGTAATGCTTGCACATCATCAATGCACCATGACAGAGAAGACATGTTGTCATACCTGTTAATTCCTACAAGTAACGCACGACGCATCATTGCTCTAGTCCTGCCTGTACCAGTGTCTGTGCCATCATTTGCCCTTCAATGGCTTCATCATACCAGCAGGACCAGTCCTCGCTCTCTGGCTGCGGTGAGCGCGCTTGTTTAAGCAATTCGAGAGTACGTGTAAATCCTGCAAGTGCCTCGTAAGCGTGCGTTGCTCGCGCTTGATATGTTGTCGCGTTCCTACTTGCATGTAGTGAAAGAGTTGCACGATCAATTAAATCCAGTGCCTGTGTAAACACAACATCACCGAAACTTTCTTCGCTGTCTATCATATTTCCTGCCTTTATTTGTGTCGTGTCAAACAGATCAGGTTGTGTCATCATTGCCTTGAAAAGGATGGCAAAAACGTTGTCCGCCGCCATTAGCGCAACATCAGCCGCGACGCGATCCATGAGAGTCATCTCGACTGCTGTCGCAAGCAATGCCGCCAATAAACGTTTGTGTTCTTCGTCCGTCAACTGCATCTTCTCAACCAGTCGATCCATCTCAGTAGGATTTAAGGTTGTCAGGTGTTTGGGCGAAGTGAGCGACTGTTGCAGACGACGTACCTTTTCCCGATGACTCACCACTCCTCGATCATCTAACTGCGTGATGCGTAAATTCCGTCTGTGCAGTACGTCTTCGAGTTCTCGTGCGAAGATGTTCCAGCGTGCCGGTTGCCTAAATTCCGTACTCACAAGTAATTCTCCTCTATAACTCTATAGACGGTACACGTTATTTTCCACACGTTTCATGCGACAAAGGTTCATGGAAGACCATTGTATTTGTTTCTGATTTCTGACGCTCTTTCATAAAACTTGAGAGCAATGCGTGCATTTTCCTGTTTGTCTACCAGAGGATACCACATGTAAGCTTCGCCGATTGCCTCCAACACTTTGGCATACTGTAGCGGATAGCGTTCATACGTGTACGTATTATGTGCGTCTTCATAATAGCTCAGAATACGTTTCTGAATGTGTTGAGAAACGATTGGAGATGTTTGCACGAAGAGACGACCTAGACAATAGTTCATCTCCGCGATGAGTTCGGGCGATGAAGCACATTCGACTTGCGCATAGATGATGGTATGGCGCAAACATATTTTGTTCTCGACTATCATACGCTCGGTCCATCCCGCATACGAAGGTACTTCCAGGTAATGTTCTATCCCCGCTAGCTTAGTCGGAATATCAAGAATCAGGCCACCGAATCTGTTCACATAGACATCACGGATGACCTCTTTTACATCATGACCACACCCTTTTTGCACGCGTTCACGAATATCACGCAAAAGCTCCAACCGAAGGTATAATTCTTGTCGTTCGCTTGAATGATCGTTGTACTTTTTGATGAGTTGTGCTAAAAATTGTTGATGTTCCACTGACAATAGTTCCGGATGGTTTTCAAGGTAAAGACGGTGCGTCCGATTGATTGGCTCCAATAGCAAAGGCGCAAGCTGCTGGTAGTACTCACTCATGACCATGAACATCGGTATCCTTTCTAGTGTGGAAGAGAGGGCGCATGTGATATATTGACATGCATGAACGTAATAAAAACGCGCGTCTCTGTTCGTTCTTCCTAGATACAGCATACTTTCTGTCGCCTGTTTACAAAAGTCACAAGAACGTGTCAATGTCATCGCATATGCCTTTTACCAAAAAAGCGAGCAGAAGGCATATTTTGTACTACCCGTTTTAATCGTTCGTGATCTCTCTTATAAGATTACTCTTCAAGATACCTATCCATTTCAATGCTTGGCTTATAGCGTCAAGCATTGACCTTCCACATAGTAGCGATAGCATATAACTACATTGGAACAGGAAGATATGTTATGATATCCCTCACTCCGTTGATAGGACGAGAGCAACAAAGCGAAGAAATACAAGCACTTCTCATGCAGCCAGAGATACGGTTATTGACGCTCACAGGACCAGGGGGAATTGGCAAAACACGCTTAGCCCAGCATGTTCTTACAGATGTGGAGCAAGATTTTTCCGATGGAGCTTGTTTTGTCTCGCTTGCGGCAGTCAATGTATCCACATTGGTGATCGCGTCAATTGCACATGTGCTTAAACTACATGACACATCAGCACAACACTCACTATTAGAGCAAATCAAGGAATTTCTCCACGAGAAGCATTTCTTGCTGACGCTTGACAACTTCGAGCAAATTACTTCTGCTGCCCCTCTCCTGGTAGAACTCCTCGCTACATGTCCATATTTAAAAATCTTAGTGACGAGCCGTGTCTTGTTGCATGTGCAGGGCGAATATAATTTTTCCGTGCCTCCGTTAGCATTACCCAATTCTACTACCTCCCTTGACGTGCTCTCACAAGCTTCAGCCATTATGCTCTTTGTACAAAGGGTACAGACCATTAAGCATGATTTTACGCTAAATACGAGGAATGCTCCTACCATTGTGGAAATTTGTCGGCGTCTTGATTGTCTACCATTAGCAATTGAACTCGCAGTGGCGCGACTCAAAATTCTCACTCCACAAGCCTTACTCATACGCTTAGAGAAGCGTTTACCCATTCTTACAACCGGGGGACCAGACCTACCAGCGAGACAGCAGACGATGTATAACACTATTCAATGGAGTTACGACTTGCTAACTCCCGATGAGCAGAAACTATTGTGCTCTCTTTCTGTCTTCGTTGGCAGTTGCACTTTGGAGTCTGTAGAAATCCTCTGCACGCAGCTCAATTATACGACCCTCTCTGTTTTGGATGACGTGAGTTCTTTGCTTGATAAAAGTCTCCTCTCTATAATAGAGCAGCAGAATGGTGAATTGCGCCTGACCATGTTAGAAACCATTCGTGAGTTTTGCCAAGAACGTCTTGCCCTCAACGGAGAGGGAGAGCAAGTAAGGGAGGCTCACGCTACCTGCTACTCTATGCAAATTCAGAGGATACAGACCTTGGCAACTAATACCATGTATGCCTCATTAGAGCCGGAATATGAGAACATTGTGTCTGCTCTGCAATGGCTGCTTGACTCAAGCACAAGTACAGACAGGATAACGATGGCACTACAGATAGCACGGGTGGTGGGAAGACTATCGTTTCTGCGTGGGCAGGCGAACGTTGGACGCTCTTTCTTACATACAACCCTTACGCTTAGTAGGCAAAGTAACGCAGCTATTTCGCCGCTTATTCAAGCAGAGGCACTTTACATAGCAGGATGGCTCGCCTTTTGGCAGAATGAGTACGAGCAAGCAGAACCTTTATTAGAAAAGGGGCTTATTCTCTTTCGCACTGTGAATAATCAGGTAGGAGCGGCTTTCTCGCTCAATGTGTTAGGACTTATTAAGATTGATCAAGGTCACTTTGACGTTGGTGATGCGCTTCATGGAGAGTGTTTAGGTGTGCTTATAAAGATACAAAACCAGGAAGGAACAGCGAACACACTTCTGACACAGGGCTTCATAGCCTTCTTTCGCGGCAATATGAGCAAAGCAAAAATTCAATGTGAAGAGAGTCTGCGTTTGTACAGGCAACTTGACGATACATGGCGTATTGCTTCAAACCTCCATTATCTAGGATGGGTTGCCTATTATCAAGGCGAGTATGAGCAAGCACTACTCCTCACTGAAGAAAGCATTTCACTCTTTCAGACACTCGATCATCCTGGCTTCTATATTGAAGCACTTACTGTCTTCGCTTACGAATTGGCAGTTCTTGGTGATGCAAACAACGCTCGCACTATATTAGAACAAACGCTTGCGTATGAGAGAGAGCGAGGGAATAAAGAAGACCTGCTACAACTTGTCTATACGTTAGGAAGACTCGCTTGGCGTCAGAATGACATGGCAACTGCACAGGTATTATTTGAGGAAGGCATCGCTCTCTTTCTCGCGGGAACAGGTCGCTTCTTCAGATATCGCTGGCTTCCTGCCTCTTGTTTGGAGGGCATAGGAAAGATTGTGCTAGCACAGGGAGATGCGAAGCATGCTGTACGGCCTTTTGGGGCTGCCGACACAATACGTACTATGAACGGGCAACGTAATCCTATTAGAATGGAGCAGTCTTCCTATGAACAAGCCCTGCTCTCTGCCAATATACAGCTTGGTACAGAGATATTTGACACGCTTTGGGTAGAGGGCTTAAGCATGACCGTGCAGCAAGCTCTTGTAGCAGAAGAACGCCGACCACTTGAGATGCAAGAAAAAACAAAACCTCCATCTTCAGTAAAGCAAATCACCAGGAACAAGGCAGACGTAGAACCTCCCACAGTCGGTCTGTTAACTTCTCGTGAAATCCAGGTACTCTCCTTGCTTGCTGAAGGACTCAAAAACAGCCAAATCGCGGAAAGGCTTATCATCAGTCCTCACACCGTTGGCATTCACATTCAATCAATGTATAGCAAGCTAGGCATCTCTTCCCGCGCCGAAGCTACCCGCTATGCCATCGAACATCACATCGCATAAAAAAGTGTAATAGTACTCATTTCGAGGAAGGAAAAAGCAACACGAAAGTGTGACGTGAAGATACCGTGGGCTTGTGATGTGGTACAACATACTCCGTCCTATACTTGTACAAAGAAGCAAATACGTATAATAGAGGAGCGTGAAATGTGAACTATCATGATATTCGTCAGTTGCAGAAAGTGCAGGGTTACCCTGCCCTCTCCATTCTCCTGCCAACATACCGTACAGTACCTGAAAATCGCAATGACCCGATTCGCATGAAAAATCTTGTTACAGAGGCGCAGAAACGACTCCTCCAAGAATTTAAGGCACGTGAGATTACACCACTTTTGAAACGCTTGGATGAAACCGTTGCCCACATTGACTACTCACACCTTTTGGATGGCCTAGCGATCTTTGTCAACAATGACGCAGCATACACCTTTCACCTACCATTTTCGCCTGTGGCACGTGTCGTTGTAGACGAAACATTTGCGACCCGTGACCTGATACGAGCACTGCACTATGCTGAACGCTATTGGGTACTTGTGTTAAGTGAGAAGCCGACACGTCTCTTGGAAGGCTCTGGTGATGCACTGAGCGAGATTCAGGGTCGTGGCTTCCCCATGACCTTTGAAGGACCAGGAGGAGTAACTCGTCTTCCTGGTGGTACAGGGATAGAAGCTTCAACGTATAGCGACGTAAAACATCAGCAATTCTTCAAGTCTGTCGATGATGCGTATAAGCAGATTGCAACTGACGATCCACTTCCACTAGTCGTCGTTGGAGTAGACCGTGCGCTCGCATTTTTCCAGCGTGCTTCTGCACATACTGCAAGCATTCTTGTCACCGTTAAAGGCAATTATGATAAAGCCACACCAAGCGAACTTGCACACATCATCTGGCCCCTTGTACATGAGAAACTGAGCGAACGTTCTCACGATGTGCTTGCTGAATTAGAGCGAGCGGAGGATACACGCAAATGCGTTTCGACCATCGGTGAAGTATGGCGCATGGTGCACGAGGGACGAGGTGATACCATTGTTGTAGAAAAAAGCTTCATGTATCCTGCCACTGTAGACGAAACCGGTATGATTCTATCCCCTGCCGACGATGCAACAACACCAGGAGTGGATGACGATGCCGTCGATACGATAGTAGAAACGGTCATGGCAAAGGGAGGACGCGTTCTGTTTGTCGATGACGGGATGCTGACAAAGTATCAACGTATCGCTTTAATTCTGCGCTTTTAAAATCTGATTTCACAACGAGGAGAGGAAAGCAAACTCAAGACGAGAGCACCAGTTTCTAGTGCTCTCGTCTTGAGTTTGCTTTCCTTCTATCACTTCAGTGAGATTAGGTACGTTTAGGAGTTGGAATTATTTCCACCAAGGAAACCACCTAGACCTCCACCAAGATTGCCC
>CAZZVE010000141.1:0-13142 GCA_964657325.1 uncultured Ktedonobacterales bacterium
GCCACCCCATAATGGTCAATATGGGAGTGACAGGGCTTGCCCCTGTCATGCTGCCCACGGCTCAGTATGTGATTATAAACCCAACACTTCTTATCCTGATGCGTATGGACACCCGCAAGGGGATGCCCTTGCTCAAGCGACAAATCAGCTTTGACAAACTAGTAAAGGTCTAATTCTATTACACCCTGTTGGCGATTGACCATGTTGGAGGATGTTGAAACGTCTCATCAATCCTATGAACAGTATCAATTGCCAACAGGGTGTAATAGAATTAGACCCCTACAAGTCTCTATTCATCCTTTCTTCAGCCTCGGCTTAGGCGGTGAGAAACATGGCTTGATGATGGAGTGAGACTTCGTGTAGTAGCAGTAGACCTGCTGCAAGCACACTCACAGCATTCTCTTGCAGACCAGAGATACGATAAGTTTCCGCGATTTCACAAAGCGTGTCCAGCACTAAGACATATTTGGTTGCGATTTCTTGAGGTGATAGGATTGAGGTTGGCATAAGGGCCTCCTTAATGTTGCACGGATCAAGCCATGACTGGGCAAGCCCGGTCACTACTATACACGAAATCACGTAGCAAGCCACTCCGTAGCGCAGAGTATAGTAGTGACAGGGCTTGCCCCTGTCATGGGCTACACGAATACATAACTGGTTATCAAATCACCTTTGCTAACCTTGAGACAAAAAAAGGGGGTAGAATTAGTCCCTACATTTGCGGACGCACTAGCCAGTAGCGACCGTTCTCGCGCATCATGATGTTTGAATCGACCATCTCACGACGAAGGGTGGCAGCATCTGAATGAAGAGTTTTGAGAATCGTATTGACCTCTTTCTCGTCGTAGATGCGCCCCCACTCAAACGACTCCGCGACTTTTTCTAGCACATACTTCCGCGATTTAGCTTGTGGCGGAATACTGGTCAAACGTCCCTCTTTGAAGTACGCCTCTTGCGTCATTCTGCGATCATCGGCTTCCGTGGGTGATACGTCTGTTGGATCTTGTTGCAGACGCATAGCTTGCCCGATGTTACGCATGTGCTCAAGCGTCAACATCTGCGTCATATTTGCCAGCCCTTGCTCATCGAAATGGTAGTGGTGATAGTTGTTTTCGCGCTCTACACGTACCAGTCCCGCAGCCTTCAAAATGGCTATATGATGCGAGATTGTTGGCGTTGCCACGTGTAGAGCCTCTGCCAACTCCTGTCCATACATCGAACGCTCCGCCAACAATGCCAGTAGACGCACACGCATCGGGTCCGCAAATGCCCTACCAAGACGTAGCAATGGCTCACCCTGCGCAGCTTCATAAGTCATCCGTGCTATGCCATATTTTCGCTGTGCCTCAATTTGCGCTTGTCTCTCATCCATTTTCTTATCCTTGTACATGTATACTATTATATAAATGCCTAATTAGATGATACGCAAATTAGTTAGATTTGTCAAGCATATTTTGAACGAGTTTTGCTAAATGAAAAAGAGAACGTCGGTAGGGGCAGCAATCATTGCGCCTATGCGCAACAGAATAAGAATTGCTGGGTTTGTAATTACGTATCGAGCCGCGAGGGACATGACAGGGGCAAACCCTGTCACGCCCATACTTGACCATCATGGTGTGGCTTTGCTACGCGAAACCGCGTATAGGAGTGACAGGGCTTGCCCCTGTCATGCTCTCGGCAACCCGTTTTCTCCTTCTCACAATCTCAACACTTCTTATCCTGATTCATATGGAGACGCATCTCATGGCAACGAGGACCCCTCCCCAACCCATCTTTGGACGCAATGAATTGCTGCCCCTACCAAGAGGAAGCGTGGCATTTGATCACCGGAAGTTGTTCAGTTAGCCAGTGGGCAACAGTGGCAGGATGGCTTCTTTGAATTGTTCCGCCATGTGTTCGACGGGACGGCTGGCGTCGATGACGTGGAAGTTAAATTCGCGCGTCATTTTCTCATATTCAGTGATAAGGCGTGTCTGGTAGTTGACGAAGCTTTCGTAGAGGTCCGCACCGAGACGCATATCCATGCCGGACTCCCAGTAGTCGAAGCCGCCGCGTTGCAGGACGCGTGGCACGAGGTCATCGAGGCCAATACGTAGATAGAAGATGGCATCGGGCTTCAAGGCCAATCCATAAATAGAGCGTATCCAGCGTGGATCGGCACCACGTACAATAGCACGTGCCATGAGCGAATAGATATAGCGATCTGTGAGAACGACAAATCCGGCACGTAACGCTGGCACTATCTGGTTCTCGAAGCGGTCCACGAAATCGGTTGCGTAGAACAGATTCAAGGTGATCGGTCCAAGCGTATGTCCCTCTTTTGCATGTTTGAGGCCAGGACCTACAAGGGCAGAACGTGTCATCTCGGTATCGACAACAGCATAGCCACTGCTCTCCAACCACGGTCTCAACAGATTAACCTGTGTTGAACGTCCAACACCATCGGTTCCCTCGATAACAATCAAGCGACCTGGCAATAGTTCATCACGTTCCTTAAGGTGAATGGCATCGATGCCATAAAAAGCTAGATTCGACATAGACTCACGCTCCGCCTTAGAGGATGATGAATATGTTTCGGTTGCACTTTTACTTTCATAGGAAGCTGCCGCGTAGGACCAACCTCCACCATATGATCCTGTTGCGTTCATCGCTCACCTCTTATAATGCTTTCGATTTCGACTGGTTGCTCTTGTCGCTCGCGCACTAATGCAGACTCGGCCGCATCACGCGCCGAGGAGTGCAAACGGCGTACACCTTTAAGGTATGGCTTCACCAGTTTACGCATTTGCCTTTGTTGTTCGGGAATGGGCAATGTTGCATCCATAACCGTCAAACCGAACTCGTCGATCATTGATTCATACTCGTTGACGATACGTTGTTGGAAGAGCTTAAAACTCTCGTGCGGATTAGAACTCAGGCCAAGGTCCATACCTGCTTCATAATATTTCAGTTCGGTGCGCCCCGTGAGAATACGACTTAATGAGGTTTCGAGCGGGACACGATAGTAAAAGGCAATCGTTGGTTTTACCGCGAACTGATACAACTCGCGGACCCATTCACGGTCAACGTTGCGTGCGACATCACGTGCGAAGGCGGTATAGATATAGCGGTCCGCCAGCACAATCGCTCCAGCTTTAAGGGGCGCAATAATATCATGCTCAGTACGATCAGCAAAATCAGTTGCATGAATGAGGCTAAAGGTTGTAGGTGTCAAAAGTTGCTTCTTTTTCCCTTTGCTCGTTGTCTCTTTGACCAGAGGAGAAGAGTTCCACTCACTAAAGAACACAGTATACCCTTCGCTAATCAACCATTGTCGCAATAGCGCGATCTGGGTACTCTTCCCGGAACCATCCACGCCCTCTACAATAAAGAGGCGTCCGGGGAACTGGTGTCGTCCATATATTTCCATAAAAAAAAAGAATCCTTCCTCCACTGAGCTAAAGGGAAAGGTATAAAGGTAATTGTGCATGAGACAGACGATGTTTGTCAAGGGTAAGCGAGGTAGCATGCTATAAGAAAATGTTATTTGTGCCTATCCCTTAAGCAAGGTTCATATGTATATCGTATTATAGCGAATGGCAACAAACTATTAAAAGAAAATAACGAATGTGCTATATCGATTAGCTGAGCTGACTGACATAGCACATTTGTTATTTTTTACTGGATGATTGGCGCGTCAAATCCTAGCTGGTGCAATAAGCCTTTGATGCCACCACCCTCGACATGGTGCACAGTCCAACTCACAATCTTATCGCCTGTAACTTGAAACTCAACATCTTCAACTGGAAGCGAGACACTACGCGCCATTTGTGGTATCGGCGGTAGGCTCAACGGTGGAATACTAAAGGAATCGCTCTGATAGCCTGCAATCTGGATACTACCAGTTACAGTAGTCCCCTCTTCAGCTAGGTTATGCAGATTGAACATCAGACCAGGCATGCCTGATTTGAGTTCGGCAAAGGTGGTGATGAAATCGGCTTTGTCCAGTGGTTTTGGTGTCCAACCACTGAAGAGGAAATCATCGGCGAGCGGATTGACGGTTCCCTCTTTCTCATTGTTCTCTATCGCTGTGACAAATGCTCTGACAGTATCTATTCCACTCATATGTATGATCCTTTCGCATAGTGGTAGCAACTCTACCCATTAAAGATATCTCACGTTTCACAGAGAGCACAAGGGTACTAGCATTGTTTGTCACGCTGTAGGGGTCTAATTCTATTAAACTCATACACATCATGAGAAGAATTGCTCGGTTTATAATCGCATATCGAGGAGAACATGACAGGGGCAAGCCCTGTCATGCCAACGACGACCTGTTTTTTCTATTGTAAACTCAGCAATTCTTCTCATAATGTGTGTAGGGTCTAATTCTATTACACTATGATAGCAACTGATTGCATCCACAGGATTGACGAAACGTTTCAACATTCTTCTAACGTGGTTGATCGCCAACAGGGGGTATAATAGAATTAGACCCCTACAATTGGCGTATCTTGAAAAAACCTACTGCTCAGTCGCTTCTACATTTTGTTTCCTCGTAATGAGAGCAAGCAGGATGGGGTAGACGAACGCAACATGCTGCTGCGGATTTTGTGTACCAACAATGTCATGAGGTAGCTGGTGGCTTGCGTCGAACTCATACATCTCGCAGTATCTCAGCCCGTTCCTTCGCCACCTCTGTACCAAGCTTTGTATAATACCGTTGTTCATGGAGGGGTCATCAGCGTTGGTTACAATAAGTATGGACTGCACTGCTGGTTTCGCCTTGAGAGCGGCTTCATAGACGGAAAATCCCAGGCGCATCGTTACCGCGAGGCTACGAGTAGCAAAGCCACGATACCCGAAAGGCGAACCATGACCTTGCCGGAACCACTGAGTCATGAGGTTAGGCAGCAGGTAGAGCAAGTACATCACAAGTTTGCTTACACCAATCCCAAGGTGTCGATCAATGGTGAAGGCAGGAGCGATAAGTATTGCTCTATCGACATCAGCGCGGTACTGTGCAACCCATGCCGCCATCGTTCCACCTACCGAGAGTCCAGCATAAGTAACGCGTTCGCCCAGACCATGCGCGATATCCACCATTACTGCACTAGAGTCGCGCAAATCCTTCATCGTGAGATGTCGAAGATCGGTTGTTTCTAAATCTGTATACCCGTTATAGGGCATACGCGGAATAAGCACATTGTATCCCTGCTCGAAGAGGAGAGTACCGAATTCGATGAATTGCCGAGGACAACTGGTCATGCCATGCATCAAAATAATAACCTGTTCAGTTTTATGTCCATGTGTTAGCACTGTTGTATGGCATATGTCTTGTAATGGTTGCGTTTTCTCGAACTTCAGTATACGGTCGATTTTTTCCATAGCCACATCATAGTCGGCTACCTGATGTGTTGGAGGAGTTTGTAATTGATGGAGAAACGTATTGCTCACTGCTTTTGCTGTAATAGTGCCTGTGACAGCAAGTGCGGCAGTCCCTAGCGCGAGTTTCGTGATATTCTTCATATGTATATACATATTTTTTCTCATTTCTACAAATTTTTGTCGTTAACAGGGAGACCGCAAGAGTCTCCCCTACATATTTGTGTTGCCCTACGTGTAGGGGAGACCCTTGCGGTCTCCCTGTTCTTAACAGCAGATGGAGTTTTCATTTATGATACGGATTATAGCATGAGAATAGTATATAGTAAGTAGAGACGATAGATAACAGAGAGGATCAATCATGACAACCACACCAGCACTACGCGCGCTCGTATTCGACGTGTTCGGGACCGTTGTTGATTACCGCGGCACGATTATACGTGAGGGCGAGCAGTTAAACCGCGAGAAGGGGCTACAGGTCGATTGGGGAGCATTCTCGGATGCGTGGCGTGGTCAGTATCGTCCGAATATGCAACGTGTCATGAGACAAGAGTTGCCCTGGAAAAATCTTGACGACTTGCATCGTATGGCCTTAGATGAATCACTCAAGAAATTTGGTGTTACAAGTTTGAGCGAGGATGAGAAGATACATCTCAACAAAGTCTGGCATCGACTTCAACCATGGCCCGATGCGATTGCAGGCTTGACACGTTTGAAACAACACTACATTCTCGGCACACTCTCGAATGGAAATGTAGGCTTGCTGGTTGATATGGCGAAGTACAGCAATCTACCATGGGATGTCATCTTCTCGGCAGAACTGGTCAAGGCGTACAAACCCGATCCGCGTGCGTACCAGATGACCTACGAACTGCTGAGTCTGCAACCACAACAGGTAATGCTTATCGCGGCACATGCGGACGACTTACACGCCGCCCAGAAAGTAGGTCTCAAAGCAGGCTTCGTACCTCGTCCTCTGGAATATGGTCCAGATAAAACGCCCGCTACAATACCGGAAGGCGTGTTCGACATTGTAGCGAGCGACTTTGAAGATTTGGCGCGTCAGTTAGAGGAGTAGTAACACCTCTTTGAGAGAATATATTAGACTCCTACAATCAGGTTCTCGAATTGCGCGATATCTTTACGAATGATGTCGAAGCTGGCACGCCAGAAGGCTTCGGTACGCAAGTCGATACCAAATTGCGCAGCGAGAGTAGCGGCATCGGCTAGTCCAGTTGACGAGAGCAGATTGTCGTAGCCTTGCTTGAAGGTTTCGGGGTCTTGCTGGTAGCGCGCATAGAGACCGAGACCGAAGAGCAGGCCAAACATATAAGGGTAGTTATAATATGAGCGTCCGGTACTGTAGTAATGACCTTTGACCGCCCACATGTAGGGATGAAGCTGTGCCTCGTCGAGACCATCGCCATAGGTTTCGCGCTGTGTCTCTAGCATGGTGGCCTTGAGTTCGTCGATGGATAATTCACGCTTTTCACGTTGCTGGAAGACGCGTTGCTCAAACAAGAAACGGCTCGTGATATCGACCACAACCTGACACGATCCCTGTATCGACTCCTCTAAGATCGCAATCTGCTCTTGTGGATTGGCATTCTTTAGCGCGGCATGCGTGATGATGGTTTCGCAGAAGATGCTAGCAGTCTCCGCTAGTGTCATAGGGAGCGAGCGTTGGAGTGGTGTCCTCTGGGCAAGATTGAGATTGTGATAGCCATGTCCCAGTTCATGAGCAAGTGTGCTGACGCCACCGAAGACCGGTTTGAAGTTTGAGAAGACGCGTGACTCGTCGGCGCGTATGGACGTACAATAAGCTCCATCGCGTTTACCTGGACGTGGCTCCGCGTCAATCCAATGTTCACGAAAGGCTCGTGCCGCGAAATCCGAGAGACGTTGTGAGTAGGTGCCGAACTGCTGCACGATAAAGGTTGTGGCTTCATCAAACGTCCAGACCTTGTCGCTTGCACCAACGGGTGCGAAGAGATCGTACCACGCCAGACGCGGAAGGTTCAGAGCACGAGCCTTTGCGTGCAGATAGCGGCGAAAATCAGGAAATGACTCACGGGCTGCAGACATCATGGCATCGAGAGTCTGCTGATCGATACTGCTGTCGAAGAGCGATTCCGCGAGCGGCGACTCCCACTTACGATGCTGTGCCAGCACATTGACCTCACCCTTAATGCTATTGAGGGCTGCCGCTAATGGTAACGCGGCCTGTTGCCATCCCTCAAGCTCGGCTTCATAAGCGCGACGGCGTACCTCACGGTTGGCATCGAAGGCAAGATTGCGAATTTCGCTCATGGGCAGGTATTGCGTCTGACCATTCACCTCGAAGGGAATACTGAGTTGCGAGGTGATGTTGCCATGTAGCTTGCTCCACGCGGAACCACCCGTTGTATTAAGTTCGGAGGCGAGCATTTCTTCGGCAGGCGACATGAGATGTGTTGCCTCAGTTTTTGCATTGCGTAAGGCATGGGCGTGGTCGCGTGCAATCGCCGATTGTGTGATAAGAGCTTCTACATCAAGTGAACCAATCCACGCGGTAAAGCGCGTACCGAGTTGCGAGAAAAGTACGAGAGATTGGCGCAACTCGCTCATTTTTGCCTGTGCTAGATCGTTGCGTGAGTCCGTACTGACAATGCAGCTAATATACACGCCAACCGTACGAACCGTGTCGGCTGCGGCATTATAGTGGGCAACGATAGTTTCAAATGTAGAGACGGTTGAGGTATTGACGGTCAAGCCAGATTGTTCTTGAATGTTATGCGAGTCAAATAGTTCGCTTAAGTCATTGATAACATTGACGACATGCGTAAATGCTTGTGCGAATTCGGGCGATTCAAGCCCAGGATAAATAACATTCATATCCCAATGTGGCAGTTTTTGTGCGGTAGTCATTATTACGTTTCTCTCCTTAGTAGATGTTTGTACAGATTGTAGCATATGACGATAGTGGGTAGTAGTATGAGTGTATACAAAGCATAAGGAAAAATGTATGGTAAAGACCGAGCCAAATATTATCCGAGGGCGTCTCATCGCGCTAGTATGGTTTGGTTATATTGTCTATGGCGCACTCTATGCGTTCACAATACAACCAGCATATAGAAATCCTTTTTTTATGGTTCTTGGTCCTGTTTTTGTAGGGCTAATAAATATTGGTGCTGCTATCGCACAGGTGCGTTTCTGGCGGAAACAAGATCAGCGTCGTCAACAAGCAGTGCAGGGCGACCAGAACCTGATTGCAGAGCAACAACCTATATCAGATGCTACTATGCTAGCGTTACCGATAACAATTACCCATCGTACCGCGAAAGGGTGGACAGTTGTACTTGTTATTGCAACGCTTCTCTTCCTTGCATTTGTGGTGTTTGCCATTGTTACTCTTTTACAGGACCCACACTTTATAGATGATACCATTACCTCACTCATTCTTGTTCTCGTACTAGCCGTATTTTCTCTCTTTATCATAGGTCCTATCGTACAGGGATATCAGACGCTTATAGTGGATGAACACGGTATAAGTGTGCGTGTCGGCTTCGGTCGAATACATCACATGAAGTGGGATGAGGCAAAGCTATTCGCAATTTCTGCGGTGTACAAACAAGGATGGGAGACAAGACAACTTCCTACATATTACGAACTTTCTACACAGCAAGAGGTTGTGCGCTGGCGTTGGATACGCTCATGGAGCTTTATAACCGTTAAGCCAATGCTTCCCATTGCAGAATATGATAGGCAGATGCAAGCGTTGCTTTCATTGATTGCGGCAAAAACGGGCCTGATGTTGTACGATGTGCGTCCACGAGAGCAACGATTGTAACCAATGCTAAAGATGGGATAGCGGTAGGGGCAGCAATTCATTGCGCCCAAAGATGGGGGTGGTGGGGCAACGCGTCGGCAACGATTCTTGCTTCCAACGCGCACCCCT
The DNA here is from genome assembly GCA_964657325.1 of uncultured Ktedonobacterales bacterium. GTDB lineage: Bacteria > Chloroflexota > Ktedonobacteria > Ktedonobacterales > Ktedonobacteraceae > JBBQVS01. The sequence goes on from CAZZVE010000141.1 coordinate 9,302, forward strand.
CCCCGCCCATCTTTGGGCGCAATGAATTGCTGCCCCTACCGATGTTGTTATAGCATCAACGGCGTATACGTCCCAATTGCAATGCCAGCAATACGCCAAAGGAAACCGCGAGTAGCACGACCGAGAGCGCGATTGATTTATCTAAATCGGTTTCGGCGGCGATATAGACCGCGATAGGCATGGTTTGCGTGACACCCTGAAAGTTTCCCGCGAAGGTAATGGTCGCGCCAAACTCGCCGAGTGCACGTGCCCATGTAAGACCAATACCGGAGAGCAATGCGGGGGCGATAAGCGGCAATGTCACACGACGGAAGGTGTAGAATGGTGAGGCGCGTAGCGTGTAGGCCGCGAGTTCGTAACGACGGTCTAACTGCGTTAAACCCGCTCTCGCACTGTTGACGAAAAATGGCGCGGCAACGAATGTTTGCGCCATGACAACGGCGACTGTTGTGAATGGAATGGTAATGCCAATCAGATTGAGATAGCGTCCAATCAATCCGACACGCCCAAACGTGAGCAATAGAGCCACACCCGCGACGACTGGGGGCAACACCGTTGGCATTGTTACCAGTGTCTCCAGTACTTTTCTGCCTGGAAATTCCATACGCGCCAGGACGTAGGCGACTGGCAAGCCTAGCACGATGGAAAAAAATGTGCTGAGCGTTGTTGTCAACAGACTTAACTGCAACGCTTGTGCAATGTCCGGTTGCTGTATAGCATCCCATAGCACAGGAATAGGCTCATGAAACAGCAGCGAGGCAAGCGGGACCGCTAAAAATAGAAAAAAACATCCCGCGAGAAAGCCCACCAGAATGCGTGCAGGCCAACGTGTTATGAGTGCGTTTTTCTGAAGGAGCATCAGCGTCTTTGCCATAGCGTCTCCTGCCTTTGATTATCCATAATTGCTGCGAGGGCATCCGCAAGGGGATGTCCCATCAGCGTTCACGTAAGGATTCAACGGAACCAGGGCACCCGCAAGGGGATGCCCCTCCCATACCACGGCGACATATGGGAGGGGCATCCCCTTGCGGGTGCCCTGGTTTCTTTTGTATCAGTATCCTACGCACTAGGGCTAATGAACTTATATTTTTGCAGAACGGCCTGTCCATCAGATGAGAGAACATATTGGTCAAACGCTTGCGCATCAGAGGCATCCTTGGCGTTCTTCGTGACGGCGATGGGGTATTCTGCGACAACGTTGAAGTTATCAGGAATGGTAATTTCCTTTACTTTAGGTGCAACCTTTGCCGTAACGTCGGTGAAATATACAATGCCTGCATCGGCTTCACCCAACTGCACTTTTGTGACAACCGCTTTGACGTTGTCCTCTTGTGAGACAAAGTTCGCTTTTACCGCGCTCTCATAGCTCTTGCCATAATCAGGTGATTTGCCCATCTTGTCCAATACCTGCAACGAATATTTGCCGGCTGGCACTGACGGAGCCTCGATGTCGATTTTGGTACCTTTATTCGCCAGGTCTTTTAGTGATGCGACCTTGCTTCCACTAGCAGGGACAATAACGACCAATTTATTTCTTGCAAATATCTGTGGGTTGTCCACAAGGTTCGCGTTGGCAGCCTTGGTCATGTTTGCTGTATCTGCCGAGGCAAATACGTCGGCAGGAGCACCGTTCGTCATTTGCTGGACGAGGGCTTGTGAGCCTGCGAAGTTGAACTTGACGGTCACACCACTATGGGCAGCTTGAAAGTTTTTGCCAATTTCTGTAAAGGACTCAGTAAGCGAGGCAGCCGCGAATACGTTGAGCGTGGACGCTTTTGGAGTCGTTGTTGCTGTCGTTCCGCCTCCGCTCGTCGAGCCTCCACTCGTTGAACCTCCACAGGCGGCGAGCAGGAAACACAGAAGCAGGGGAAGAAATAGGGCACGGATAGCATACAAACGGTATCTCACTAAGAACCTCCTTGAAAATAAACATATGACAAGAGCATGTTTGTTGGTGCTTGAGTATTCACGTAGTGAGTATATGAGGAAAGAGAAGAGGATGTCAAGAGAAAAAGAGACACGTTGAGGGCATCATAGGAGCGAGCCTATTGAGTTCAAACGAATTTCATAATAAAGCCTATCATGTGAGTCGTAAGCATGACAGGGGCAAGCCCTGTCACTACTATACTTTCCACCACTACGTGGCTTGTCACGTCCATCCGCGTATGGTGGTAACAGGGCTTGCCCCGGTCATGCTTACATTTACTACGTGCTCAAGGCTTACTATATTTGAATCATGGATCGCGTTGCGCGATCTCTTTTGAACTGTCCTGCTGTGCGACCTTATCAAGATGTGCTGGGTCACGCGCGGTCATGGGATCAATGGTATCCATGTCGTTACGGCCTTGTGTGGAGTCCTGATCGCCAATGGTTTTTGACGAATCACCAGGGCCACGTCCACCAATGTTGCCACCAGGCTCACTATGACCAGTATCGACGGCACTAGTGTTGGGCTTCTCGCCCGCATTGCTACCTGTGCTCTGGCTCTTGGTCTGATTGCCAGCCTCGCCGCCAGAACCGGTGACACCGCCAGACGATGAGGTGCCATCGGGCGCACCCGTTTCGGGGTCGATGAAGCGTTTCTCTTGTTTGTCGTCGCTATTTATATTTGCCATAGGCTATTTCTCCTCTCCCTCATACCACGTTCAAGCTTGCCATTTGGATACGTGCAATTATTTCCCGTTGGCGGCCTGCTCAAGTGCGGTCTGAAATGCATCGACATTGTAGGCACCGTCGTAGTATTTGCCGTTGATATAGAACGTGGGTGTACCCTCCAAGCCGCTTGCATCGCCACTGTCCAGGTCTTCCTCGATACGCTTTGTGTAGGTCCCGTTCTGCATTTCGCGGTCAAGCTGTTTTGTATCGAGACCAATCGACTCCGCATACTGCATCAAGTTGTCATCGCTCAGGTGTTTCTGGTTTTGGTACAGCTTATCGTACATCTCCCAGAACTTGCCCTGCGCGGCGGCAGCTTCCGCGACCTCAGCGGCATGTTCAGCATGGGGATGCATCTCTACCAATGGGTAATAGCGATAGACGAAACGCAACTTGTCGCCCATACGCTGCATAAGCTCGTTGACCGTAGGGTAAGCCGCGCCGCAATCGGGACACTCGAAATCGCCATACTCCACCATTGTGACAGGTGCATTCGATGGACCTCTCACATGGTCGCGTTTCTCATCGACAGGTGCCGAGAGTTGAATGTTGTTATCTTCTGCAGAATTGTTGTTCATCGTTAAAAAATCTCCTTTTATATATGTGCTCATTGAGTGACACTGTTTTGGAGGGTGTTGAGTTTCAAAGCGGAGGATGTGATACCATAAGCAAGGGCAAAGAAGGATTTGTAAGTGAGGAGAGAAGCGTGTATGCCAGAAATTACTACGAGTGCGACAGACCAACCCCTGACAATATTATTAAGGACAGAGCGAGACTTTCCAGGGTTTTCGCTCGATATCTGCAGTGGATATGTTTCGACTAATGGTATTCTACCGATCAAAACACTGTTAAAATCCTCTCCTAAAGTACGTGCAGTTGTTGGACTCAACCCAACAAATCGCCTCAGTGCCTTCCAAATGCTCTATCATGATTGTGGAGTTGAGCTATATGTTTACGTTACGAATATAGGGCGTCTCTTTCACCCAAAAATATATTTCGGGCACTTAATGCACAAGCATGGGCAATGGTAGGCTCTTCTAATCTTACCTATAATGGTCTATCAGGAAACGTAGAAGAGAATATATTTGTTACAGGTCAAAGACATATAGAGCCGTTTGTCTCGATAGAGGCACAGGTAGCAGCTTTTCAACAGCAAGCGTATCTGTTTGATGCGGATATCGAGAAA
>CAZZVE010000142.1:0-13095 GCA_964657325.1 uncultured Ktedonobacterales bacterium
GTCAAGAAGCTCTGTTTTTTTACTGTATTCGTGAAAGAGAAAAGTAAAAAATTACTATAAAGGACTAGAAAATTTACATATTTCCATCCTATATGGTATAATCTCAAGCATTAAAACAGGTAGAAGCAGTGAGGTCTAAAGCATAGCATATGTCACAAAATCCTATACCTTTTAATATATCATTTACACAAAGTCCTTCTAACCTACTTCGTCAACATAAAGTTCTTAAATATGTTACAGATATTGATTCTTCTTTGCGCTTACAAATAAATGTCATCGCGTTACTCAATCGTGTTACAACAGCTGTATGTGAAGTATTAGGTTTCCGTTATTCTGCTTTGTACATCGTGCATGAAGATGGGCGTTTGCACGCGCAAGCCTCGTATGGTATTTCTTCTGAAGAGGAAGAATATCTCCGTCAACATCCTTTACCAAATGCTGTTGCTGCATTGCTTATTGACGAGCGGTACCGCATTAGTGGCTCGTACTTTATTCCAACTGAGTCTCCCCTCTGGGAGAACGAAGTGTTCGCTGGATACTTTCTTACTATGAGCGATGAACAGGTGCTTATTCCTAACTCGTCTTCTGCGTCAAACGTGTGGAAAACGACTGATATGATTGTTGTGCCACTTATGAGTGCTGATAATACTCTCCTAGGACTACTCACGCCAGATGCACCTCTCGATGGTCTGCGTCCTGATGTGGAAATGATGGAGTGTCTTGAGTTGTTGGCAGCTCAGGCCGCGCTTATCATCGAAGGTGCTCAGTTATACGAGGCGGTAAAACAAAGGAGTGAGGAACGCACTACTCTTGTTGAAATTGGACATGCGCTCTTCGCGCCTGAAGCACTCCACGATCTCCATACGGTCTATGAGACGATTCATGAACAGGTACAACATATTATGCCTGTCGATGCTTTTATGGTCTCTCGCTATTTTCATGCAACCGATAAACTCGTGATGGATTACATTGTTGACGAAGGAGTCGTCTACCCGCCAGAGAACTATACGGCAATTCCTCTATTAGCACGTAAGTTATTCTTAAAAGAAGAGAAGTACTTTCTCTTTTCCACACAGGAAGAGTATAAATGCTATCGCGATGCTGTCGAGAATATAAGCTCAGAAGAGGAATATGATGATGTTCTAGGAAGTCATCGTTTATCAGAATCGATACTCTTTGTTCCTCTTCACTTTGGCAAAGAGGTTCTTGGTATGCTTTCTGTACAAAGCTATACTCCCCATGACTATACTGCACATCATGTAGAAATGCTGTTAGAGATTGCCTTGCAAGCTGGTATAGCGATTACAAATGCTCGCTTATACACAGAACTTCGCGAAGCGGTTCAGCGCGCCGAAGAAGCGGATCAACTTAAAAATCACTTTCTCTTGACCGCGTCTCATGAACTTAGGACGCCATTGACAGCTATTCAGGGATACTTGGAACTATTGAGTATGCATGGGGCTTCGCTGAGCGAGAAGGACAGAAATCGCTTTATCAGCAGTGCGCGACGAGCGTCAGAGGAAGTTATTCTTCTGCTCGGCAATGTGATGGATACGAGTCATGTGGATCAAAAAGAGATTACACTTTCGCTGAGTAATGTTCAGCTTTCTCATGCATTACTTCCGGTGTTGGACATTCTGGGGCCAAACGCAATACGTCAAGGCAGGAACGTCGAAGTGTATATAGATGATGCTCTTCACGTTCATGCGGACGAGTCGCGCTTACGTCAGATTCTGCTTAATGTGTTGGGGAATGCACTGAAATATACTCCCATAAAGACGCCTATTACGATACATGCCGAACGTCTGAGTACACCTGTCCCTCACATGCATATTTCGCCTACTGTTACAGAACATTCTGTTGTTTTGCTTTCGATTTCGGATCGAGGAGATGGCATTGCACCGGAAGACCAGGAACGCCTCTTCACCAAATTTGTGCGGCTTCCAAACGCGCTTAAAAGCACGCAGAAAGGTTCAGGTTTAGGACTATATCTGTGCCGACAACTCGTCGAGGCAATGAATGGTGCTATCTGGGTTGAAAGTACTGGTGTGCCAGGCGAAGGCACAACCTTTTTCATCGCGCTTCCACATGCCTTTCCGTAACATTGGTCACATCCATTTGACGCTAGAAGAGACCTATGCTACCATAGCTCTAGCAGAGAATAGTGTCAGTGTTCATCAGGAGGAAGAATACGTGAACTTATACGAGCAGTTATTGACGGTACGCGAACGTCTTGAAGGCGTTGGCGCACATGACGATAGTATGGACCTTGTAGAAATGTTGTTAAAAAGGGCTGAACCTGCCAAGAATGATCGAACAAGTACGACGCAAATCCAGGTACTGCGTCACATGTTACGTATGCGTGAAGTAAGTGATAACTATAATATCTATAATGATTTACAGATACTCGTGAGTGAACGTGATGAGGCAGAGGTCGTTGCGCGCGAGGACTCAGCACCAGCAGCATATGAGGATACAGAACACCGCCCAAAACCAAAGTCGTTTTACAAAGAGCGGAAGGTGCAGCAGGAAAAGACAAAGAAGAAGGGCTAGTCTATGCTAAGTGGCTAGCCCTTTCCCATGTTTGCTTATTGGTGGTATGACAGGTGCTCCGTCCCTGTCATGTTTCCTTGACTTTTCCCTATGTATCAGCTATAATCGCTTTTGTCAGTTATGTACTTACGCGGGTTTGGTGTAGCGGTAACATGCGACTTTCCCAAAGTTGAGACCACGGGTTCAAATCCCGTAACCCGCTTGCATAAAACAAGTCTCTCAGTATGAGAGGCTTGTTTTATTGTAAACGTGTCTATGCCTCTTTCTTTTTCCCGTGTAAACGCTCCTGCATATGTTGCATATCACGTGCCACTGTTCGTAAGCCAATGAGGCAAATAACACCAGCCAGTGCAAGACACGTTGGTGTCGTGACTAGAAGTGCTAAACCTAGAGCCTGAGATTCAGGAGAACCCATAGCGTGAAACCTATCTGCTAAAGCACCAATGACGGTTGGTGAAGAAGCATCACCAAGTAAATGTGCTAGCAAGAGCGCGAGACCAAAGGCTGTCGCGCGTACCTCTGGGATGATCACATCCTGTATGATTGCGTTTAATGGTCCTAAACAGAGCGATAAAGAGATGATCGCAATGAAAAAGACAAAGATGAACGGGAGTAGTGTGTGGAGTGACAGTGCCAGAAACGTCAAAGGGGCACCTACAAGAAAGGCGAAGACGACAACAATCATGCGACCTTCTGGACGACGACGCTGCATATAGTCTGAAATCCACCCTCCCGCTAAAGTTCCGATAAGGCTTCCTCCTGCCAGTACGCCGCCTGAAATAGAGGAAGCTTGCCCAAGTTTGAGGGTAAACGCTCCTTGCAAGTAAAAAGTTATCCAACTAGAGGCACCACCAATAGTGAAGAAGCTAAAGACAAAAGCACCAAGTAGAACCCAATAGGTTGGGATACGGAAGAGGAGCCTAACCGCGCCCCAAAAGTCTTTACCTAAACTCCCATGCGTCGCACTTGTATCATCTCCTTCTTCGCTTTCGTAGATACCACGCACAGGTTCAGTGGCGCGCCAGATGAGAAACGCGGTTAGTAAGCCTGGGATACCAACAATGAAGAAGGCCCAGTGCCATCCGAAAGCATCAGCAACCAATCCTCCCATCACAAGACCGAGAGCAGTTCCAATCAAGTTGCCGATAGAATAGAATGAGAGCACTCGCCCTCGTCGCTCTTTCGGGAAATAATCACCCAGGAGTGAAAGCGTCGCGGGAGCGTAGCCAGCCTCACCTATGCCAAGAACGGTACGTGTGATAAAAAGCTGTATGAAATTGGTAGTAAAACCAGCTAATGTTGTTGCAACGCTCCATATACCAACACAGATTGCAACAATGTTTTTTCTCGTGCTTCTATCCGCCCAGATGCCCAAAGGAAGTGTTGTAAGTGCATAGACAAGCAGAAATGCTGATGAGAGGAGTCCCAGTTGTGTATTGCTCAACGCCAGGTCTATTTTAATCTTTGGAAGAACCGCCGCAAGTACAAAACGGTCCGCATAGTTGAGAATGTTAATGATGAGCAGCACGGTAAAGGCGTAACGCGCCTGTCTCCTGCTAGGTTTTAATGACTCTCTATCGAGAATCGGTTTTGTGGTAGTCGCCATATCTCTCTCTTTTTCTCTTCTCTTTTGATATTCCGTCACACTGTGTACGCTGTATCATCAGTATAGTTGCAGTGTTTATAACGGCATAGCCCACTCTGGCGTCACTCGCAACCAAAGAGGAATATCATACGTCTAATATAATGAAACGAGAGAAGCATTCGTTGTATCAAAAAAGTATAAGAAAAAATATAGATAGATATATAAGGGGAGGAGGCTGTTGTGCATCCTATTGTGCATGCGTTACTGCATATAAGCCCATTTTTGATGTATGTTGTTGTCGCAATAACTTTGTTGTTAGAGAGTACAGGAGTTCCTATTACCAACAATACTCTGCTACTGCTCATGGGAGCAATGGCGGCACTCGGTTATCTTAACATCGAAATGCTTATCGTTTCAGCTGTTATAGGAAGTGTCACTGGTGCATGCTGTGCATACTTGATTGGTATGCGAGGTGGAAGAAAAATAGTATTACGTCTAGCCACATTCTTCCATGTGAACGAACAAAAAATAGGCATTATGGATAGTTGGTTTCAGCAGTCGGGCTTCTGGATGATTTTCTTTTCACGCATGACACCATTTGTGCGCCCGTTTGCTTGCTTTCCAGCAGGCATTTCACATATGAATTTCAAAAAATTCTTGTTTGCTGCATCAGTAGGTTCTTTCATATGGTGTATCACGCTTCCCTCTATTGGGTGGATGCTCGGTCCACGCTGGAGAATTGCGCTTCACTTCATGCAAGTATATACAGTGCCAACACTTATTGGTATCGTACTTCTATTGATTGTTTATGGTGTTGTAACTCATATGGTCAAGCATATCATCAATACAAAATACCACACGTTTTCAGGCTAACACATGTTATGCAATCATGAAACATGGGCATGAAAATCTTTACAAAGATTTTCATGCCCATGTTTCATGATTGCATTCATCGAGAAACTCTTATAATTTTACAACAGTCACTCCAAAGATATCGCCCGCTTTGCTAATCTCCTCAATTGCCCAATCTGGGATAGGGTCATCGACGGAAATGACCATCAATGCAGTATCGGATGCTTGTTTCTTCTGGCTATATGGGCGTGGTGAGCGCACAATTGGACCTACATCCATATGACGAATGTTGACGCCTGCTTTTCCTAGCGATGTGCCTACACGTCCAATCATGCCAGGTTGATCGAGATTGCGACAGAAGAAGATATATCCTTCTGGTACAAATTCGGTCCCGTAGCGACCAACACGTGTGACACGTGGCTCGTCATGTATTACAGTACCGCTAAGCACCTCGATATGCTCATCCCCTGGCTCGATGTATGCGGTTTGCTTGCCGGCAAGTGGCGATGGATATCCATTGTTATGTTGTATACGAAGCGTGACTTGGTTCGCAAACTCGGTAGCAGTGGTAGACTTCTGCTCGACGATTTCTAGTCCCCATTGTTTCGCCAACACCTGTGCATTAATCATGTTCACATGTGCGTCTGAAACGGACTCTAATAACCCTTTGATCAGTGCAGCTTGCAGTGGACGCAGATCATAGTTTGCGATTTCACCGCTACAAGACAACTCGACTTTGCTTAATGAACCAGGTTGAAGTTGTGTATATAGGTGTCCCATCTGCTCAACCAGCCGCATATATGGCTGTAGGACCTTCAACGTCTCTGGTAGAATAAGTGGAGCGTTGACCGCGGCGCGCGGGAAACCTCCATGGAGTACAGACACAATCTGCTCGGCTACATCAATAGCAACCCCAACCTGCGCCTCTTCTGTCGAAGCTCCGAGATGAGGGGTCGCAATGACGCGCTCATGAGCCAAAAGCTGTTTCAGCGTCGCATCATCTTTGATAGGTTCCTGGCTAAACACGTCAAGCGCAACACCAGCAAGAGCGTTTTCGTTGAGTGCGTGCAGGAGTGCCTCTTCATCGATCAAGCCACCACGGGCGCAGTTAATCAAGCGTACACTTGGTTTCATCAGAGCGAGTTCGCGCGAACCTATGAGACCTCGTGTCCCGTTTGGACCGCTTGTGAGCGATGTGTGTAGAGTGATAAAATCAGCTTGCTTGAGTATGTCATCAAAACTAAGCATGGTCACGTTCAGTTTACGCGCCTGATCGGGTGAGACGAAGGGATCAAATGCGAGAATTTGCATTTCCAGGCCCTGCGCGCGTCGTGCCACCTCGGTACCTACCTTACCAAGACCGATAATGCCGAGCGTTTTGTTGCGTACCTCGACACCTAGAAAACGGTTCTTCTCCCACTTGCCCGCTTTCATGCTTGCGTTCGCTTCGGGGATGTGTCTTGCGAGTGCCATCAGCATGGCGACAGAGTGTTCTGCTGCCGCAACGATATTGCCTGTAGGCGAGTTGACAACGATGATGCCATGACGTGTTGCTGCTTCCGTGTCAATATTGTCAACACCGACGCCTGCACGTCCAACAATCTTCATCTGCGTCGCTTCCGCGAGCACGTCACCTGTGACTTTTGTTTCACTACGTACCACCAAGGCCGCATAGTCTCCGATGATCGCTTTGAGTTGTTCTGGTTTAAGTCCAGGCCGCTCGTCAATCTGTGCCTCTGGCAACTGTGTGCGTAGGAGGTCGATGCCCTCCTGCGCCACACGGTCTGCAATGAGAATTTTGAGAGCGCGCTGTTCACTTTGTACCTCTGCCATGTCTTCTTCCTGTTCCCTACCGACTTAGCCCTTAAAGCCAAGTTCGTGCAGACGCGTCTCTACGGCGTTCATTGCTTGTTCAAGGTCTTGTTCGCTAAAGAAGCCGAGATGTCCCACACGGAAGATTTTTCCTGCCATATGGTCCTGCCCGCTTGCTATAACAACAGCGTCTTGCTCTCGAAGAGTTTTGTTGAGTGCCTTGAACTCTATGTCTTCTGGCATCATGATTGCTGTCACCGTATTTGATGCTCGTTCAGGATCGGTAGCAAGCAACTTCAGCCCCATATCCTGCGCACGTTGTCGTACATAGGCTCCTGCTCGTGTATGACGTTCAATAATCGCTTCTCGTCCCTCTGCTAGCATCATTTCCAGGGCTACATCCAGCGCATAGAATAGTGAGATCGGCGAAGTTACTGGATGTTGCCAAGCCTCAAGGCTTTTAAGCGTAGATTTCCAGTTGAAGTAGAAACGGGGTAGCTTCGCAGTTTTCGATGCCTCGATAGCGCGAGGGCTGGCGGAAAGCATCATCACTCCCGGAGGTGTCATCCATCCCTTTTGTGAACCTGTAAACACCACGTCAATATCCCACGCGTCCATATCTAACGGAATCGCGCTGAGCGAGCTAACGGCATCTACCACAATCAGTGCATCCGGGTTGATACGACGAATGAGCGCGGTGAGCGTCTGTACATCGTTTGTGACACCGGTGGATGTTTCATTGTGCGTCATCAACACGCCGCGGAATGGTGGCAATGCCTTCAACCGTTCCTCTACGACATTGGGATCAGCCGCCTGCCCCCATGGAAACTCGATGCGAGTTACATTGAGACTGTAGGCTTCGGCGATTTTTGCAATACGCTCACCAAAGTTGCCAATCGTGATGACGACGACATGCTCACCAGGAGAGAACAGGTTGACAACAGCACTTTCCTGACCGCCTGTACCAACGGCAGGGAAGGTCATCACAGGTGAAGTGGTCTGGAAAAAGTATTGTAAACGTAACGAGACCCGTTTCACAATCGCGGCAAACTCCGGTCCGCGATGATTAATCATCTGGTGTGCTTGTGCCTCCATGACTTCAGGTGGCACTGGTGTTGGTCCTGGTACACGCAAATTCTGCTGCGGAATAGGTAAACGTGCATCTACTTGTGGCTCTGGAATAGCTTTTCGTTCTTGAATTGTCATATGTGTGAACTCCATGAATGGCGTCATTGAATGCCGACGGATGCATTGTCGGGGAAATATGTAGCCTCTTTGCAACGAGACGCGGCGGATAACGTCGATGTTAGCCGCCGCTCTATGTAGATAATAACTCTTGTATCAGAGTATAGCATGAGACGCGAACATGTCAAACCCATTACAACTCCATCAAGCGTTGCCGATATGATGTAACTTGACGAAATTTGTACGCGCTCGATTGGCAACGGGAAGGCCACCCATGATTACAACGTATTGGTCACGCGCTATCAGCTTGTCGTCTTGCAAGCGTTGATCGACGGCGGCAATCAACTCTTCCGTTGTGCCTTGTAAGGCGATACGCGAAGGCCACACGCCCCACCAGAGCGCGAGCTGATGATAGACGCTTTCCGAGGGAGTAAATGCTAGGATAGGTGTACGTGGTCGATCTTTTGAGATGAGATGAGCCGAGTTGCCGCTACGCGTGAAGACCACAATTGCTTGCACACTGGCCTCTTCCGATAGAGCACGAGCGGCCCGACTGACGGCGCGTGCTTTCGTGAGATTTTTGTGTTGCGGCTCGTGAGCAGTGCGATTTCCGGCCTCGGTCTCTCCCGCGATACGTACCATCATCTGGACTGCCTCGATAGGATATTGTCCTGCCGCGGTCTCCGCACTCAGCATAACTGCATCGGTGCCGTCGATAATCGCATTTGACACATCGTTCACTTCTGCTCGGGTTGGACGTGGGTTGGTAATCATGGACTCAAGCATCTGTGTTGCGGTGATAACAGGTAGGCCAAAATAATTACATCGTGAGATAATACGCTTTTGGATGAGTGGTACCTTCTCCGGTGCCATCTCGACACCGAGATCGCCTCGCGCCACCATCACGCCATCAACGACTTCCAGGATCGCGTCGAGCTGTGCAATCGCTTCAGGCTTTTCGAGTTTCGCAATAAGTGGCACTGTAATAGGATTCTTTTTGTTCGTTTGGTCTCCCAAATGCTCACGAATAAAGCGTTTGGCATCCTGTACATCTTCTGGCTTACGTACGAAGCTTAACGCGACATAATCAACGCCGTGTTGTAAGCCGAAGGTGAGGTCATCACGATCTTTCTCTGTCAAAGAAGGTGCACTGACTGTCACTCCTGGTAAGTTAATGCCCTTATGCTCTTTCAAGAGACCGCCATGCACAATCTCGCATAAGACATCTGTACCGTCGCTTGCCAGGACGCGCAACTCCAATAGACCGTCATCTAGCAATATAGAGTCGCCGATCTTCACGTCATCCGGTAAGTTTTTGTATGTTGTCGAAACAGTCTCGGCTGTTCCTGGTACGTCACGTGATGTAATCGTGATTTTCGCACCATTGATAAGGCGTACAGGTTGTCCTCCTTGCAACGCACCTGTACGAATCTTCGGCCCTTGCAAGTCTTGTAAGATAGCAATAGCACATCCAAGTCGTGCTGCTATAGCGCGTATTCTTGTGATCACTACCGCGTGTTCTTGTTGTGTTCCATGTGAAAAATTGAGACGCGCAACATTCATCCCTGCACGCATAAGTGCTTCAAGCTGTTCTTCACTCTGTGTGGCTGGACCTATCGTACATACGATTTTTGTACGTCGCATTCGTTTATCCTCTTGAGAAGCCGACTCCATGTTCTGTTTATCATTCTATCATCTTGCAGAGAGCAATATACATTGAATTTTCAAAACCTAGGAGCAAACTCAGCATATACTTTTAATCATTGCTTAATCATCACTTGTTACACTACGCAACGTTTTACTATACAATGAAAGTGCCGTAGTTTATTTCCTGTAAAGGTATTTATAATGTCAACAACAGATAAATACAAGCATATTACACAAACTACCATGGTAGAGCATAAAATACCAGATGAAATACAGGAAACGCCAGATGCACACATTCCACATAACTGGCGTACTACTCTTGCCGAAGTATGGTCTTTTGCACTTTTGCCTTTCCTTATTAGCCGTCTGCTCTTACTACTTGTTGGAGCCGTAACCGTTACTTATATAGAGCCGCTTGTGAGTCGCAAGCAGCCAATCTTGCTTTCAGCTCAGCAGTCGCATTTCCCGGCTATCTTATGGTGGATGTGGAGCCGTTTCGATACTGGTTTCTACATCAGTATTGCTCAGTACGGCTATTGGGGTCGCAACACCCTGAATGGACAGAGTAACTGGGCTTTCTTTCCGCTCTACCCACTGCTGATACGCCTGCTTGCCTTTCCGTTCAGTACATCGCCACATCATCCCTATCTTTTTGCTGGACTAGCGATTACCACTATTTCAGCCTTCGTTGCAATGTTTTATTTTTATAAACTTACTGCTTACGAACTGAATAGCCACAAGGCAGCCAAAGCTGTGATGTATCTCGCCTTTTTCCCTATGAGCTTTTTTCTCTCCGCCGTGTATCCTGAGTCGCTGTTTCTCGCGCTTTCGGTGGCATGTGTTTACTATGCGCGTATGCATCGCTGGTGGCTTGCTGGACTTCTTGGTGGTCTGGCATCGCTCACTCGACCACAAGGAGTGCTGCTTCTCGCGGTTGTCGTATGGGAGTACTGGCAAGCTGTGGCGGAGCAGCATGCACCTTTACTAGAGCAACAACGAAGCTGGTTTGTCGCAGCACGGGCATGGATACGTTCGCGCTTTGTGGGCATATGGATTGCTCTACGTACTCTCCCGTTTTGGGACGGTATTATTGCTTTACTACAAACACCACTAGGATTAGCCCTATTTTGTATATACGCGCAGTGGCAGGTTGGTACATTCTTTCCTTTTGAACTGGTAGAAAAGAATGGTTGGGGACGGAGTTTTATCGATCCTGTATCCTCCCTTATTTTAATTTTTTCGCATCCACTGCCTCCTGGTCCCTATAATTGGGTATTTTATGACTTGAACGTGGTTGTGATTGTAGGATTTCTACTCCTTTTAATCCCCATTTTTCGTTGGCTTCCAGCTATCTATGGAATCTTTTCGCTTGTCTTTATCATTCTGCCTCTCTGCACCACATCGACACAGAGCAGTGCTCGCTTCTACATGGAAGTGTTTCCTGTGTACATGCTCATCGCACTTTGGACTAGCCGAGGTAGCGTAGAATGGCAAACGACGAAACACACAATGCTCATTTGCTCGTTTGCTGTATTGCTTGGCGTCGCCACCGTTTTATGGACATTGGGCGTGTATTCAATGTCGTAGACATTGACAAAGTACATGCTTCATGCTATCCTAATTGGGCCGTAGTTTGGGGTCGCTGTAAATTGTTGTATGCACTCCTCTCGAACGCCACGAAAATACAGACCCCAGCAAGTGGGGAAGAGGTGAGAAAAAGAACGCATGACTGTCAAAATTCGTTTAAAACGCACGGGCATGAAGAAAGCCCCAAGCTACCGTGTGGTAGTTGCCGACTCACGTTTCTCACGTGATGGTCGTATCATTGAGAATATTGGCTGGTACAATCCTCGTGTTGAGCCATCTGCCATTCATATTGATGCCGAGAAAGCTCTTGGCTGGTTGAAAAATGGAGCGCAACCTACCGAATCAGTTGCCTCTCTGCTCAAACGCGCTGGTATTATGGACCAGTTCACACAGGCAAAGGCTGCCGCGAAGTCAGCAACAACTGTGCCTGCGCCAGCACCTAGCGAAGCGTAAAGTATTGTCAAGGTGAGGTTGAGATATGCGTAAACTAGTAGAGTACATTGCCCAATCTCTGGTAGATGAACCTTCCGCCGTACAGGTGCGCGAAGTTCGCAACGACCGCAATGCGTTGGTGCTAGAACTGCATGTCGCCCCTGATGATTTCGGCAAGGTTATTGGTCGCCAGGGCCGTGTTGCTAAAGCGATGCGAGCACTCTTACGTGCTGGCGGTGCACGTGAAGGTCGGCATACCTCCCTGGAAATTTTGTAATAGAGGACACGTATTCCTATCAGCCGTGTCTTTCTCTTACTAATAATGCTCTGTGCTGATATCTAGTATTCTCTCTGCTACAGAGGTCACTATGCCTAAGTCAAGCAACACAGAATGGGCTACTATCGGAAAAATAGTGGCCCCTTTTGGTATTCGTGGCGAGTTGAAGATATTTTCACTCTCCGACATCCCTGATCGTTTTGCGCAATTGGACAGCATTTTTGTTGGTCCTGAGCATATGCCACGTAAGATCACTGCTGTTCGACCATATAAGGGTGATATGCTTGTCATTAAATTCGCGGGCATCGACGATGCAACAACGGCTGAGACGCTGCGCAACTCCGATCTCGCCATTCCACTCGATAAACTCGCCAAACTTCCCCCAAATTCATATTATCAGCATGATATTCTTGGCCTACGTGTTGCAATCCTCAATGGACGCGAAATAGGGACGATTATAGAGATCATGGAGACTGGTAGTAACGATGTGTATGTGGTTAAAGGGGATGATAACAAGCAAATTCTGTTACCTGCCATTAAAGATGTCGTGAAACAGGTTGACCTCATCCGCCGAATGATGTATATTGAACCCATGGCAGGTCTGCTTGACGACGATGCTGTACTGGATGATCCAAACGAGAATAATGAAGAGGAGGAAGAGTAACAACACCTTGAGTGTTGGATGACGAAATAAACTCAGCTTTTCTCATGTTTTCCTATGTGGAACATAACGAAACCAGGGCGTACTTTTACACGTGTAGGTAGTAATGTTGTGAAATAGGTCACATCACTGTAAACACGGAGAGCGTGCCCAGTATTCTGTAGGGAGGTGTCTCATGCCCGACCGTTTCCCCACTTTTGCTGATGTTTGTAGTGCTATTGCTGAGGGACATATAGATGCAGCCGTAGATGGCTCCATGTATTCTGTAAACGCTTTTGAGTTGCGTCGTTACCTCAACAAGCTTCGTCCTCTTCCAACTGTCAACCCCTCTGCCTCTCCCGCTCAAGACTCATTACCGTGTTCCGATACAAATGATTGGTCGGTTACTGTCCAATCTTCTGTTGCTTAGGCCGTTGAGGGCCTTTTTTTATTTCAGAAAAAGTCTCGAGCGGTTGCATTAGAGCAAGGCAAGGACTATAATAGCAATAATGTTGAGTGAGCTAG
>CAZZVE010000143.1:0-10919 GCA_964657325.1 uncultured Ktedonobacterales bacterium
CGTTGAGGCAAGGCGTACCTTGCCTCAACGTTGTATATCCTTTTTGTGGACGTAAAAAATGTGTTGCTTATAGTATACTTGTTCTTGGGTGGAGTCTGCACACTCTATCCTAAAGGCATTCCTCCCTAATTCTGAAAAATGTCATTTCATAGGCTTAGCCACTTTCTTTTATAAGCTAAAGCGTTATTAATTAGACGGGCATTCCTTTATTACTGTTCAGGAAACTTAGGAGACTTTTCTCTATAAGATAATCCCACCCATGACTACATGTATCAAAACACTCAAATTCTGGCACTAGACCTGCATGTGTCATCTTCACTTCAATACTATCTGTTTTGGGAAATACTTCCCAGACAATCTTAGTACCAACCCATTCAGTATGATCGTTATGCCATCCCTGATAGCTATCGATCACCTCCCAGAGTATTTTTTTATGTGGAATAATCTCAGAAACTCTTACTTTATACATATCGCCGTTTTTAAATCGAACGGTGAACACATCATTTGGTTCTTCTGACTTTCCCTCAAAATCTTTTGCCCACCATTCTGAAACACGAGAAATCTTATCAAATGCTTCGTCTGGAGTACTGTGTGTTGTAATGCTGCTCTGGTAGTCTTGGTTTTTCATTATTCGAGACCTTTTCCTTTCTTTGACTTTCAGTTGTACTACACGAACGCTGGAAGTCCAGGAGTGCCTTTTCCCGTTTCTAAATAGGATCTCAGGCTGTTCAGGAAATATTCCCAATTCCTGCGTGTCTGTTCATACACCTCATCAACCTGGACAAATCCTTCATGTGTGAAGACCAATTTCGTTCCGTTCTGAACAGGTGTGAGTTGCCAAGTGACGCTGGTGCCTATCCATTGCGGAAGTCCTTGCTTGGAAATCCAGCGTACCTTCTCATTAGTGTTCAGTTCGACAACCTCAAATTTTAGGACGCCAGCAGGTGGCTTAAAGCGAAATTCACCAAGAGAACCTACTTCTGGCTTAACTCGTGCCTCATCGGACCACCAACGAACTATTTCATCAGGCATCGTCAGAGCACCAAAGACGCTTTGTGGGGATGCTGCAATAGTAAGTTCTTTGACAATAGCAGGCATCGTCGTTCCTTTCTTTTTCCCTTATACTTAACCTATAGGTTAAGTATAAGGGAAAAAGAAAGGGCTGTCAAGGAGTTGCTTTGCCTCTAAATTTTTCTGTTTAGCATGTTCACTTCAACATAGAGCCAAAGCTGGAAAGAGTCTTAGAAGTCGGAATGAGTGAAGAGAGCCGAGGCGAGTGCATCGAACAGCGATTGCCAGCCAGCTTCAAACCTCTCATGCATTTGTGATGCGCCGATCCGTTCATGAGTCAACACAACTTTCGTCTCTGAACCTCGGTCAAGAAAGTCTATCGTGACGATAGTTTCCCGTTCAGGTTCTGCACTGCTATACCAGCTAAAGACCAATCTTTCAGGAGGAACAATTTGGAGGTAGGTGCCGACTGTAGAATTGCCGCCCTCTACATCGAAACGGAATGACCCACCAACACGCGCTTCGAGCTTACTGACAGTCACGCTCATTCCCAGTGGTCTAAACCATTGCTCCAATGCCTTTGGTTCGATCCATGCTTGGAACACTCGATGACGCGTGGCTGGAAATATGCGTCGTAGCACGAGAGTGGTACTGTCAGAGGGTAGTGGAGGAATCATCAATATCTTGCTCCTCTTCCGATGTGGACAGTAAGTATGTTTCCAGTGAGTCGAATTGTGCATCCCAGAACTGGCGGTAGTGTTCAAGCCAAGCAGCAGCAGCTCTCATGGGACGGGCAGCGAGGCGAAAGCGATGCGTGCGTCCTTCCTTCCTGTGCAGGACCAGATCAGCATGTTCCAGCACACGTAAATGCTTGGAGATCGCTGGCACAGAGATCGAGAAAGGTCGTGCTAGTTCCGTTCCAGAAGCCTCTCCGTGTGCCAAGCGTTCTAAAATGGCTCTGCGTGTAGGGTCAGCGAGTGCCAAAAAGATGGTTGTGAGTTGTTCTGATGAGTCATTTACCATACCGTTAATTGTATGAAAAAATTTGACCCGTTGTCAAAGGTCTATTTTTCAATTGCCCTTTTCTATTTGAAGTAAGATGTGTTGCTTATGGTATACTTGCTCCATCGTAATTGCGTTGTTACACGACGGAGTGTTCATCGTATGACTTATAGCACTGATGAGAGTCGCACACAACTTATTGCAAGCCAGCAGGCTGAAGAATTGGCTCAACTGAACCGGATAGCTGTTGCTCTTACATCCGAGTTCGATTTGCAGCGCCTGTTGCAAATGATTACAGATGCCGCCCGCAGGGTCACTTCCGCACAGTACGCAGCATTTTTTCTTATACCAGAAATAGTTGGGAACGATGAGAACGTCGTAGCGAACAAAGTAAGCTTTAACCTTGCAGCTATCTCAGGGGCGAACGAGCATATCGCGGCACGCTTCCGTCACACGGGACCTGTTGAGGGGATTGGTTTGCTGCAACCTATTTTCTGGGAAGGGTCGTCGATTATTGTCGATGATGTGCTGGCAGACACACGCTATGTTGGTATTCCTGGTGGGCACATCCCTGTACGAAGCTTTTTAGGTGTACAGTTGCGTACTCGTGAAGGCACAACGCTAGGTGCTTTTCTTATAGGCGATACGCGCCCTGGTCGTTTCAGTACACGTCATTTTGAACTTATCGAGTCTTTGAGCGCACAGGCAGCAGTAGCCATTCATAATGTTCAACTTGTTGCTCGTGAGCGACGCGCTTTGGAAGAACATGCGACACAACTCGAACGCGAGGTGCATGATCGCACCGCAGAACTTGAGCGACGTAACGAAGAATTGAGCAGGTATGCTACTAACTTGCAGCAACTGTATCATGAGCTAACCGAGGCCCAAAAACGGCAGATGCTCGCGGACGAACGCAGCCGTATCGCGCAGGAATTGCACGACCGTGTGCAGCAAACACTGTTCACAATCGGGTTGAAAGCCGATTGGATCAAAGAACATAGCACCATCGATTCTCCATTGGTTGCTCCGCTGCAAACCATCAAACAACTTGCCTCGTTGGGAACTGCGCAGGTCCGTGATGCGATCTTTGCGCTGTCTTCTGCTGAACTGCAAGAAGATGGACTGGTAAAAATGCTCTATGCTTTGATCCGTGACCTACGCGAGTCTTCAGCGATAGAAGCAGACCTAGTGGTTGCTGAATGGGCAACATCTCCAACTCCTTATATTGAAAACGCGCTGTTGACCATTGCGCAAGAAGCACTTTCAAATTCGCGCCGTCACGCACATGCAACGATTGTGATTGTGACTATTCGTGTGACGCAGGAACAAGCTGTGCTGGTCGTACAAGATAACGGTGTTGGACTTTCCGAGCAAGTGCTGCAAAGCTATCAGAACAACCCTCTGCATCTTGGTTTAAAAGGAATGCATCATCGTGCAGAAGAATTGAGAGGACAATGTACTCTTCTCAATGGTGAAGAGGGTGGACTCATTGTAAAGGTGGTGCTGCCATTATGACTCGCCTACTTATCATTGACGATCACGAAATGGTCCGTGAAGGACTCAAGGCCATGCTGGTAACAGAGCCAGATTTTGAAATTGTTGGGGGTACTGCGAATGCGCAGCAGGCACTGGAAATGATCGAGCAGGTACACCCTGATGTGGTTTTGCTCGATGTGCGTCTGCCCGATGTAAGTGGGGTTGAGTTATGTCGCACTCTCAGTACCCGTTTCCCTAAAATCGGGGTGATTATGCTCACAACGTTTACTGATGAGCGTGTGATCGCCCAATGTATCCAAGCAGGAGCGCGCGGATTCATTATCAAAGATGTTGAACGCTTTGACCTTAAACGTTCTATTCGTGCTGTCGCACGCGGAGAGGCTGCTATTGACTCCAAAGCAGCCGTTGCTGTACTCGCACAACTACGTCGTACAGCATCCGTGCATGCTGAACCAGTACCAGAAACACTTAGTGCTCAACAGCTTGTCATCCTGCGACTTGTTGCCCAAGGGTTATCTAGTCGTGAAATAGGCGTGCAACTGTATTTAAGCGAGAATACAGTCAAAGGCTATGTACAAGAAATTTTGCATCGTCTCAATGTGAAAAATCGTACCGAGGCGGTCATGGTTGCGGTAAAACAAGGGTGGCTATGAAAAGATTTCAAAAATTATTGAGGTTACTCTATCAGGGTAGCATCAACAATTATCTGAAATCTTCATACCTTCATTCATAGGTTACAATTACCTCCTTTCGTAGGTAACACTTTACATCAATAGAAGCTACACTTAGCTAAGGTAGAGTCTGCACACTCTATTCCAAACGCATTCCTCCCTACCAGTATGCTATTCGGACAACCAGAGCATTGGTTGTCCTTGTCGGATAGCTTGGCGTCTATTTCGATGAAGCGCAGAGATTGCGCGTCAAGAACTGTTGGAGGTGTATTTTGATACCTGGTTCCTTTGATTATGTAGTGGCGAACAGCGTGCCAGAAGCTGTCGCACTACTGGAACAACATGGCGACGAAGCCAAAATCCTCGCTGGCGGTCACAGTCTTATCCCCGTTTTGCGGTTTCGACTCGCAAGTCCATCGTTGTTGATTGATATCAATCGCATTCCAGACCTGGAGTACATTCAGGAAACCGATGGGACTCTGCACGTTGGGGCACTCACACGTGAGGCCGAATTAGATACCTCATCCCTCATTGCTCATCGCTATCCCATTTTACTTGATACTTCTACAGGAGTAGCTGATCCTATCGTGCGTAACTGGGCGACGATTGGTGGCAATCTTGTACACGCCGATCCCGCAAATGATCATCCCGCGACGATGCTAGCATTAGGTGCAAGCGTTGTCGCTGAGGGATCGCAGGGCAAACGCGTGATTCCGATTGAAGAATTTTTTACAGACTCCGCCTTTGAAACAACATTAAAGCCGAACGAAATCCTCACCGAGATTCGTATTCCTGCTCCTGCCGAGCAAAGCGGTGGCGCGTATATCAAGCTTGAGCGCAAAGTTGGCGACTATGCTATTGCTGGTGTCGCTGTGTACATAACGTTTGACAATAGCGGTCATGTAGCACTGGATGAGCATGGTCGAATGACAATGGCTGCTGGTGCTGTTGTCGCCCACGCTGGTATTGGCTTAACAAACGTTGGGCCGTATCCTATTAAAGCACGCGAGGCCGAGCAGTTTTTAGTTGGCAAGCCACTTGATGATACCACGATTCATAAAGCAGCAGAACTCGTCGCCGCCGCGTCACAACCAAGCAGTGACCTACGTGGTTCCGTCGAATATAAACGTGCTATGGTACGCACACTGTGTGTTCGCGCATTACGAAAAGCGTTACTACGCGCCAATGGAGGAGGAGAATAACATGAGCAAACATACTATTCATGTAACCATCAATGGTACCCCATATGATGAGGTTGTGGACTCGCGCACACTCCTCGTGCATTGGATACGCGACGGACTACATCTCACAGGAACTCATATCGGCTGTGATACATCCGCTTGCGGTGCCTGTACTATTCTTGTCGATGGCAAGGCTACCAAATCATGTACGATGTTCGCGGTTCAAACCGATGGACGCGAAATCATGACCGTTGAGGGCCTGGAACAAAACGACGTACTGCATCCTATACAGGAAGGCTTTCACGAAGAACACGCGCTACAATGTGGCTATTGTACTCCTGGTATGATGATGGCGAGCATTGCGCTCCTGAATCACAATCCTCATCCAAATGAACATGAGATACGCGTCGGCATCTCTGGCAACCTCTGTCGATGTACTGGTTATGTAAACATTGTCAAGGCTGTACAATATGCAGCTGAGAAAATGCAAGGCTCAGCAGAGCTTGCGACGAGTGGCGCAGAGGGAGGCGAGTAATGTCAACAGAAGTACACAACAAATTTGGATTAGGCGAACCTTACAAGCGCAAGGAAGACGCACGTTTCATTCGTGGTCAAGGTAACTATGTCGATGATGTGCAGTTGCCACATATGCTCTATGGCGATATTGTACGCAGCCCATACGCACATGCACTTATTAAGAATGTTGATATCAGTGAGGCGATGAAGGTACCAGGAGTGGTTGCAGTCATCACGGGCAAAGACCTGGATGCGGCTGGTCTTGCCTGGATGCCCACGCTTTCTGCCGATATGGAAGCTGTTTTAGCCCTTGATCGTGTGCATTTTCAGATGCAAGAGGTTGCCTTCGTCGTCGCTACCAGTCGTTATGCTGCCGCTGATGGTGTCGCAGCCGTTGATGTTGATTACGAGCCGTTAAAAGTTGTTATAGACCCAAAGAAAGCTCTTGACGAGGATGCACCGTTGCTGCGTCCCGATAAAAAAGACAAACAACCCACAAACCAGATTTATCATTGGGAGGTGGGGGATCGTTCAGGGACCGACGAAGCCTTTGTGGAGGCCGAGGCGAACGGGGTGGTTATCAAGCAGGATATGTATATCCCACGTATTCATCCCGCGCCAATTGAAACATGTGGCTGTGTTGCTGACTACCATAAGGGAACAGGGAAGCTTACGATCTGGCTTACCTCACAGGCACCTCACGCACATCGAACGCTCTTTGCGATTGTTGCAGGTCTGCCAGAACATCGTATTCGTGTCATCTCCCCAGATGTTGGTGGCGGTTTTGGTAATAAAGTGCCGATTTATCCAGGGTATGTCTGCGCCGTTGTTGCTTCGCTGAAAACGGGCAAACCTGTGAAGTGGATCGAAGACCGTTCTGAAAACATCGCCAGCACTGGTTTTGCCCGTGACTATCATATCCATGCCGAACTCGCAGCCGACAAAAATGGGACGGTAAACGCACTTCGCGTTCATACACTAGCAGATCATGGAGCCTTCGACGGTGCCGCGCAACCCACAAAGTTTCCTGCTGGTCTGTTTCACATCTGCACAGGTTCCTATGATTTCAAGCACGCCTTTGTGGATGTCGATGCCGTGCACACCAACAAAGCTCCTGGCGGTATTGCGTATCGCTGCTCGTTCCGTGTGACAGAAGCCTCATACCTGATCGAGCGTATGATGGATACACTCGCGCACGATATTGGCAAGGACCCGGCGGAGTTACGTCTACAAAACTTTATTCAGCCCGAAGCATTCCCTTATCGTTCAGCTCTTGATTGGACCTTTGATAGTGGCAACTACGAAGGCTCGTTGCGTTTGGCGATGAAGAACGTGGACTACGAAGGGCTACGTCGAGAGCAGTTAGAAAAGCGTGCGCGTGGCGAGTTGATGGGTATTGGCATCTCAACTTTTACCGAGATCGTTGGTGCAGGCCCCGGCAAGCACTTCGACATTGCTGGTATTCAGATGTTCGATAGCTGCGAGATACGTGTGCATCCAACGGGCAAGGCTCTCGCGCGTATTGGTGCACAAACGCAGGGACAAGGACATGAGACTACCTTTGCCCAAATCATCGGCGCGGAGCTAGGTATGTCACCCGACGATATCGACGTTGAACATGGAGATACCGATACTGCTCCCTATGGTCTAGGTACGTATGCAAGTCGTAGCACACCTGTTGCTGGTGCGGCTACCGCTTTGGCAGCGCGAAAAGTACGAGACAAGGCGAAAAAGATTGCAGCCTATCTTTTGGAGGTTGGAGAAGAGGACCTTGAGTGGGAACCTGGGCGTTTCTTTGTGAAGGGTGCGCCGAGTAAGGGCAAGACCATTCAGGAACTTGCGTTTGCCGCCTACACAAATTGTCCACCGTACTTGGAGCCTGGGCTAGAAGCGGTCAACTACTATGATCCGCCCAATCTGACGTATCCATTTGGCGCGTATATCTGTGTTCTCGATATTGATCGAGGCACGGGGCAGGTGCATATTCGCCGCTTCATGGCCGTGGATGATTGTGGTACGATCATCAATCCTATAGTGGTTGAGGGACAGGTACATGGCGGTTTAACACAAGGCTTAGCACCAGCAATGTACGAAGAACTCACCTTTGACGAGGATGGCAATATTCAGGGTGGAAACTTCCAAGACTACCTGATCCCCACCTCAATGGAGACACCGAGTTGGGAAATTGATAGAACCGTCACACCTTCTCCACATCATCCAATCGGTGCGAAAGGCATCGGCGAATCTCCAACCGTAGGTGCACCACAAGCGATAGTGAACGCTTTTGTTGATGCACTAGCTCATGTTGGTGTACGAACCATTGACATGCCACTCACGCCCGGAAAAGTGTGGAAGGTTCTCAAGGAAAAGGGCTTAACCTCTGATTAGTTCTTGCTTCAATGCCATTGTAGCGGCGCAATTCATTGCGCCGCTACAATGGCATCGAATGTCGCCTTTTTTCAGGAGAGAATACCATGTCACTACTCGATTTTGCGCAAGAACTGACAAGAGCAAGAAAACCGTTCGTGCTGGCAACAGTTGTGTGGTGCGAACGACCAACATCCGCGAAACCCGGAGCACAGGCACTGATTCAAGAAAATGGGCAGATAACGGGTTGGATCGGTGGTAGTTGCGCTCAACCCGTTGTGATACGCGAGGCGCAACGTGTATTACACGAAGGAGGCGATGCCTACTTGTTGCGCCTGGGATCACAGGATGTAGGCATTGTACGAAACGATGTGCGCGTTTTCCCCATGACCTGTGCCAGTGGAGGCGTGTTGGATATCTATATTGAACCACATTTACCTCCGTCTCAACTTGTGCTGGTCGGAGACTCACCTGTTATCATCGCCTTGAGCCAACTTGCGCCCGTTCTCGACTTTGCTGTGACACAACTGGATCATCCTGACCTGACACAGGTAGAGATAAATGAGCGTACAGCAATTGTCGTCGCAACACATGGACAATATGATGAAGATGCACTTGAGCATGCGCTTCGTAGCCCTGCTGCATACGTGGGTATGGTGGCAAGTCACCGTCGCGCTGATGATTGTCGGGGTTATCTCCGAACGTCTGGTATAACAGAGCAACAACTTGCACACCTTAAAGCTCCTGCTGGCCTGGATATAGGAGCGGTCACGCCAGAAGAGATTGCGTCAAGCATTCTAGCCGAACTTGTTCAGGTACGTAGGAGGAGCCATACAGCAAGCGAGAAACACACGCCCATTGTCGAAGAAGCTCATATACACACACCTGAACCCGATATCTCTAGTGTTGAAACTGCTATAGACCCGGTGTGTGGTATGGCTGTGGAGATAGCAAATGCGCGGCATCACACTTCATATGATGGGCGTGAGTTCTATTTCTGCTGCCCATCCTGCAAACGCCACTTTGAACGTAACGCACAAGAGTATCTTGTAGAGCACAAAGGATAGACAGGTAGCCGAAAACGCATGTTAGAAATTTGATATAGTGATGAAATAGATTGCACCATCGAGGGTGTGCTAAAGCAGACCCGTACAGGAGCAACCAATGGTTGCATAGTGGAATGAAAACCCCGTACAGGTCTGCTTTAGCACACCCTTTATGGCGCGATTGCGATCACTCTTAAAGGGCTACCAGAGCCGTTGACGATCTTGAGTGGAGCCGCAATGATAATAGCACCTGTTGGCGGCAACAATTCCAGGTTTATTAAACTGGTGATGCCAAACTTGCCTGCGCCATGCATGAAGGTGTGATTAGGGAACGGCGGATTAAAGCCACCTGCCGCGCCTGCATCCGTGCCTACTGTCTCGACACCAACACCTAAGATGTCACGTTGAGTTGCGAGGAATTGTGAACTTGTTTGATGAAAACCAGGCGTATGTGCACCGTCTTCATGAACATTTAAGAACTCTTCTCGGCTCGTGTACTTACTCCAACCTGTACGCAACAACACCCATGCACCGGAGGGAATACGTCCATACTGAGCTTCCCACTGCTCGATATGCTCTGGTAGCAGCAAGAAATCGGGAGATTGCTCTACCTCACGCGTAACGTCGATCACGCAGGCCGGCCCAATAAACTTGCTTGGCAAAATAGTGTCGGTGGCATTATTGAGTAAATCTTTTCCTGTCACCCAGTGAATGGGGGCATCAAAGTGCGTGCCTGTATGCTCACCCATAGAAATCACATTCCAGTACCAGCCGGGGCCATGTTCGTCATAACGCGAAATTTGTGTGAGCGTGACGCCAGGGGATGGTGCGAACATTGGTGGCAAGTCAATCACGGGCGTTTCTGGTCCCAACGGTGTAGTCAAGTCAATAATTTTCAATTGACCCGTGGCGAGTTCCTCTAGTAATTGTGCCAGAATGTTACTGGGCATATTGTTATGGGTCCTTCCTTTATACTTCCGTTTGACGCTTCATGGCTTCCAGGCTACGCTTGAACTGGAAACGATTCTCCAAAAGCGGTAAGTCCATATGAAACGACTTTGGACCGATGGCCTCGACCTTTGATACAATCGTTGTCAACGTGTTCTTCGCGAGTGCCTCTCCAACGCAGGCTTTTAGTTGCTCCACTGTGTCAGCCTCTACAACAGTCGGGATACCGGATGCCTTAGCAATACCTGCAAGGTCTGTTCCAGTTGCGGTTGCCGTAGGGAAGCCGCCGACAGAGAGCAAGCTTTCGTTGTCGAATACGATATGCAGCAAGTTTTCAGGTTTGTAGCGAGCCATCGTACTCAAGGTGCCGAGATTCATGAGCAATGAGCCATCTCCATCAATGACAATCACTTTGTGTCGCGGCATTGCCAACGCGATACCCAATCCCATTGAGGATGCAAGCCCCATCGCGTGTTCAAGATAAAAGAAATTGTGGCGATGGCCTAATGTATATAACTCTACAGCAACCGCACCCATAATCGTTACGACGATATGCTGCTCTAGTTCGGGATAGATTGCTCGTAGTGCATCTGAACGAAGCATCATTATTCCTTTCTGATCGACTGAGCGAAGCTAGAAGCAAAAGCTTCGTTGTCGATCAGCATAAGAGGTTACTCCTC
>CAZZVE010000143.1:11019-13071 GCA_964657325.1 uncultured Ktedonobacterales bacterium
GAGCGAAGCTAGAAGCAAAAGCTTCGTTGTCGATCAGCATAAGAGGTTACTCCTCTCTGATCGACTGAGCGAAGCTAGAAGCAAAAGCTTCGTTGTCGATCAGCATAAGAGGTTACTCCTCCCACATAACATCACGCGATAAGAGGACAGCAACGGGATGAAGCGAGGCATGGGCCAATGTCTGTGCATCTTTGATACGTCGGTAAATATCACTAGCATCTGTGAGGTGCCAGATGGGAATATTCATGGCACGCAGAATCGGCTCGGTCACAAGTCCCCCTTGCGTCTGCCAGGCGTCTTTCTCACCAAAGGAGCCACGAAGAGAAATCAGCATGAGGAGTGGAATTTTGTAGAGAAGGGCTAATGACACAATGGGATTGATTGCGGCTAGAAAACCGTGATTTTGCATGAGGAGTGCTGAATTTATGCCTGCCAGATGCGCTCCGGCAGAAATCCCAATGCCCTCCTCTTCCTTCGCAAGGCGCACAAGTGTCATATCCGGGTCTTCATCCGCCATGTGCAGTAGATGCACGAGCCAAGTTTCAGGAAGGGCCGACAGAATTTTGATATCACACGCCTTTAACGCTTCGTAGATTACCTTCGAGTTCGTCACGGAAACGGGCATAGTTTTTCCTCGATTCATAGAACTGAAAAAACACGCGCTGTTGAATTATATCTTCTGTATGATAAATGTCAATGAACGGTTGTGTCTCAGATGATAGAATACACAGATGAATGTTGACAATTCCATTCGGAATTGCTGCCCCTACCGAAAACAATTTCCGTTTTTGGTTGTCAATATTCTGTAGGGACCGATGTATCGCGTCCTTGGCGGCGATTGAAGAGATCAAGAGGACGCGATACATCGGTCCCTACAGAATGCTATACGTAGAGAGAAGGAACAAGAGATGTACAGTCCGCAAATAGGCGACCCAATAGATGCGCTCGATACACCAGCAATGATTGTTGATTTGTCACTGATGGAGGCAAACATTGCGAAGCTGATGGGTACGTTCCGAGGGAAAAATGTTTCCGTTCGACCTCACCTGAAGACGGTCAAATCCCCCGA
The DNA here is from genome assembly GCA_964657325.1 of uncultured Ktedonobacterales bacterium. Lineage (GTDB taxonomy): Bacteria > Chloroflexota > Ktedonobacteria > Ktedonobacterales > Ktedonobacteraceae > JBBQVS01. The sequence continues at coordinate 12,089 of CAZZVE010000143.1, forward strand.
ACTAGCACATATTTTGTTGCGAGCTGGTGCGATTGGCGGGTGTGTGGCCAAGGTAAGCGAGGCCGAAGTAATGGCTCGTGCGGGTATCGAAGACTTGTTGATTACAAGCGAAATTGTAGGCAAACCTAAACTTGCGCGGCTTGTGGCATTGGTGCGAGAGCATCCAAAAGTAAAAGTCGTGGTGGACAGTCTGACTGGTGTACAAGCATTGAATCAAGCAATGCAGAATGCAGAATTACACATCAACGTGCTCCTTGATGTCAATGTTGGGCAAAATCGGTGTGGTGTGACACCAGGACAAGACGTGGTGACGTTGGCGCAGTCCATTGGCGATATGCATAATTTGCGCCTTGTTGGTGTGCAGGGCTATGAAGGTCATTTACAGCATATTCATGATGCACGCGAACGGGAACAGCGTTGTCGCGCATCAATGCAGTTGCTTACAACCACCGCAACACAGTTACGGAAAATGGGCTTTCCCATCGACATCGTGACAACGGGAGGAACAGGGACTGCTGAAATCTGTGCCAGTTGTGAAGGTGTTACTGAGGTTCAGCCAGGGTCCTTTATTTTTATGGATACTGACTACTGTAACGCGTTGGGTTCGGTGTATACCAACGCGCTCACCATCCTCTCAACGGTTATCAGTCGCCCTACGCCCGAACGGGCTGTGGTAGATGCCGGTCTTAAGTCTCTTTCTATCGACAGTGGCATGGCAGAACCACAGGGACTTTCTGGCGTCACCTATCGACCTGGGGGAGATGAACACGGTATTTTGACGTGGCACGAGGGTATGCAAACGCCGAGTAGTAAGCTCAATGTTGGCGAGCGGATAGCCTTTATTCCCAGCCATATAGATACGACAATTAATCTACATGATATCTATTATGCTTGCCGCAATGGGAGAATAGAGGCTATTTGGCCTGTTGCGACGAGAGGGAAGGTGCAATAATGGGTTACAGCTTTGCCTTTGTCATTTCGTC
>CAZZVE010000144.1:0-13062 GCA_964657325.1 uncultured Ktedonobacterales bacterium
CCATCTTTGGGCGCAATGAATTGCTGCCCCTACCATCATTGGCGTGTTCGAGTGTCAACGTTCATCAGGCGTCCAACTGTATAGACAATCTTTGTGCTCGTCTGCTACAATCAAAGATATGAGCATACAACATAGAGAGTCACAAAATAGTCATATTTCTGAAATAACGGTACAACCAGGCATGGAGGCTTCTTGGACTGATGCCGATGGCTTTCCACTCTTGCCGGATATCAATCCCATTAGTACAATTCGTGATAGTCTCTACGATCTTATTCCGCTTGGCCCACGCGAGGAGAAGCTCATCGGGACATCGGCTTTTTTACGCCTGCAACAGATCAAGCAACTCGGCTTTGTCTATCGCATTTGGCCCGGAGCGACGCATACTCGTTATGAGCACAGCCTTGGCTGCTATCATTTAACTGTACGCGCTCTACGCTCGCTATTACAGCGTGGTAGCGAGGGTGGCTTGTATGGCGTGTCAATTAGCAGTATACAAACATTGGTTGTTGCCTCACTTCTACACGATATTGGACACTATCCCTTTTCACATACAATCGAGGAACTTGGCTCACCTATCATTTTTCATGAGCAGGTAGGACGCTCGATTATTGAAAGTGGCGAGATTGCGACCATTCTTGAGCAAGACTATCATCTCTCGCCCGAGCGTGTCGCGGATTTTATTGATCCACCAAGAACAAAAGCGTTGCCACCAGATGATGAACTCTTGCAGCATCTTTTGAGTGGAGCACTCGATGTGGATAAGCTCGATTATCTACCGCGTGACGCTCGTGCATGCAATGTGCCTTATGGTGGAGTTGATGTGTCGCGTCTGCTCAGTTCGCTGCGTATCAACGAGAATGTAGAGAGTCAACGACGGATGGTCGTCACGCAAAAAGGCATCAGCCCGCTGCATTCGTTGATTCACGCACGTCAGGAGATGTTTGACAACATCTACTGGCATCATACTAGCCGTTCATTCCAGGTAATGCTTGTACGTGCCGTGTATGATGCGCTGAGAGCGGAGATACTACGTCCCGAACAATTAACTGGACTTGACGATACATCGCTCTTGACACTCCTGACGCAACCGACCATGCCTGCGAGTGTGCGTGCGTTAGCAACTGACCTTGAGTTGCGCCATCCCTATAAAGTTGTTGTGGAGGTCAGTCGTCCGGCAGGTCGTCTCTTTAGTCGTCTCGATGCACTCTTCTGGGACGCGGAACGTCGGCATCGAGTAGAGCAGTTACTTGCAAGCGAACTCTCGAAAGAGTTAGAGCTTGATATCGCGGACTACGAGATCCTCTTTGATATTCCCCGTCCTGAAAAGTGGGAGATGGATGTGTGGGTGCAATTTGATCATCCTCCGGTTGGCATGCAATCACTTATGACATGGGTTGAGGTAACTGGTCTGCAATCAGACGATCTTGCGCGCTATGAGCAGCATCAGCGTCGCATTCGGGTCGTTGTTGCCGACCGTTTGCGCGCAATTCTGCAAGCGCGAAAAGATGATGTTGTGTTGCCAACACTCGAAAGAATTTTATAAGCAAACCGAGTATTTTGCATGGTTACAGCCATGCAAAATACTCGGTTTGCTTTCCTATTTTCTTTTGCGTTGATACATTCGCTTCAGCGATTGTTCTCGTATTCTTCGTGCGGGTGGATACTCTGGATTCAGGTATATTGCATGATCGGCGTTGGCGACGGCTTCGCGATAACGTAACAAGCGGTAGAGCGTATCGGCCTTCAAGGTCCAGAGACGCGCATTAGCAGGGTCCAGGTCTAACAGGTGCTCAAATGCCTCATTTGCCTCCTCAAAGCTACCTGTGCCACGTAGACCGCGCACATAATTTTCCCATGCAAAAGCGTTTTCAGGAGCGAGACGTAGTAGCTCTTTCGCTGTTCGTTGCAATTCTTCATAGCGTTCCAGTGAGCGTAGTGCCTGTACTGCAAACGAGAGAGCTTCGATGTTGGTCGGGTCAATGCGTAGTGTTTGCTCTGCGTTTACGACAACATCAGCCAATCGCCCCAGTTTAAAAAGAATTTCGCTTTTCATTTTGAGCGCGAAGAGATTGGTCGGATCACACTCAAGGCTTTGGTTAAAAGCGTTCAGTCCCTCCAGGAGACTTTCAAAGTTAAGTAGAGCAACACCTTTATTTGCCCATGCACGTGCATCATGAGGTGCTACCTCTATCGCATGTTGTGCGCTACGTAATGCCTCTGGAAATTTCTGCTGTAATAATTGGAGGCCACTCCGATTAATCCAGGCGAGCGGTAAGTTTGTGTCGAGCAACAACGCTTGATCGTTTGCGACTGTAGCCTCTGAGAGGAAATTGAGTTTTTGGAGTGCTCGTGCTTTAAATGCCAGTGCATATGCTGCATTCGCAGTATGTTCAAGTACTTGCTGTGCTTGTGCCAGCAATGCCTCAAACTGCCCTGCTCCATCGAGCGCAGTCATAGAGCCACGGAATATGTCTTCGTCAGTACTGCCATGTGCGATTAGTTCTGTAAAGAGTTGTTGGGCCATGGTCCATTGCTTCTCTTGTAAGTGCTGATAGGCTTGTTGTCGAAGCTGTTCTCTATCGTCTTGCATCAGTGCCTGTGTATGCTGTATTGTGTATTCCTCGTCCAATGTTCGTCTCCTGCTCTGTTTACCGCGTCATTATCTCATTAAAGCGAGATTTGAGCAAGGGTTATCAGTAATCAGGACGAAATTGTGGTATGATGAGGGTATATAAAAATACTGTAGTGGACATGTGTTGCCCATACATATAAATATTAGGGTTAAAAATTGTTGCATAGTTTGCAGTATCAACGGACGCCCACAAGGGACGTCCCTACCATACTACCGAGCATGCTGTGATATATGACGTATAGTAGGGACGCCCCTTGTGGGCGTCCGTCTGTCATCACTATGTCAAGTTGTAACTTTGTAGTAAGTCTAATATCAGGAATAAGGAGACAACTTACAATGAAGGCTGTGAAAACGCACGTTGGACGCTGCGATACATGTGGCGAACCAGCTGCATACGCACAACTATTACCCGGAGGTCGTAGCTTTCGCTTCTGCGAACAGCACGCACCTCTTATTGTAAGGAAGCAGGCTGATGCCGCCGAGAACGCCAATAAAGAGAATTTGAAGAAATAAGGAGTGGCTCTATACATGACGAACGTCCATATAGGCGTTCGTCATGTATAGAGCCACTCCTTATTTCTTATGCAGCAGGTAGGCGAATACAAAAGGTAGACCCGTCGCCAGGAATGCCGCTACTTTCAATCCAGATTTTCCCTCCCATGGCCTCTACAAGGCGTCGTGAGATATACAAACCAAGACCAGAGCCACGTATAGGGCTGTTAATATCGCCCTCTAAGCGCACGAAGCGATGGAAGAGTCGCCCCTGATCCTGCGGTGTAATACCTTTGCCTTTGTCGGTCACGCTCAATACAAGTGAGGATGTTTGGGTATCGAGTGCCGATATCGAGAAGAGTAGGGGCGTACGATGGGGTGAGTATTTTAAGGCATTCACACTCACATTCATCAAGACTTGACGGAGACGCACTGGGTCTGCCAGCACATAGGTATGTGGCGGAATCGAAACCTGTATCTTGCGTTGTTCTTGCTGCACTTGTGGCTCTATAATGGTAATCACGCTTTCTACCATCTCTCGCACGTCTGTGCGCTCTAAAAACGCGGGTCGAATCCCTGCCTCTACCTCCAAACGGCTTGCATCCATGACGTTGCTCAGCATCACCACCAGTTCCTCACAACTACGGCGAGCCTTTTGTAAAAACTCGTGGCGTTGCTCGTTGGGAAGAATCTCATCATACTGCGAAAGCAACTCGATATAGCCCTGAACAGCTGTAAGGGGTGTTCGCAACTCGTGTGAAGCAGTAACCATGAATTGATCTTTTAACTGGTCTAGCTCTTGCATGCGTTGATGTGCGCTACGTAAATGCTGATATAAATGTGCGTTTGTCAGCGCGACTGCTGCTTGTTCCGCAAAGTCCTGAGCAAGTGGTAGAGTTTCATTGCCAAATGATTGTCTATCACGTGAACCAAGAGGAATAGAACGACCAAAGACGAGCAACCCGACAGGATTACCACCTCCGATGAGCGGTGCAAATATAGCAGTATCAATACCGTGTTGCGTCAACTGCTCACGTAACGAAGGACCATAGGCTCTCCGTTGTTCACGTATCCTTGGTGGAAGAGTATGTCTCTGGGATATTTGTGTATCCCATCCTGTAAGAGAAGCAACTTCATAACCAACCTGTTGAGCTAGCGGAGTATGGAGACGAATAAGTACAGGTTGTAGCGAGTAGAAGATTTGTGCTTCATTCTCATGTGGCTGAATAGGTGCCCACTCGTTATATGCTCCTTGAATGTCTGTTGAGCTGTCATAGGCTGTGAGTGCTACCAGTTGTCCACGATCTCCCGCTACATAAAGAATAGCGTAATCCGCCTGTAGCGCATTCGCACCCTCTGTGCATATCAATTGTTGTATCTCAGTAGGTGCGACAACGGCAGAGTTTAAACGTGCCGCGATATTTGCCATCGCGCGCGCGAACGCCTCATGCTCACATGCTTCTTTGTAAAGGTATGCGTGTTTAATGATTGTCACCACTTGCTCAACATACGTTTTTGCTAACGACATATCGTTCTGGTGAAGTTGACGTGATGCGCGCCGTGCCAGCCCTAGACAACCTAATACATCTCCTTGATAGATGAGGGGGAAAAAATTCATGGTTGTGATATGTTGCTCTCGTTGCCATGCATGTATATCTGGAGGGACATCATGTACAAGCGTATCCCAGCGTATCTCAACCTCTTTTTCACTCATGACAAGGTAGTAAAAAAAGGTATCACCTTGTAGCCTCCATTTTGTAGCAGGCGTTGTTGTAGACGCTGTGTTGACAAGCATATACCCTTGTGGACCTATCTTTTGATAATGTTCTTCAAGCAGAATTAGGAGTGCTGCATCAAACCCCAGTTCCTCGGTGGCAAGTGCAGGAATGGTTGCAAGCAAGGGTTCAATATCGAGGATACTCGTCAACGTTGTGCTCAGTTGGCGCAGGCGTTCAGCGTTATGCTGTCTATATTCGCGCTCCTGTAACAGTACTTCGTTTTCATGAGTGGCTCGCAAGTAGCGCACTGCGACGAGTATTCCTATAAACGCTGTGAGTACAGCAAGACAGCTTGTACGAATATCATCAAAAAACAATTCACCAACGATTGTAAGAAGCAAGACGAACGCGAGCGGAACATAGATAACTAAGCTTTGTAGTCGTCTCCACGCACCGTTGGTAACCTCGTTTGCATCTATTGTCATAGGCAATGTTAAAGTGGACAGCGTACTCTGTGTCTGCTGTATCTGTTGCTCCGAGTAAGCTCTACGCGCGATGGTAGCATATTGGTAGAGGCCAGCAAGTCCCATGAGCATGTAGCCGATGAACCAGAACGGGTCGATTGAGGGTGTCCCAGACATGTAGGTATGTGTAAAGATATTTGTATAAGCAAAACCTGTATCGGCCCAAATTTGGGCAATAATGCCGGAGGCAAGCAAAACAAATGAGGGATGTAGAACGCGCTCCGTACGTCGTTGTATGAGCAATGCAATGGCGAGGATGAGCAAAATATCCCAGCAAGGGTACGAAAGTCCAACAAATAAACTCAAGAGTGCTGATTCTGACGCTGCTTGTTTCACATTAGCGAAATAAACTGGACCCAGGACAAAAAACCAACTAATGCCGAAAAAGCAGAGCGTTGTAATTAGTGCGTCAAGCCCCATACGTGTACGAAAACGAAGTTCTGTGGGCATGAGCAAAAGTGCGATGAAGAGAAAAATATAGAAAAGCGTGAACCCAATGTCTGAGTATGAGGGAAAAGGCGATTGATGGACATATTCCAAGTAGGTGTAATAGATGCCACCGAGACAATTCATTAACAGGCCAATCCCAACAAACAGCCATGCGAGTTGATGACGCGCTGTCAGCAGAACTGGTCCTTTACGTGCGACGTACGCGGTACTAAAAGCCCAATAGGCACCTATAAGTGAAGTGATAGCATAGGCGATATCGGAGAAGATGACCGTATTTTCGTCGCCGCCAAAACGTAGAAGCATCCAGAATAAACTGCATGAGACAAGCAGGATACTACATGCCGTGGCAACATAGACGGAACGATCAAGTTTCCGAAGATGTGCTAGCGTCAACTTGTTGATGGCAACAGTTTTCATGTATGCGTATGCCTGCCTGTCTCTTCCTCGAATACATAGAAATGAATAGTTCAGTCAGTATACAGAACATATGTAATAGCGTCAACAGTCCGTCAAAAATGGCTGTGCGCATAGATCAATGCGACTTTACCGGAAATCTGACCGCACGATGTCAAGGTACCAGAAGGGTTGCCTTTTGCGCAACATAGGTTTGCTGCGTACCATGTTGCCAGGAATACTATCAAGTATATCGTACGCTAGTTCGCCAGTCAGCGACCCTGCCATATCACCAGGGCTATAGGTGAGTGCCTGTGTTGTACGGCGCCCGGTGCGTTGTTCACGTGTATCTATGGTCATCATTGTGAGCAATGTCTCGTTCTCATCGACAACCACTTCTGTCCATGGATAGGACGTAGCAAGCGGGGCAAAAATGCCGCTTTGTCCGTTCGCACGCATCGCACCAGAGTCCCCACTCCAGTTCGCGAGTGCCAGGTACACATTGTGTTCTGCGGCACGAACACGCCAGATGAGATAGTGAGCAGGATCATACTCATCAGGTGCAACAACAAGTTTATGAGGAATAGTTGTAGGCTCTAGTCCAATTGGATCGGGGAAGTTAAGGAGTGTGGGTGCGCACACAAGGTCGGCTCCTTGTCCTGCAAGGATACGTAAGGTCTCTGGAAAGAGTACATCGTATCCTGTCGCTAGACCAATACGGCCTGTAGGCGTATCGAATGTGGGAAGTCCAGCATTGCCGGGTTGTGCCCATAAGCGATCATGCCGCGTCAGGTGAAGTTTGCGATATTTGCCATAGACGCCACCTGGATCGATAAGAAGAACGGTATTGTAGTACTTGGGTTGGGCCGTACTGATGTCTCGTTCCGCCACACCAAGTACCATGCTGATTTGTAGCTCGTCTGCCAGCGCGCTCAGCACATCGGTTTCTGGACCTGGCACCAAAATTGCTCCATTTTGCATATGTGCGATAAGTGCCTGGTCGCTTTCAATTGCTGAAGTAATGCGTGGCCCTGGTAGTACTAGCTCTGGTAAGACGAGCACGTCGGGTTGTGCAGGAGCGGCATCTTTTATCAATGTACGTACAGTATCTTGCACAATTTGGAGCGTCTCTTGCTGTGATTGTGTGGCGAAATCTTGTAAACGGACCTGGAGTACGCCTGTGCAGGAGAGCTGTCCAGGTGGAAGTTCACCTAATGCGTAAAGACTATGATAACGCAACGGCTCCCAGAGATACGAATTGTGTACAACCTGCGCGTACTGGTCAGGTCTGCGATCAGTCAATCTATTTCCACCATCATCATGCCCATCCGCGGCTCGCGCACCCCAACGCTTGTCACGCGCCTTTGCCAGATCGACCTCACCGTAGACAATACCTTCCCCATTGTCGAGATATGCCTGAATAGAGCCATCGGGGTTAAGGATACAACTGCCACCGCTAAACTGTACGCCGCGTTCCTCACCATAGCGATTGGCGGCAATGAAGTAGACGCCATTCTCGAATGCTCGCGCCATCCACCAGCTACTCGGACTCTTCTCGTCGAGCCAGTTTGTGGGGAAGAGCAGCACATCCGCCTGATGCAGCGCTGGAATACGTGCCGCCTCAAAGTACATCGCGTCCATGCAGATAAGTCCGCTTAAACGTCCAAGCGGCGTATCCCATACCGGCATTCCCAGATCGCCATCACGCGCCCAACGCGGTTCGGAGATGAAGGAATGAATTTTGCGATAGGTCCCCACAAGCCCTTCTGGTCCAAGTAAGACCATACTGTTATAGTATACGGATGTACTGAGGTCTACTTCTGGTAAACTTACCGCGATATAACAAGCATGCGCCGTCGCAAGGTGCTGGAAACGGTCAGTCGTAGGTCCAGGAATGGGTTCAACGTATGGAGCAATTTCCGCGCGGGATTGCCAGCAGTAGCCTGTTGTCGCAATTTCAGGAAGGACGATAAGTTTCGCACCATGTGTTGCTGCTTCCTCAACCAGTTGAAGAAGACGTGCGACATTTTTTTCCTTCTCGCCCAGTGCTGGCTCATACTGAATGGCGGCAACACGATAGGAAGGTAAAGGGGACGAGAGCGTGCTCATAGTCTCTCCTGCAAAGATAGAGGACGATAGTGTCGTGTCTGTAGGGACCGATTTATCGCGTCCTCTTGATATTAACCGCCGACAAGGACGCGATAAATCGGTCCCTACAACGCAACGAATAAATCTGTACAAAACATACCACTAGCCTTAATAATAATCAAGAGGACGGTGAATTATTTCCTAGTGTATGTTGAGCAATGAGCAGAAATGGACGAGAGCACATGCTCTCGTCCATTTCTGCTCATTGCTCAACATACACTAATAGTTTGCTTATGCTCCATGACACTTTTTGTATTTTTTGCCACTTCCACATGGGCAAGGATCGTTGCGTCCAATTCTGCCTATCGAGGTAGGACGCTGTACATTGTTCGCACTATTCGTGCTCTTCCCATTGTTTGTCCCATTGCGTCGCGCGGCATTCGTTTTCGCTTGCTGCATCTCCGTCTCGCTTTTGGCTTGACCACTTGCCTTTGCGATAGCGTCGGCATTAGTGCGTACATTGCGCGGTGCCGCTTTACGCTGGGGTTCTGGCTTATTGATTGTCACGGTCAGTTCGTTGCGCAGCATTTTGAGCAGGGCATCAACGGTATAGTGCTGAATGGCTTGTTTCAAGTCATCGAACATACGGAATGCTTCGTTTTTGAACTCAACCAATGGGTCACGTTGGCCGAGCGAGCGGAATCCGATACCTGCACGCATCACGTCGAGCGAGTCGATATGGTCCATCCACAGGCGATCAACCACTTGCAACAGGTAGGACCGTTCAAATTCACGCAACAGGTCGGCATCCTCGGCTCCTTGTTCGCTTGCTTGTCGCTTGAGGCTTTCGCCCCGTTCCTCATAGTGGTCGAGTACGAGCGTAACAAGTTTTTGCTTGATATCCTCACGGCGTATCGCGTTGAGGTTTTCGGGCACAATTTCCTCTGGTATATGCACCCAGACTTCCAGTGCTTTGAAGAGTGTTTCTAGCTGCTCCTCTTCCATGACCATGTTGCCGGGAATACAGGCATCGACAAGCTTGGTAACTTCGGCACGTATCATAGAGAGAATGCGCTCATGCATGTCGCCACGTTCAAGCACAGCACGACGGTCAGCATAGATGACTTCGCGTTGCTTGGCGATTACGTCGTCATACTCAACGACGTTTTTACGAATGTCGAAGTTGTAGCCCTCAACCTTTGTCTGCGCCCCCTCGATAAAGTTTGAGACAAGACGGCTTTCGAGTGGCATGTCTTCTTCCATGCCGACGCGCTCCATGACCTTTGCCACTCTATCGGCGGCGAAGCGGCGCATTAGTTCGTCGTCAAGTGCCAGGAAGAAGCGCGACGAACCAGGGTCGCCCTGTCGTCCAGCACGTCCACGTAACTGGTTGTCGATACGGCGTGACTCATGACGCTCTGTACCAATAATATGCAGACCACCCAGCGCGATCACACGATCATGATCTTCTTTACACTCGCGCTCTTTTTGTTTAAGGAGGTCGTTTTTCTCTGTCTCAGACATTTCCGCGAGATATTGCTGAATCGCCTCTTCCTTCTCTTCGCGTTCGTCCTGTGTGCGCACTGGCATATCACGAATGAAATCGACATGCTCGGCATGCGTACGCAGAATGCTTTCAAGGTAGCCCTCTGCGTTGCCCCCAAGCAGAATGTCTGTACCACGACCTGCCATGTTTGTGGCTATGGTGATCGCTCCACTGCGTCCCGCCTGTGCGACAATCTGCGCCTCACGCTCATGATATTTTGCATTGAGGACGGAATGCGGAACGCCTTGCATGTTAAGCAGATGAGCAAGGTGTTCTGAAGTTTCAACTGAGGTAGTACCAACCAGAACAGGCTGCCCTATTTCATGTCGCTCTTTGATCTCTTCAACCACTGCTTTGAACTTACCGTCGGTTGTGCGATAGATCAAGTCGGCATCATCCTTACGAATCATCGTCTTGTGTGTTGGAATAACCATCACATCAAGCTTATAAATCTTATGAAACTCTTCCGCTTCGGTCAAAGCTGTTCCGGTCATGCCACCAAGTTTGTTGTACAGGCGAAAGAAGTTCTGAAAGGTGATGGTTGCTAGCGTATGGTTTTCACGTTGCACCTTGACGCCTTCTTTGGCCTCAATTGCCTGATGCAAGCCTTCACTATAGCGGCGTCCTGGCATCTGACGGCCCGTGAACTCATCGACAATGATGACCTCTCCATCTTTCACGATGTAGTCTTTGTCGCGCTTGAAGATAATTTCCGCCTTGATGGCGTTCTCCATATAGCGTGTCAGGTCAAGATTGTTTTCGTCATAGATGTTTTTGACGCCCGCCAACTGCTCAATCTTCTCGATACCCGCGTCCGTGAGAATAACGGTACGTGTTTTCTCTTCTATGGTATAGTCGGTCTCGGCTTTAAGGTATGGTGCCCAACGTGCGAACTGAACGTATTGGTCCGTCGATTCTTGGCCCTGTCCAGAGATAATCAGCGGAGTGCGCGCCTCGTCGATCAGAATATTATCAACCTCGTCAACGATGGCGAAGTTAAGTTCGCGCTGTACCGCTTGTTCAAGCGAGGCCACCATGTTATCGCGCAGGTAGTCGAAGCCATATTCGTTGTTTGTACCATAGGTAATGTCGGCCTGATATGCGGCGCGACGCTCTGGCGTCTGTGGCTCGACCGCGTTTACAAGAATGCCAACGGTGAGACCGAGAAACTTATAAATGTTGCTCATCCATTCAGCATCACGGCGTGCAAGGTAGTCGTTGACAGTGACAACGTGTACACCCTTGCCTGTAAGCGCGTTCAGGTAGGTTGGTAGCGTGGCGACAAGCGTTTTACCCTCACCAGTGCGCATCTCAGCGATCTTGCCCTGATGCAGCACAACGCCGCCAATGAGTTGTACGTCATAGTGGCGCATCTTGATTTTACGCAAACCCGCCTCACGGACAACGGCGAATGCTTCTGGTAACAGGTCGTCAAGCGTCTTGCCTGTACGAAGGCGTTTCACCATGTCAGGAATAAGCTTATCCGTAGACTCGGCTTTGAGTGCCACAATCTCTGCTTGTAACCGCTTGAGGATACCGTTGAACAGGTCTTCGAGCCGCTCATCAGTGCCATCATCTTTGTTTGCAGCACTATCCCGTGCGGTCTCGAAGCGGGTCCATGCAGTTCTAAATGCCTCTGCTAGTTGGTCTTCGTCAATCTCTTTCAGGATAGGCTCAACTTGTGTGAGCAAGGCAAGTGTAGCTTTTTGCGGATCGCTAGCCTCGTCAGGCCACTCCTGCCGCTCTTCTGCAATGTCCATTGCTTTCGTGACACGTAGCAGATTAAGTTTTACCGAAAGCTTTTCGTAGGACCGCTCGAACAGCTCTGAAAGTGTAACCTGTAGATTGTTACGTAAATCATGTTCGGGGTCGCGTCTACGCTCGACCACCTGTCGGTATTCGGTCACAGCGGTATGCAAGTCTGCATCGGTACACTGCTCAGCGAACGGCTCAACCGTGTTTAGAGCCTCCCGGAAGAGCGTGACCAGATCGTTCTCTAAGACGAGGCCGCCCTTGAGGTATAGGTGGAGTTGTGAGCGGAACTGCACAGTTTTGGCGGCGAGTTCTTCGTCATTCAGCTTTTTGATTGTAGGTTCGAGTGCGTTAATTTTCTCTATAATAGGGTCAATAACCTTGAGGTCCCGTTTGTTAGGGTCGCCAAGGATTTTGCTCAATAACTGCATAAAACTCTATTCTCCTGCCACATGGCAAATGATTGTGTTGATGTTGCGAATGGGTGTGTTAAATATACTCACGCTTTTGGTCTTAAAATATTACATTCCATTATACCATACGTTCATGTTTATATGAGGTTAGAAAAGGCGTGAGTGCTATGCAAGCTACCTGAAATACAGGTACTATCTGGTCTCTAACGTCTTGTACGCTATACTTTCCGCGTTGAGGATGGCATAATAGAATAGTAATTATAAGAACAAGAGTTCGTATGTATTTTATTCAAAGAAAATGGGTTAAAAGAAAATGAGCGAAAATTCTGCTATTGAATGGACTAGCTCAACATGGAATCCGGTAACTGGTTGTACAAGAGTAAGTCCTGGTTGTGATCATTGTTATGCGTTAACTTTTGCAGAGCGTTTTCGTGGTGTGCCAAATCATCCTTATACACAGGGCTTTGATCTAAAGTTATGGCCTGGACGCTTAAACTTACCAAACAAATGGAAAAAGTCACAACGTATTTTTGTCAACTCGATGAGTGATTTATTTCACAAAGATGTGCCAGATAGTTTTATTCTTGACGTATTTGAAACAATGGTAAAGGCCGATCATCATATTTATCAAGTGCTTACTAAACGTCCATCGCGCCTTGTCAATACGGACCTGACAGAGAAGATTACGCAACGTATCTACGAGCTAACTAGAACTTCAGTATGGCCCTCACATATTTGGCTCGGCGTATCAATTGAAACTAATGCCTATACATGGCGTGCAGATATGTTACGCAAAATTCCTGTAGCGGTACGCTTCATCAGTGCAGAGCCACTTCTTGGTCTGCTTGACCAGCTTCAACTTCATGATATCCATTGGTTGATCAGTGGTGGTGAGAGCGGCCCTGGTTTCCGATATTGCGATCCCGAATGGGTGCGCTACCTACGTGATAGTTGTCAAACCAACGGTGTTGCCTTCTTCCATAAGCAATGGGGTGGACGCACTCCAAAAGTCGGCGGGCGCGAACTCGATGGAAGAACTTGGGACGAGTTTCCA
>CAZZVE010000145.1:0-13036 GCA_964657325.1 uncultured Ktedonobacterales bacterium
CTTTTCAACTACGAACCGCCTGTGACCGAGGAAGAGATTCGTCAGGCGGCACTACAATTTGTGCGAAAGGTAAGCGGCATGAACTCTCCATCAAAAGCAAACGAAGTTGCATTTTATACAGCAGTGGATGCGGTGGAAGCAGCCTCTAGCATCCTTCTCAGTTCACTTGAGACCAATGCACCGACAAGAAGTCGTACAGAAGAGATTGTCAGGGCGCGAGCACGTAATGCTCAAAGGTTTTCCAAGTAACATGTACAATAGCTTTTGTGTCACTCTATCCTTGTTTGCGTGTTGAGAGATAGGAGCCAAAGCTCTCAAGGGTCTGTTGCCATCCATCGAGATGACGGTTTCGTGCAAGAAGAGACGGAAATCCTGTGTGAACAAGGAATATTTGAGTCTGCGTATCCAGAGCATTGAAATTAACTGTTACAAGAGAATCTTTGACGAGCAATGTATCACTAGCCTCTTGCCATGTCCACGTATAAGCAAGAGAGTGCGGAATATTTACATCTTGATAGGTGCCAGAGATGATAATTGTGAGATTTCTTTGAGGTGCTGTACTCTGGATTTGATACAAGCCACCAACACGAAGGTCTATCTGAGCACTTTCAACAGTTGTCCCTCCTGGTTCCCACCAGGACCACAATCCATCAGGGTCTGTCCATGCAGAAAAGACAGACTGTGGAGAAGCCACGAAGGTACGAGAGGCTGTTAAAGACAGGTCATCATTCGCCATTTTTTCTCCCATGTGAACCTTGATACAATTAGTCATAAAAGTACTTTTTTGGACTACCCTCCTGTTGAGGAATGAAGATGTTGTTGCCAAACCTGAAAGGAGTTATCCTTCTTCCAGAACTCAGTAATTTTACTGTCAACTATGCGTGCTATCGAGATACCAACATAATGAAATTGTTTTCCACTCGGCAGACCCATCCCTTCACCTGTATGTGTTCCATTAGCCTCCCATTGCAAAACAACTTTATCTTTTTCCGCAATCATATCTACGAACGTCATTGTCCAATCAGGAAATGCTTTAAACGTTTCGATAATGCCTTGTTTGTAAAGCTCACGATGAGACTGCGTTGTTGCTATATCTCCAACCTCATGATTTACGAAATTCGGTGCTAACAACTCATCTACTACCGTTATGTCACTCTTATTCCAGGCACGATCATAAAATTGGTAAAAGACTTCTTTGTTCTGTTCTGGCGTCATTTGCAGCGTCTCCTCTAAAAAACTACAAAGGCTTACTTCCCCATGCGCTTAAATAGTACCAGACCGCCCGAAAATGCGGCAATTCCATATCTTTCATCGCCTGAGTGCTTGTACGGATTAAATCCTCTTCCGTAATAGAAGGAATCATTCTGAGGAGAAAAGGACGTGAGAGGAGAAAGCCTAATTGAGAGTTGTCACGCATATAGCCTTGCGCGTCTCCTCCAGCAGAAAAATCTATCGCAAAGGACATGTGTTTGATGCTTTGGCAACCAGCATCTTGTAGAAGGCTACTGAGCATGAGCGTAATACCTACTTGTCTCTCGTTAAGATAGAAACTTACTCCCACGCTCTGAAGAGCTTGCCCCATCCAATCTCCCCACTGCTCAAGTGCGGCACTGTTGCTCAAAGGACGTTCACATTCGGTAAGTCGGAGCGTTCCACCAGGGCGCAAAATTCTCATACACTCACTGAGCAACTTGGGCCATGCATCTCTGGTCATAAAAGAGAAGATCAAGCGAATATTCACGAAGTCAAAGGTACTGTCAGGAAAATCGAGGAATTGCAGAATATTCATCACTCGAAATGAGGTATTAGGCCATTTTCGGCTATTGGCGTGAGCTATCATTTTTTCGCTCAAGTCAACTCCTACAACCTCCATATGCCGATAAGCAGAAGCAAGATCAAGTACCCAGCCACCAGGACCACAGGCAAGATCAAGTACTTTAGAAATGCCGGAAGGATTAATATCTTTAGGAAGCAAGCCGCCCATCTCTTGCGTCAAAAGATGGTCCTGTATTGTGAGCCTATTCATCTCTGCCGCACTTTCAGCATTGATAAAATAGGTATTTTTTTGTTGCGTGTTGCCTTCTTGTGTAAACATCGCTTACACTTTCTTCTATGCTATACTCCATCATCTATTTGTTGCGTTGGCTTCTTTCCCCAGGCACTTAGATAGTACCATATAGCTCGAAAATCGCTTGATACCATGTCCTTTATCGCTTGGTCGCTCAGTTGTACTAAATATTCTTCGGTCATGGACGGATTCATCTTACGAAGGAAAGGACGAGCCAGCAGAAGACCAATTTGGGAGTTTTGATACATGTAGCCTTGCGCGTCTCCTTCTGCGGAAAAATCTATCGCAAAAGACGCGTGACGTACGTTTTGGCAACCAGCATCCCGTAGAAAGCCACTGAGCATAAGCGTAATACCTGTTTGTTTTCCGTCAACAGAAAAACTTGCTCCTGTTGCATGTAGTGAGTGCATAATTAAATCACCTAACTGCTCGTAAGCAAGACTGTTACTAAGAGTGCGTTCGCATTCAGTAAGACGAACAAATCCACCAGGACGCAGAATCCTCATACATTCTTGGAGCAGTCTGGGCCATCCAGATTTGGGCATAAATGTGAAGAGCAGACGAGCGTTGACGAAATCAAAGGTGTTATCAGGGAAGTCGAGTGGTTGCAGAATATTCATCACTCGAAATGAGGTATTAGGCCATTTTCGACTATTGGCATGGCCTATCATTTTTTCACTCAGGTCAATCCCGATAACTTCCATATGACGATATGTAGAGGCAAGATCAAGAACCCATCCACCAGGACCACAGGCGAGATCAAGCACATTGTGAATATCAGTAGGGTTAACATCTTGAGGAAGCAAGCCGCCCATCTCTTTGGTCAGAAGACGATCCTGTATAGTAAGCCTGTTCATCTCTGCTGCACTCTCAGCATTAAAAACATATGTGTTTTTGGGCGCGGAATTATCTGCCTCCGATGCCATACCGCCTTTTCCTTTCTTTTTAGGAAGACATTAACGCATTGCATTTCTGGGATAACGCACATCGTGTTCTGGTTGAGCGAGCACGTTCTCCATTTCGATGGTTTTGCCGCGTTGTGGACTAACCGATATCTTCGCAATCGGTGTTTGCAACAGTTCTTCCAGGCGTCTCAGATATACTTTTGCTGCAGATGGCAGTTCTTCATATGTGCTAATACCAGTTGTGTTACACTGCCAACCTTCCATCTCTTCGTAGATGGGTTCGCACGCAGCTAGATCACTTAATGTCGCGGGAAGACTATGTATAACTTTGCCATGTAGCATATATGCGATACAAATCTTGATTGTGGGGAAGGTATCGAGCACGTCGAGCTTTGTGATAATCGCAGCATCAAGACCATTGAGTTGAGCGACAAAGCGACCCGCTACTGCATCAAACCAGCCGCAACGTCGTTCGCGCCCCGTGTTTGTCCCGTACTCGTGACCACGATCACGAAGTATTGTTCCCATATCATCAAACAAGCCTGTTGGCATTGGTCCACTACCAACTCGTGTGATATAGGCTTTGTACACACCGATAACACGGTCAAGTGAGCGTGCAGGTAAGCCTGCGCCAACGGCAGCGTTTGAAGCCATTGTTGAAGATGAGGTTACAAAGGGATAGGTGCCAAAATCTATATCTAGTAACGCTCCTTGTGCTCCTTCAAGCAAAATCGTTTTACGGTCAAAGAGTGCCTCGTGCAACATCCCTTGCGTATCCGCGATATGTGAACGAAGCTGTAATCCATAGTTAAAATATTCACCATGAATCTCTTCGAGCGAAAGCGGCGGTTGCCCATATATTTGTGTAAGCATGCGGTTTTTGTGCTGAAGAATAGTAGAGAGCTTGGCGCGGAAGGTATCGACATCGAGGAGGTCTGCCATACGGACACCTGTACGTGCATGTTTATCAACGTAAGCAGGTCCGATACCGCGCTGAGTGCTGTCGATCTTGTCGGCTCCGCGTGCCTCTTCCTCCATACGGTCTAAGAGAAAGTGATAGGGCATTACGACGTGTGCGCGTTCGCTGATGTAGAGCCGTGAAACGTCTATGCCTTTGCTTTGGAGTTCATCCATCTCTTGAATCAGGCCCTTGGGATCGACGACAACGCCATTGCCAATGATACAGGTGGTATTTGGGTAAAGAATACCTGATGGGACGAGACGAAACGCAAATTCGCCTTTCTCATGCACGACGCGATGCCCTGCGTTGCTCCCTCCCTGATAACGCACCACAAAATCTGCATGCATTGAAAGTTCATCGACGATTTTTCCTTTGCCTTCGTCACCCCATTGCGCTCCGATAACTGCAACTACCACCATAATAGTATTTCCTCTCGGTTTTCTTGTTTTGTCTCAGCAATGTACATGTTTCGTGTATTTGTGTTGGCACATGGCCCGTGTCACATTACAACCTGCAAGCCTTCAGTGTCAAGGCTGTTGGATGTAATTTAACAATAACTGGTCGGTGATCTGTTCAATGGGTGCGCGATCATCACTGAACACTAACCCACCGTCTGGATGTCCTTGTGTCACCACTGGCACTACTTCATTTGCAACCTGGCCCATTACCGTCGTTGGTGGAATGCTTGCAAGATTGGAACGGAATGTATCTATCGAAGTACGGTTCATTGTTCCCATGATCTCTGTATTGAAGGTTCCGGGGACATTGAACACGTAGACGCTAGGAAAAACCTGACTCATCGTGTTGATGAATGCTTGCACAAGTCTAAAATCGTGCGTTGTGTGCGCCGTATTAAGTGCCACAACCCCCTGCGAGGATAGGTGTGAACGAATTGTTGTAAAAAACTCGCGGGTTGTAAGCTGGAACGGAATGTACGGTTGTTGAAAGGCATCAATGGCGACAACATCGTATTGCTCGTGCGTGGTTGCTAAATAGGTTCGTCCATCTTCCACATGTATATGCAAGTTTGGCTCATTCATCGCAAAATATTTGTGCGCGACGTTCACAATCGCTGGATCAATTTCTACGCCATCTATTGGCACAGATCCATACACCTTTGTAAATTGACGCGCGATTGTGCCACCCGCAAGTCCGATGATGCCTACACGATGAAGCTTATTGGGCGTAAAACCCGCGTTGAAATAGGGGGCGGCAAGAAAATAATCCCAATACCAGCCTGTAAGTACTGTATTGGGATTGGCATAGTAAATCGAGTGAATAGCCTGCCCCTCATTCAAAATAAGCTCTCTTGTCCCGTCGGATGCTTGCGTCACCTGTATATAGTTGTAGTATGACTCTTTATCATAGATTAAATTTGGAATGTCTTTGAGTGGTCCTAGTGGAAGTAACAGCGCGACAATCACAAGTAAAAATGATGGTCGCCAGATTGGACGTAAGCCCCATAGTGATGCCGCGAAAAGGAGCATGCCAAAAATCAGTAGTGTTCGTCGTACGCCAAAGGTTGGTATTAGCCATAGCACAGGAAGAAACGCACCCAGGATACTGCCGAAGGTCGAGATGGCATACAATGAGCCACTTGATCGTCCGCTTTGCGCGACATCTTTTGTCAATAAGCGAATAGCAAACGGGGAGACGATACCAAGGAGCGTTACAGGAATCGCAAAGAGCAAAATCGTTCCAATGAGCGAACTCAGAAAAATGCTGACCGAAACCTGTTCAAGTCCTGTAACTGACCATTGTAAAATTTGTTGACTTACGAGCGGGATGAGCGATGTTGCGAGTGCTGCTGCTGCTGTAATAATGCAAAGCACTTGCTCTGACGGATGGCGGTCTGCTAAGCGTCCCCCTACAAAATAGCCGACGGTCAGATAGATCAAGATTAACCCGATGAGGCTTGCCCACACGATAAGCGATGTTCCAAAGTATGGTTCCATGAGTCGTTCAGCACACATCTCCAGTGCTAAGCTGGTCATACCGCTTACACATACCAGGACAATCAAGAAGTATTTCATGTGTGCTCCGTCTATCTCTGCTGTACATTATTGAAACTGAAATTGATTTTTGATCGTTGCGAAATCTGGCGTGGTAGCGGTCGCAAACTGGTCTGCTGACGCCTGCAACTCTATGATGTATGCCTTGCCTTGATGAACATTGGCATAGACCTCAACAAATTCTTTTGGTTGTGCAGCTTCCTGATAGGTGATGGCCTCTTTAAACCACGTCTCACCACCGAGCGAGTCGGTTGCAGCAGGTGTGACTACTGTATAGTTCCCCTTCGTGGCGAAATTTTGCTGCAAGTCATTGGCAACGAGGTCATTGGGACTACTCGTGGTTGCCCCAGGTGTCTTAAATGTTGCCATCTGGTCTGTTGGATCAGAGTTGACGAACTGTACGCCTTGTGTACCTGTCAATGGTGAGGCAGACCACCCCTGTGGATACTGTGTAGAGAAGCCGTTATCAGTGCAGAGTGTTCCGCAATAGGCAAAACCTGGATTGGGTGTTGCCGTAGGGAGCGTGGTTGCTGTCGGCGTAGGTGCTACCGTGTCCGTAGGTGCAACTGTCGCCGTTGGTGTTGGTACATCAGTTGGTACAGTGGTAGCGGTTGGAACAACGCCTTGTGTTGGTGTATCTTTAGGAGTCGCATTGCGTCCTTTTAAAATGTATAGTGTACCCACTCCAACAATACTCAACAGAGCAAGAACGAGACAAATACTTACGATAAAGATGATCGCGCCATTGTGTTGTTTTTGCGGTGGTCTAGGAACACTCCGAGAAGCTTGTCCACCCTGCATAGGCTGTTGCTGAGGATAAGGTTGTCCAGGATAATTGCCTGCCTGCAATGGTTGTCCTTGTGGCTGTGGTACTTGATTAGGAAATCCATAGCTTGTAGGCGTACTTTGAGGCAAATATGAATTCGACTGTGGTGTTGTCGGATATGGTTGCGGATAACCTGCATTGGGATTACTTGGTACTGCCGACATTGCTTCAGTCGCGTCTCGGTAAAATCCTGTACTTTGACCGGAAGAAGCTTGTGGCGGCATAGATGCTGACGGTGGAAACGAAGCTCCCTGGATATATATTGGAGGAATCCCCCCACGAGGATTGTTTTGTGCTCCGAACGTTGCGTTAGGTTGATATCCGTTTGCTTGTCCATTGTGTGGTGGCGGTGTATGCATCATTTCGGTCTGTAGTGCTTGCGGAGCCGCGATAGGGGTACCGCATTGTCCACAGAAAGCCTCTTCTGAACTAACCTCGTTTCCACACGTTCGACATTTCATGCGCGTCATCTATCCTTGCTCCAGGCAGCGTAATTTCTCTTGGTGTAGTTTGTCTATACGGGCGTATTATAACCCATTTATAGTGTGCTGACTACCTGATTAGCTCATTATCTTATGGTCTCTATATTTCCTCGATCACAATAGGTATTTTTTGTAGCCCCTCATGCTCATAATGATGATATGCTACTATCGCAGGTGGCGTAATGCGTCCCTCGTGTTCCTGGTATTCTGGATTGGTAAATGGTCCACGAATAATACACCATACCCATGGAATGCCTTGCTCTTTATTCACCCGTTTCATATTTTCGCGGTCGGTGCTACTCGCACGAGCAAAGCCTGTTGGATGACTATGATATATACCCACAATCCGGTCTGGATGCTCCATCTCAACGGTCAATAAATCTTCTGGCGCGAACTCAAAATACACAGGCGATGCAAAGATGTTGCGCAACGGATATGCTTGTTCAACATGCCAATTACCCTGCTCGTCTCCTGTACCAAGTAAAACACCGCAGGCTTCAATTGTACTACGATGATAAACATCTACGAACAACGCTTTTTGGGCTTCAATACTAAGAGAAAGGTGTGGTTGAGTTGCTTGTTTCATAAACAGGTCGTTTGTTTTCCCCTATATCATAGTATGTATAGATATTTTTCTTATGCTACCTGAACATATCCCTACTATATCATACGCCGAAACTTAGGCAACCTTCTCATTCAATGAGCAGCCAAGGAATGATAGAATGGGAGAATGGTTAAATGAAAGGAAGTCATGTGTGGATAAAGTAGAGTTTCCAAATCAACAAGATGAAGGGAGCACCACTCCTAACGAGCAAACTATGATATCTACGGTAGAACACTTCTATGACGAAGACGCACTCATCGAGTGGCAGCGTTTAGATCGGCATCGTATGGAATTTGCTGTTACGATGCGTGCGTTAAATGATCATCTTCCTTCGGCTCCCCAAACTGTACTCGATATTGGTGGTGGACCTGGAAGATATGCGTTAGCTCTTTCCTCACTTGACTATCAAGTCACGCTTCTTGACCTTTCACAGAGCAATCTCAACTTCGCACGGCAAAAAGCGCGTGAGAGCAATCTTTCTATTCAGCAGTATGTACATGGAAATGCACTTCATCTCTCAACTCTTTATTTAGGGGTATTTGATGCTGTGCTACTGCTTGGACCCTTGTACCACTTGCTGACTTATCAAGAAAGACAGCAAGCTGTTCGTGAAGCTTGGCAAGTGCTTTGTCCAGGTGGCCTCATTTTTGCCGCTTTTGTTACGCGCTATGCTGCTTTCCGTGATCTTGCCACAAACTCACCCCTCACTTTGCTCGAACAGAGAACCGTATGGGAAGAGATACTCCGTACTGGAGTCTATCATGCCGGTCAAGGAGTTGGGTTCACAGATGCCTACTTCGCTCATCCTGGCGAAATCAAACCATTTATGGAAGAGATGAGTTTTGAGACGCTCAATCTTGTTGGTTGTGAAGGAATTATTGCTCGTAACGAAGAGCAGGTCAATCAACTCTCTGGTGAGGCGTGGCAAGCATGGGTTAAGTTGAACTATCAGCTTGGTAAAGAACCATCACTTCACGGTGCTGCCGATCATCTACTTTATGTTGGCAGAAAGCCGAATGTATGATATTTGTAAATATGCGTGCATTACTGGGTCTCCCTGTTTCCCTCTAAAGGATGGAGAACCGTATTACTAAAGACATCTAAAATTTTTGGTCTTGCTTAAAATAAATAGAAGGAATCCCGTATGTCGCTTACTACACAAAAACTCCAAGTCCGTATTGCTGAATTGGGTGTTGTTGCCGAAGGCCAGCCACAAATTGTTACCCCTGTCTATATCGCTCCGGCTGCTAATTCAATGGTGTCACCACCATCAGTGCCATTTACTGATACTGCTCAGTGGCAGCAGGTAGAAGTGGGTCAGACATGGGGCAAGGCGCATAACACCAGTTGGCTTGCTTTTCAGCTTTCTGCAACAGCCGTTCCCACAACGATACATTTAGATTGGAATACAAGCCAAGATGATAGCTTACTTCTGGTCGTGGAGGCAACGGTATTTCTTGATGGGCAGGCTATCGGTGGACTCGACTATCGCCACCTCTTTCTCTTGCTCCCTGAACAAGCTTACGATGGACAACCTCATATCATCACGATACAGGCATACACAGGCGTGCCACTCCTATTTAGTGGCATTACTCTACGCCCTAGAAATATCGCGCTGTGGCAACTCTATTTTCTGATGCTCACGGTTTTTGAAGCACACAACGTTATGGGTGAATACGATCCTATTCGGCATGCTTTGTTAGAACAGCTCAACAACGCGTACACCGTCCTTGACCTTCGAGAAGGGTGGTATAGTGACCGTTTCCGCGCTTCCGCGTCTTTGGCGTATGACTACTTACAATCCGCCCTTCGTGAGTATCCAGAAGCAACGAATCAACCGAGTATTACTCTGAGTGGGCACGCACATCTCGATCTCGGCTGGATGTGGCCTTATTGGAGGACGCGTCAGAAAATTGCTCATACTGTTTCAACTGTGCTCAATCTGATGGACCGCTATCCACAACTCCACTACAGTCAGAGTCAGCCACAAGTGTTGCAATGGCTAAAAGAGGATATGCCCGAAATCTATGCACGGGTCAAGCAGCGTGTAGCCGAAGGACGCTTTGAGCCAGTTGGTGCCATGTGGGTCGAGGCCGATTGTAACCTGACCTCAGGCGAATCGCTTGTACGCCAGATCCTACACGGCACACGTTTTACTCAACAAGAGTTTGGCATCACGCCACATCATATCTGGCTACCGGATGTATTTGGTTATAGCGCAGCATTACCACAGATTATGCGAGGCTGCGATATTCCAGTCTTTATGACCACAAAAATCAGTTGGAATCAGTTCAACCGTATGCCTTGCGATACCTTTCGCTGGCGTGGCATTGATGGCTCCGAAGTTCTGACTCATTTTGTGACCGCGCCAGACCCACATACTAGAAATACATACTATACCTACAATGGTCCTTTACGTGCTAGTGATATGACAGGCACATGGGCGAATTATCGTCAACAAGCGTTGAACGACGATTTGCTCTATCTAGCTGGTTGGGGCGATGGTGGTGGTGGTCCAACGGAAGAGATGTTGCAAACCTCACAAGTTCTTGCTGACACACCAAATTTTCCTTCAGTCCGTTGGGGTAGTGTTGATACATACTTCACCACGCTCTACGAGCGTCTATGGGAACAACCACAACTCCCACGCTGGGTTGGTGAGTTATATCTTGAGTATCATCGTGGTACCTATACGTCGCAAGCACGTATAAAGCAACTCAATCGACGGTCGGAACTGCTCTATCGAGAAACAGAGTTACTTAACTCATGGGCCAGTCTCTATGGTATGCCTTCACGTCAAGAACAATTGAATATTGGCTGGCAACTCCTGTTGCTCAATCAATTTCATGATGTGCTCCCCGGTTCCTCCATTCGTGAAGTATACGATGATGCCGAGCGTATCTATGCCGATGTGAGACGCATCGCCGAGGAGATTCGCGGTGAAGCCCTGAATGTGCTGAGCGAGCAATTCGGGCTAGTAGAACGCGGCATTGCCTTCTTCAACACACTCCCGTGGGAGAGGACGGAACCACTACAAATTCCAGGGACGGTTATGGCTGATGTAGTAGGTACACAGAAAACAACAGACTGGGATGGTAATCCTCTTGTGCTTGTCGATGGCGTGTCTATGCCTCCCTGTGGCGTCAGCATTTTTTCTGAGCCAAGTATAGCTCCTGACGAATCATCTTCACAAACGTGTTCTATACACATGACAAGCGATGGACACGTCACGCTTCACAATGCGTACTACGATCTAATGATTGATGCTCATGGTGAAATACAACGTTTGTATGATAAGCGTGCCGAACGCGATGTCTTTGTCGAAGGACAAACAGGCAACCAACTGATTGCATTTGAAGACAGGTCGCTTAACTTCGATGCCTGGGATATTGATTTGTTCTATGAGGAAAAACCATATCCATTGCATGGTACTCCTGTTCTTCGTATAGTTGAAGAGGGACCTGTACGTGTCACTGTCGAGGTAGAACATTCCTATCTGTCATCACGCATCACACAGCGTATCTCGCTCTGGCGTGACTCTGCGCGTATTGATATTGCTACCGAGATAGACTGGCATCAACATCAGACAGTGTTGAAAGCGGTCTTTCCGCTTGCAATCAATAGTGCGCGAGCAACGTATGAAATCCAGTTCGGCAGCGTCGAACGTCCAACGCATCGTAATACTTCGTGGGACATGGCTCGTTTTGAGGTGTGTGCTCATCGTTGGGCTGATGTCAGCGAGGGTGGTTATGGTGTAAGCTTGCTCAACGATAGCAAATATGGGCATGATTGTCATGACAACGTGCTTCGTCTAACGTTGCTCAAATCAGGAGTCTATCCCGACCCGAACGCGGATCAGGACATCCATCGCTTTACCTATAGTCTGTTGCCACACACTGGTGATTGGCGTGATGCGCAAACGGTACGTCGTGCGTACGAACTGAATGCACCCGCATTTGTGTTCAGCAATGTACTTGCCGAAAAACCATCCGAGTCTGTACAGGACGTGTTAACCATTGAAGCTTATTCTCTGGTCTATACCAATTGCGATCATGTTGTCGTCGAAACTGTGAAGCCTGCTGAAGATGGCGATGGACTGATTGTTCGTTTATATGAAGCGCATAATCAGCGAGGGCAGGGTACTTTGACGTTTGCTACGACAATTTCCGCAGTACAGGAATGTAACCTGTTGGAGTCGCCACTACAGGAAGTACCGCACATGGACAACAGTTTTGCGTTCCAGGTGCGGCCCTTCGAGATAAAGAGTTTCCGTGTACATCTGAATCGTGCGTAACTGTGTTTTTACTTACTTACTTTGTTTGCCAGCAAGGAATTGTTCAGCTGTTATGTTTCTCACATCACCGATATGTGGCACAGTAATATCTGGCACAAAGCCATCGGGAAACTTTTCCAGCGAATACTTGCCTTGCTGCACAAACACGACGGTCAGTTTGTCGCCCATGATTCGCTTTGAATCAACGAGTATCTGCGGTTTATCGTCGATCATGACATAATGATCGGCAGGATAATTCTTCATAATGTCGTCAATTTTTTCTTGTTTGTGCGTGTAAATCAGGACACGCCCACCTACCGCGTCGGCGAGATGGCTGTTCACAATCTTTTCGGCCTGGAAAATTAGATCCCCGTCCGAGACAACAACGGTTGTGCCGAGTGTTTTCAAATATGCCAGCGTATCAAAAACATAGGGATACAGTTTGTTGAAAAAAGGATAGTTATCAAAGATCGAATGTACGTGCATATAGGTCTGTTCATCCAACTCTGAAAGCGGTACTTGTTCACGCAGTCGTTTGAGCGAAAGCGGAATATCAACAACACTTTCTTCATGGCGCACCTGCTCATAAATAGTCCAGAAGCGTTGTGTAAGTGCTGGTCCTAACTCTACCTGTAGATGTTCGTCAAAATCTTTCTTCACATCATCGTTCGCTAACAATGTATTATCGACATCAAGTAAAAAAGCAAGTGTTGGCATTATGTCCCTCTTTCAATGTATCTACCTAGACTGAGGCATCCCCTTTGTAGGTGCCCTGGTCCCTATGTACCTCTATCAAGCTTGCGAGCATCTCAATGATGAGCTCATTGCTATGCCTCACCTTAAGATACGTTTTCTTGTAACCATTATGACACACATGATTGATCGCTTTCATAGTCCCTACTAGT
>CAZZVE010000146.1:0-1311 GCA_964657325.1 uncultured Ktedonobacterales bacterium
CTAACTTTTGGAATTACTTTTATTATAAATTTCTAATACTATACAATAAGTGAAACTTCGCTATTATATATGGCGTACTAACGCTGGAAATAAGAATATTTCCAGTTCACTGTTTTTTTATTAACTTCATCCTAACGTTTTGCTGAATGCGATCTTTCTGCATTCGAGTCGAAAAGGAGTTCCTCGTGAACATTATTACTGCCGTCATTGTTTCCTTTCAGGCAGCACTAGCATTGCTCTTCGAGTTTGTACCACGTTTGCTTGGCTTCCTAGTGATTGTGCTTATTGGCTGGATCGTGGCTTCTGCACTCGCAAAAGCTGTCACTTTCCTTCTACGCAAAGTTGGCTTTGATCGTATT
Organism: uncultured Ktedonobacterales bacterium; assembly: GCA_964657325.1. GTDB lineage: Bacteria > Chloroflexota > Ktedonobacteria > Ktedonobacterales > Ktedonobacteraceae > JBBQVS01. The sequence goes on from CAZZVE010000146.1 coordinate 360, forward strand.
GCTGACCGCATCGGCTTATCGCGTCTCGGACAACAATCTGGAATCAAGACCGATGCCGCAGATATTCTTGGCAAGCTTGTCTACTGGTTCGTTTTTCTGATCTTCCTGGTTCCCGCCGTCAACGCACTTGGTTTAACCACCGTGAGCGATTTGCTTGGGCGCGTCATCGGCTACCTTCCTAACGTATTCGTCGCTATCCTGGTTCTCTTTTTGGGTACCTTGGCGGCAACTCTCGTCGCGGACATCGTTCGTGGAGCTTCGGCAAGTGCGAACGTTGGCAACCCCAATCTCTTCTCAAACATTGCCCGTTACGCTATTCTTGGCTTCGTAGCCATCGTTGCACTTGAACAATTGGGGATTGCCACATCGTTGTTGAACATTCTATTCACTGCGATTGTGGGTGCTGCTGCCCTTGCCGCTGGCTTAGCCTTTGGCCTAGGTGGACAAGATACCGCACATAGGTATCTGGATCGTACTGAGAGTGCTGCGAGTCAAGCAGCTACACAAGTACAGGCGCAACAAAGCATGAATCAGGCACAAACACTTCCACCAGCATCACGTCCAAACGTGCCACAAGGTAGATAAGATATTATACTCGTCACATTTCTAGCAAGGACTAGTGCCATTGTTATTGTGAGGAAGATCGTTGTAGCCTTTGCCTTCGCACACTCTGCATGTACGTTTTATGCCAGACCCATGACATGATACACAAGGCTTGGATGAAGTGGTGAAGCCATAGGAGACGGTTGTGAATGTACCTCTGCCCTGACAGGCAAAGCAGAGTATAACACCACTACCCTGACAGGCATTGCAACGAGCATAGTGTAACGTGTTCTGATCACTTTGGGACATAGTGCATATCTCTTTAAAGGTCATTTCTCCCCATACTTGTAGGGGTATTCTAACTGATTGGCAAAAGAAGAAGATGCCGTGTTGTTTGCATGAGTTTTAT
>CAZZVE010000146.1:1321-12779 GCA_964657325.1 uncultured Ktedonobacterales bacterium
GATAAAACTCATGCAAACAACACGGCATCTTCTTTCTACCTAGAAGGTGTATTAGAGAGCAATCGTGACTGCTTTAACCTCAGTGTAATTGTTGAGTGCCTCGTGACCCATCTCGCGGCCCCAACCGCTTTGCTTAAATCCACCAAATGGTAAGGCTGCATCGAAGACGCTGTAACAATTCACCCATACTGTTCCAGCACGCAACAATTTAGCAAGTTTATGAGCCTTGCTTATATCGCGCGTCCAAATGCCAGCAGCGAGACCATATGCTGTGTTGTTAGCAATGGCAGCAATTTCGTCGAGGTCATCGAATGGTTGCGCGACCACTACTGGTCCAAAAATCTCTTCCTGGACGATCTTCATCTGCTCATTCGCGTTTACAAGCACCGTTGGCTCAACAAAGTAGCCACGTTCACCAGAACGATGTCCACCAGTAACGGTTCTCGCTCCCTCGGTCACCCCTGACTGGAGATAGCCAGTGACACGTGCCAATTGCTCATCAGAAACAAGGGGTCCCATTTGTGTCGAAGGATCGAAGCCAGGACCAACCTTAATGTTCTTTGCCTGCTCTGCTACGCCCTCGATCACTTGATCGAAGATGCTCTTCTGCACGTAAAGACGTGAACCCGCGCTACAGACCTCGCCCTGATTGAAGAAAATCGCGTTTGAGGCACCCGCAATGGCGGTTTGTACATCTGTATCATTCAAGATGATGTTAGGTGACTTGCCACCGAGTTCGAGTGTGACCTTCTTGAGGTTGCCCGCCGCCGCTTTAACAATCAGCTTGCCCACCTCTGTTGAGCCAGTAAAGGCAACCTTGTCAACGTCATCATGGGCTGCAAGTGCTGCTCCAGCCGTCTCACCATAGCCTGGGACAATATTGACCACACCAGCTGGGAAACCTGCTTCCTGAATCAGCTCACCCAGTCGTAGTGCTGAAAGTGGTGTTTGTTCCGCCGGTTTTAGAATGACGGTACAGCCAACTGCAAGTGCCGCGCCCAGTTTCCAGGCAGCCATCAGCAATGGGAAGTTCCAGGGGATAATCTGACCAACAACACCTATTGGCTCACGCAGTGTGTAGGAGAAGTATTGTCCGGGTATTGGAATAGTGTTACCCTCGATTTTTGTTGCCCAGCCCGACATATAGCGGAAATGGTCAATGGTCAAGGGAACATCAGCCGCACGCGCGAGGGTGAGTGGTTTACCATTGTCAAGCGACTCAAGTTGCGCGAACTCATCCGCATGCTTCTCAACTAAATCTGCGAGGCGATAAATAAGTTGCCCACGTTCGGACGGTGACATTTTGCGCCAGGGACCTGTCTCGAAGGCGCGCCTTGCTGCTTGTACCGCACGATCAATGTCTTCTTTATCACCTTCGGCTACGTTCGCCAAAACCTCGCCTGTCGCGGGATTGTAGACAGGGAACGTTTTGCCAGATGCGGCGTCAACCCATTGCCCATCAATGAGCAATTTACGTGAGCCTGAAATGAACTGGTTTACTTCGGGGGATACTTGAACAGCGACATCGGAGATAGCCATGTATGTTCCTCTCTTTGTGACCAATGCAATGAAGCATCAGAGCTTATTGCCTTACTTGCGGACGCACTTTGCCCCTATTCAACGGTGAATAGAGGGATACTAAGTCGATACAGGTGTTTATCAAAAACACAACGCCACAGGAACGAACACTAAATGAGCGTCATTCATGAATGCCCACTATACTGGACCCATACGTATTTCTGTCCTGTCAATGAAGCGTTGGTACTTCCAGATAGAAATAGTATTCAGTGAATGATTAATCATAAATTGAGTATAATCATAAAAATAGGCTAAGTCAAGGGTATTTTCAGTATGTTAGCAAGGCATTATATAACTTAGGAGATATTTTTATCATGTGATGACTAATCATAAAATGAGTATAGATGCAAGCAGAAAGAGATGTCAAGACGCAACTTGACATCTCTTTCTGCTTGCATCTATACTCATTAGAAATATTCATTGCGTGAATACAAATGTAAGAGAGAATAGTATGGTATATCATGCTGGAGAGGTTGCGGTACAAGCATATGTCGGTGTGCAGACAGAAGCTTCTCGCATTGGCAATATTCTTACTCCAGATATTTCTACTCCTGCACAGAACTTTCTGATCTCACAAAATATGCTTGTCGTTTCTACGGTTGATGCTCAGGCACGTGTATGGGCATCTTTATTAGTAGGCGAACCGGGCTTTATTCATATTGTCGATGAAACCACACTAGAAATTAATGCAGTACCACGCCCAGGCGACCCACTTAACGAGAACCTGTTTTCGGGTGCACTCATTGGAATGGTTTCGCTTGATCCTGCTAATGTGAAGCGTGTTCGCATCAACGGACGTGTTGTAGAGCGAGCGGAACGGTTAGTTGTGCGTACTGAGCAAGTCTATTTTAACTGCCCAAAGTATATTCAACGTCGGGAGCTTATTCCTCGTCTCGTCGCAAGTGAGCCTGCTTCTCCCGCCTTTCAAGCTGGAAAGCTTTTCGCACATCAACAGCAATGGATTAGAAAATCTGATACCTTTTTCATAGCAAGTATCAATCCTGAAAGTGGTGCGGATGCATCGCATCGTGGTGGGTATCCAGGCTTCGTACATATTGTTGGAGAGAACCTGTTATTGTTTCCTGACTATAAAGGAAACATGATGTTTCAAACGCTTGGCAATCTTGCTGTTGATCCCCGTGCGGGTCTACTTTTTATTGATTTTGAGCAAGGTCAAACATTGCAACTTACTGGCAAAGCAAGCATTATTTGGGATGAGAAACTTATCGCATCGTTGCCAGGAGCACAACGCTTGGTGCTATTTGAAATAGCCGACATTATAGAAAGCAATGCTGGAAGCACAGTTCGTGGGCAGTTTATGCAGTATTCGCCCTACAATCCGACCTGATACTTTTTGTGCAAGTGAAGATGCAGGGAGAATCTAATACCGTTCAAATAAAAAGAACGCTTCACCTATGCACAACGGACGCTCACAAAGGGCTACCCTACTATACAAACGTGCGGAGCACGTAAGTAAGAGCGTTGTGTAGTAGGGTAGCCCCTTGTGGGCGTCCGTGAATACTCAAACTCAACATCACTGTACTTATTTAAATGGTATTGAGGGTGACCCTTGCGGTCTCCCTGTTCCATTATGAGACCTGTAAGACGATGCGTCCACGGCCATGACCACTTTGACTAAGCTCCTGAGCTTGTGTGGCCTCACTCAATGGAAACGTTGTGCCAACAATAGTCTTCACATGGCCTTCCTCAATAAGCTGTGCAAACTTGCTTAAAAGCTCACTAGAGACTTGAGCAGAAAAGCGACCAGCGTGTACATCTAACTGTTTAGCCTTCGCTTCATCGGGCTGCCCTGCGATTGAGATCAGTGTGCCACCGCGTTTAAGCGTGGGCCATACACTATTGAGTGCAGCACCACCAACGGTGTCGAGCACTAGGTCTACATCATGTACTTCGTCTGCAATGCTCGTTTTTGTGTAGTCAACGACAGTCTCTGCACCTAATGAACGAACAAAATCTACGTTACGTGTCGAGGCTGTGCTGATTACGTGTGCCCCTTTCCAACGCGCAAACTGAACCGCGAAGAGACCGACGCCACCTGCGCCACCAAGTACCAGTACGCGTTGACCCGCTTGCAAGTTTCCATGATCAAAAAGACCCTGCCATGCGGTTGTCGCGCCTACAGGAATAGTTGCTGCCTCATCAAAACTTAGCGATTTTGGCTTCAGTGTCAAGCTAGTCGCAGTAGCTAAACCGTACTGTGTATAGGAACCCTGCGAACTTCGACCAAAAACTTCCTGACCCACCTGAAATTCTGTCACACCGGAACCGATCTCTTCTACGACTCCTGCGAGATCAGCCCCAGGCACATAAGGAAACTTCTGTTGCATAAAATCCTTCAGTGCGCCGGAACGTATTTTCCAGTCAACCGGATTGACGCCTGCTGCATGTATACGTACCAGCACTTCGCCCGCTTGTGGCTTTGGTCGTGCAATCTGTTCCAGTTTGAGTTGGTCTGCATCACCATATGCGTGAACCTGTATGGCGGAAATGGTTTGCGTTGACATAGTTGTGAAATATCTCTTTTCTGTTTTAGGGTAGAGGATACAAAGTGTCCTGTTAAGAGCAACACGTACAATCTATAAGATATTCCTCGCAATATGTTATAAGGGTGAACAAGGTCTTTGTGTTAAAATTTGTGCAAACATTTTCTCTGTTCGTTAGTTATTCGCCCCCAAAAAGGTTGACATTTCGTGCCTTCTTCTCTATAGTTCAAGAAAGGTATTTTTTTGTATAATAGGTATACTGAAAACCACTGAAGAACATCTTTTAATAGAGAGCCAGCTAAGGGGAGTGACGAATGACTACCAACTTTCAACCTTCAACGCCACCTGATCAGCCAGTGGTTCCTTCGATGTCTACAACGCCTCATGCAGCGTCATCATACACGTCACCTTACTTGCCTGCCGGTGCTCCACCTTGGCCCACCACAGTGTTACAGAGAACCCTACCTACAACTGGAAGTGCCTTTGACCCAGCCGCAGGCAAGATTGCCGAGCGGAAGTCACGGTCGGTACGTAGTGCATTTATCGCGCTTAGCGTGATAGTATTGACATTGCTTGTAGGTGTTGGATTGACATATGGTGTCCTGTACTTCAATGGGCAAGTAGCAGCGAACACGCCAAGTGCATCGCATCCCGTAACAATTGCGAAAGCTACAGTACAGCCAACGGCTGGTGGCGCAGGTGCATCTACTCCAAGTACCAGTACTGGTTCCTTGCCTACGCCTACCTCTTTTTCCACTATGAGCAGCGATCATCAGAAGTCAATTGGTGTTCTCGTGAAGTATCCGAGCGATTGGATAGAAGAGCCGTCTACATCAACATCACAAAGTGGAACGGTGGTTGCAGTTTTTCATCCACAACAAGCACTTGGTATTGCTGTATATGTTGGAAAGTTTTCCGTCACGGCTAGTGGTGTAACTACTACGAGTGCTCTAAATCAAGGACTTATTGGTACAATTTACGGTGGCAATGGGAGTTCGGGTAATACTAACCTGCAGGCTGTACAGTCTACAACTCCTCATCGCACCATTGCGGGCGAACAATGGGACGAACAGGACGCCACGTTTTCTGACCCTAACAGTGAACTTATGCATGTTTCGAGTATCACTATTCGGCATGGTTCGTTCTTCTACAGTTTCATTTTTCAGACGCCAGACATCTATTACAACGACGTGACGCAGAAATACGTACCGCCAATGCTTGACTCGTTCAAGTTCCTCTCATGAGAAAATGATAATGCTATAACAGTTACAATACATAATGCCTGCCTCGATATTTTCCAATATCGAGGCAGGCATTATGTATTGTAACTGTTATAGCTCTTAGTAGAACTTTGGAACGTTGATGTCGTAGAACGTGGCCTCAAGGTATTCCAGCAAGAGGGCAAAGTTCAGGATATCAACATCGTTCTTCAAGGGCTTCGATGGATCAGAGCCGCCGTTGAGGCTAGCAATGAATGGTAACACGTCTTTAACAATTTGTGCCTGTGGAATGGGCTTATCGAACGCACCATTGGTGCTGAGTGGCAGACCAACAAGAGCGTTGAGGTAGCCCGCGTGACGTGCCTCAATCGTGAGGATTGAGCCCGCGGCGGCGAGGTTGGCCTTGCTACTAATGTAAGGTGCTGCTAGGAGATATGCTCCAACACCCACATTCTCGAAGACTTGAGAAAGGTGGACGAATTTGTTGCAGTCATACTGCTCCAAACCCTTGAATGTTGGTTTTGGACGAGCAGCCTTGCCAAGTGCTCCCTTCAAGAAAGATACGTGTGTATCTTCGTCTTTCCTGATCTCGTGAAATGCATTGTACGCTGAAAGATTCGACGCAGTTTTTGTGGCAGCGTTTGCCGTCTGTGATACTAAGAGGCTGGCGGAGACAACTGACGTTGCACCAACCAAGGAATTGCGGAGAAGCGTTCTGCGTGATGTAGTCTTCGTAGACTGCTGGTCCTTGCTCTCTTCAGAGAGGTTTAACTCTTTTGTCATGTATTCCCCCTAAACATGAATAAGTGTGTGAACGATATTCACACGAGACAAAACTTTACTAAACAATAAGTAGAAAAAATCACTAATGAGTGTAGAGTATTCTTTTATTTCTCTTTGTTAAGTAAGAAAAGAATGAATGTTCACTCCTAATAGGATAGCAGTTATTGTAGTAGACATATGAGAAGCAATCCTTTTGGAAATACCACTCAATAAATGAACTCAAACACATCAATAGTGCCATACTTATTATACGTCAAAATTTAGAAAATGTATACATAGAAATACATCTATTATCAGCAAAAGTTACTATCTATAAAAAACTCATGAGTGTAACACAAGAAAAAATATTTCAGAATACTCTAAATAAATTGTAGAACAGTATTTATAACTACATATCTATTAAAAACAAGCTTATGATGGTAGTAAAGGTCATTTTGTATTGTTTTATATATCAAGTATATAAAGAGGAAGCAGGGAGATGGTACTACTAAAAAAGGGAATACTAGGACAGCACTCATAAACGGGAAGTAGTGTTCCACTAAATTCAAATAGAAGTAGCGTTCTATTGCTCAGTAAAGAACTAAAATCAATACCAGGAGCCACCATGTTACAAGGAACTTATGCCTCAAAAACGCTTCTATACCTCACACTTCTACTGCTTACCCTTTTTTTTACAGCCTGTAGCAGTACAGCATCTGTTGCTAGTTCGACTTCTATAGTGAGTACACATCCCTTACCGAAAGCGCAACAAATGCTCAAACTGTTTATCGAACCGGATGCGGGAGAGAGTATTATCCTGGATGCTATCAATACTGCTCATCATTCGATCTGGCTAGAGATGTATCTGTTGACGGATACAAGCACTATTCAGGCATTGGAAAACGCGGCCCATCATAAAGTGGATGTACGCATCATGTTGGAACCTACACCTTACGGTGGTGGTTCATCACAAGATGTACTAGACGAACTAAAGCTAGCAGGGATTACCGTCAAATCTACAAGCCCTAGCTTTACGCTGACACATGAAAAAGGTATGGTGATTGACGGCAATACAGCCTTCATCATGTCATGTAACTTCACGTATTCTGCACTCAATGGAGCTAATCGTGAATACGGCGTTGTCGATACACTGGCCCAGGATGTACAGAGTGTGACAGATATTTTCAATGCTGACTGGAATCGTACTCCTCCTCATATCAACAATTCCAGCCTTGTTATCAGTCCAATCAACTCTCGTGCTGCTTTAACCGCCTTGATCGGAAGTGCGAAAAAAACATTGATTTTGGAAGAGGAGGAGATGCTTGATGATAGCATTCAGCATGCACTCGTCAGCGCAGTACAACGTGGTGTTCGCGTTCAGGTTGTGCTACCTACGCCTTATGCTGGCGAAAGCGATAACAACAGTAGTGGTATAGCCATTCTTAAGAGAGGTGGTGTGCAAGTGAAAGAGGACCCACAGTTGTATATCCACGCCAAGATGATTGTTGCTGATGATACACAAGCTTTTGTTGGCTCTGAAAACATTTCCGCTCCCTCACTCGACGGCAATCGTGAACTGGGTATTTTGTTAACGGATAAAAGCATAACGGCGGTATTACAAAAGACGTTTCAACAGGACTGGCTTGCCTCACGTTGAAATGAATTCGCACCAATTTTCTTCGTTATTGGAAAATTGGCTCTAAAAAGGAATACATTTTCATAAAAGCATGTTATAATAAGGGAACGTTGTAGAGTAACGCTGTGAGTAGTCTGTCTATTGCAAGCCGCGCGATACACACGGAAGTAAGTTTTGTTGAGGGCGTATGCCCAGGAATCGAGAAAGAAAAACATGGCAACTGACCAGACATTGTATTGTCGCGATTGTAACCAGGAATTTGCATTCACCGTCGGCGAGCAGGAGTTTTATGCCAGCCGTGGGCTAACAAATGCTCCAAGCCGCTGTCCTTCATGCCGCGCGGCACGTAAGGCACAGATGGGCGACCGACAGGGTGGTGGCGGAAGCTACGGCGGAGGCCGCAGTGGTGGCTCACGCGAAGCACGTCAGATGTACACCGCGACATGCGCAAGCTGTGGCAACGAGGCTCAGGTACCCTTCCAGCCTCGCGGCGACAAGCCCGTATACTGCCGCGATTGTTATCAGGCACAGTCCCAGTCATCCGGTAGCAGCTACGGTGGTGGTCGTTCAAGCGACCGCGGCGAGCGTCGTTCACGCTGGTAGTTCTACTCTAGCACTGAAATGCAACAAGAAAGATGCCTGTAGCAATCGCTACAGGCATCTTTCTTGTTGCATTTCCCATTGACATTTGCTCAAATTTCGTGTATAATTATCACATACATTCCTCAATAACATCCATAGGAGATTCCGCGAGTGATAGTTTTTAATTAACCTGTACTTCTCTTAGTAGCCGTTACGACACTATCCATCTGTTTTTTACCATAACATAGTATGGTTTGTGCTAGGTAACGTATACTTTCTTACAGTACTTGGTGAAAGAAAGCTGTTGCTTCCCTATCCACTTCAATTAATCGTGACGTTTCTTGCAACATTATCCCATTTCCTAGAAGTGTATTTCACCATTCTCTGTAAGGGTATTCATCCGCTATACATACGGTTGAATTGCCAGTATTTCTTTGTGTGTTGCTCGTAAGTAGTAACATACATAAATATTAATATTCACATGGAAATCATGTAAGGAGCGTCTCTTGGTAGAACATTATATTCCCAACGTAGCAGAACAGAGGCCGATGAGTGGCCTTCTTGCCGAAGCACCCGCACGCGCTCTTCTCGTGGGTATCGACATGCCCGCTAACACATGGCCCTCGGAAGAGTCGCTTGACGAGTTGACACAATTGGCGACAACGGCAGGCGTGAACTGCGTTGATCGCATCATTCAGAAAATGGTTCATCCTCATCCTGGCACGGTACTTGGTTCTGGCAAAGTGCAAGAGGTCGCTGAACTCGTGCGCTTTCACAACTGTGACGCGGTAATCTTTGACCTTGAGTTGACACCACGCCAACACCGTAATCTCGAAAAGGAATTAGATATACAGGTGCTTGACCGCACAGCTCTGATTCTGATCATCTTTGGGCAACGTGCCCGCACCCGCGAGGGTCGTTTACAGGTTGAACTAGCTCAAGTTGAGTATGACCTGCCACGTCTCGCGCGTCAGTGGTCGCACTTATCACGACAGCGTGGTGGTACGCAACAACGTGGTGAAGGTGAAAAACAAATTGAGGTTGACCGTCGCATGCTCAATCGCCAAAAGGAAGACCTCTTGGAAGACTTGGAGCAGGTACGTAGTCAGCGTCAACGCCATCGTGAGCGTCGGAAACGAGTTGGGGCACCCGTTGTCGCACTCGTAGGTTATACTAACGCTGGCAAATCGACCCTTCTCAACCGTCTCTCTGTTTCAAGTGTAGACTCACTCGCGGAAGACAAATTATTCGCAACACTTGATCCAACTACGAGGCGTGTACGTCTCGCCGGTGGACAAGAATTTTTGCTCACCGACACCGTAGGTTTTGTACAACGCCTACCTACAACATTGGTCGCGGCCTTCCGTGCCACGCTAGAAGAGGTCAAGGAAGCCGACTTGCTGATACACGTTGTCGATGCCTCGCATCCATCGGTGCATCGGCAGATGGCGGCAGTTGAAGAGGTTCTGGAAGAGATCGAGGCGGCAGGGCGTCCAATGATTGTTGTTTTAAACAAACTTGACCTGCTTCCATCAGATCTTCCTCTGCAACTACAGGGTATGGCAGCGGGGCTACCAACCGTTGCGGTTTCAGCAAAGGATGGTACAGGTATTGATGCATTGTTAAAATGTATCAGCGAGACATTACAGCAACAGTTTACACCGCTTGATGTTGTCATTCCGTATAACAGAGGCGACTTAGTGGCGCAGTTCCACCAGTTCGGTTCCATTGAGTATGAAGAGTTCGAGGAGAGTGGTACGCATATGCGTGGTCACATGCCTGAGAACCATAGCGGTCCGTTCATGGCCTATACACAAGCACAACACAAGCGAGTGCGAGCATAATAGTTAATGCAGGGCACCCGCAAGGGGATGCCCCTCCCATACACGAAAGCGTGCAAGCGTCTACGTCTTATGGGAGGGGCATCCCCTTGCGGGTGCCCTGGTTCTAACGCGATGCGGAGGAAAGAAAAGACATGGCACCACGCATTGTCAAAATTTACACAGAAAACAACGATTTTCAATATGTCGAGACGTTACGGCGTAACCGTGAGAAGCGTCAAAAAAACAAAGAATTTTTCATAGAGGGTGTACGTCCCATCAATCAAGCGTTACAGCATAATTGGCAGATACGTGCATTTGCCTATTCGCGTGAAAAAAAGCTCTCCGACTGGGCCGAGAGCATTCTTGCTCGTTCACAGGCGAGTGAGCACTATGAACTCCGTCTACCTCTGCTCGAAAAGTTGAGCAACAAGTCAGAGGCGTCCGAGCTATTAGCCATTGTCACTATGCCCGAAGATCATGTAGAACGTATTCCTGTCTCTGAAAAACTGCTGGTGGTTATTTTTGATCGGCCTGCCAGCCCCGGCAACTTGGGAACGCTCATTCGCTCGTGCGATGCCTTGCATGTTGATGGTCTGATTATCACGGGTCACGCGGTGGACCTATATGATCCCGAAACCATCAGTGCTACCACTGGCTCGTTTTTCGCGTTACCTACTGTGCGCTTGCCCTCACAAAAAGAGCTACAACCGTGGCTCACAACACTACAGCAGCAGTTTCCGCATATGCAACTTGTAGGCAGTGATGAGGGTGCAGAGGTAGATATCGCCCAGCATGACTTTATTTCGCCAACACTTTTAGTCGTGGGAAATGAAACATGGGGCATGAGTGCAAGCTATAAAGCACTCTGCAACGCAATGGTGAAAATTCCTATGTATGGCTCCGCTTCGTCGCTCAACGTCGCATGTGCAACGTCAATTATTCTCTATGAGATTGATAGGCAGCGAAGAAGTAAGCTATAGGCGTACAAGGATAAACGCAGCGCATTTGTCCTTGTACGCCTATGGCTTATTTCACAGAACGACTGTTTGGGTGGAACGCATCCGTGTCGAGTCCCCAACCGACAATGCGGCTTGGGAAGATGCGTATAATTTCGGCATCGAAGTCCGCGTTCACGGTCTGACCACCTGTACTATGCGTCTCGGCACGTCCACGTATCTCGACGCCGCGTGGTTGCCAAGGTGGCAACACGTCGTCAACTACGAAGGCTACGTGCCCGCGTTTGGCGGCATCGCGGAACTTTTTACTTTTACTTATATTGTGTCCGCCGATGTCAATCGTATCTAGTTCAGCGTTATAGCTAAAGCCAACAGGAGCGACATGTGGCTCACCTGC
>CAZZVE010000147.1:0-12658 GCA_964657325.1 uncultured Ktedonobacterales bacterium
TTGACGAAGCAATAGGCGTTAACTTAAGGACTTGAACATGAGAAAATGAGAGACGCATCAAGCACATGGCACTCCACGTGGTCAAGCATCTGACGACGGATGCAGCTTTCTTGATGCGTGCGATAGCGACGACGACTGCATGTATGTAGAGTCAATGGGCTATCCCCTGTCATGCCACCCACTATACCAATGTTATTACAACGTCAAATTACATCCTCGGCCTTCAGCGATTTCTTTGCTTTGCTTTGCTGTGGGGAGCGGCCCGCGATGGCAAAGAATAACGCAAGAAACAGATTGAGCAGAATACTCGTAGGTACATTAACCCAGGCTAGAACGAAGACTAGAAGGTTCACAATAGGGCCTAAGATATACTGACGGCTAATCGACTTGGTATCGTCTGGGTCTGCATCTTCTCGTAAAAGTCGGCTATGATGCGCGGCATAAAACCAGAGTAAATTAAAGCAAATTGCCAGGGCCAAGTTTGTACCGGTGAAAAAAATTGCTGCGTCGTGCCCTTCAGGATAATTTTGTACTGTTCTGCCAATAATGCTGTAGGGTAGGGAATAAAGACAATCACAATCAAGAGCAGTAGATTGAGTAAGAGTAGATTATTGTCTATGTATTTGACACGACTAAACACCTTATGGTGATTTGTCCACATTACTCCTATTGTGGCAAAGCTGGTGACAAAGGCAAGAAGTATAGGCCATTGCTGTAAAACGTAATCACGAAGCTTACCGTCTTTAAAAAAATCCACATCATTAATGGGTGGTGGTTGAATATTCAACACAAGCAGCGTAATAGCGACGGCAAAAACACCGTCGCTAAATGCTTCCACTCGTCCTGTTTCTTTCTCATCCATATAACATAACTCCTATGCTTTCTCTGGAGTGGCAGGACTTGGAAAACGCACCGCGAGATGCTTGTCGGCACGTTGCCATTGAATCAGTTGATACCTTTGGTGTAACACGATGCTTAGCAGAAAGCCTGCAATCCCACCTAATGCACACAGCACCAGTGCTAGAGGTGTTTTTGCGAATGACTCGGATGCACCGAGAAAGATAGCATAGAGCAACAGACCAACGAAGGCACCTGTAAGGATACTATTGATCACTTCAATCATCCCCGGCATCGAAAGGAAGGTCTGCCACCAACTACCTCTCACACCCATGTTCGTCATGATACCAGCACTATCATCGTAGCGCGAAAGAATGAAATATGGCTCCATCTGTGGTGCGTATTCCAGGTAGAGGTGGCGGAGCCGATTAATGCCACGCGCGTAGATGGTGTCTTCGATGCTAGATTGCAGGACACGCTCAAATGTGACCAGACCGAGAAATAAGAGCGAGGGAAACAGCACGAGGCTGAACACGAAAAATGCTACACCTAAGTGAGCGATTTGTCCCACAAAGGCCAACGCAACAAGTGTGCTCGATACCGTTGATAGAAATAAGCTTGCCCGACCAGTCGTCTCTGAGATGGTCATCGAGCGGCCCGTCTGTAGATTGTAGTGTTCGGTGGTGATGATGGAAACCAGTTGTGACGATAATTCCAATGGTTTCTGTTCGTCTTTTTGTATGTCCACGTGTGTCTTTTCCTTACTTGACAGTTGTCGATGTTGAAAGTGGCGGTAAGCCCGCCTCTATCTTTAGCCGTTGAGCTTCGAGAGACGTGAAAAATGCTAATCATGAGAAGAATCAGGCGAGGTTCTTCTCAATGCGTTGAAGAAAGTTGACTAAGAGCGCATGTTCATCGGCAGTAAAGTCCGCGAATGTGCGTTGCTCCGCCTGATTCCATTTTTCTGTTACGGTAGGGCGTAAGGCTCGTCCTTGTTCAGTCAAAAATACGCGCCATACGCGTGTGTCCTGAGTATCTTGACGACGCTCAACGAAGCCGTAGCGTTCCAAGCGTTGTAGAGCCTTCGTCATTGTGGAGACCTCTATACCTACGCGCTCGGCGAGATGTGATTGAGTTAGTCCTTCTTCATTCCACAGTTGTACCATAATGAGGTCCTGCCCCACATATAGTCCAAACGGCTCAACTGCCGTAGCAATCAGGTTACGACGAGAGCGACAGACCAGTGCCAGGTGAAAGCCTGTCGTCTCTTGAATGGCAGCCATTATCTATGTCCTTCTCTTTATTACCAATAATGCACTAGTATACGTCATTCGTCTGGCTTGCGACAACGCTTCATGCATGAGAAGGATAAGATAGAAGCATACTATGCTGGTAGTGGCGGCCCTACAACATCTGTATTGTACTTCTGATTTATCTTTTCGATACCAGCCTGATCGGGTGGAGTAACAAACATGTATGGCGATACTTCCTCGAAAAACGGTTCCATGCCACCTGGAATATAGGTAAGTATCATACGCGATGTTACCGTGGCCGCGTTACGCCATGTATGATGTGTCTCGCGTGGGACGAAGAGGAAGGAACCAGCCTCGGCTATTACTTGCTCGTCTCCTACCTTGAAACGGAACGCGCCTTCCAGCACATAGAAGAATTCGTCAACCGCATGATGAACATGTTCCGGTGCACCAAAATGGCCTGGCTCAGCTATTAACTCAAACTGATCCATGATACCACCCGTTGTAGCTGCTGTGGCTTTCCAAATAAGCTTCTCACTTGGGCTAAACTGGAGTACATGGCCCTCGCCAGCATGCTCGACGATTGGTTGTACTGTATCGGACATAAAAAATCCTTTCTTGTTACCGCACTCTTGTCAGGTTTGGGACATTTCCTTCTAGCGTTGCACGATCCCACCCTGCCAGGAGTGCGCATACCTCATACGTACTCTGAAAAAATAAGCCGAGTGTTTCATCGGGGGATGATGCATGTCGAACATCGTCATATAGGAGAATGAACTCGCTTAGTGTCGTATCGAAATGAGCTGCGTCTGGCTGAATATGAGCTTCTTCGATCTTGTTAGGAGCGGGCGACATATAGGCGTAAAAGGCTGCATGAGGAAACTGATCGATACCGGGCCAGAAACCAATGGCGAAGTTTTCCTCGTTCTCGCCGAACTTCATGATGCGTCCCCCATATGATGGTGGAGTTGCTGGCTTGCCGTTAAAACGTGTGGCATCTAAATCAAATCCACCCCAAAAGAATTGTACAGGGCTACTCTTGCCATGAAACGGCGTTCTGAATTGCTCCATGACTCGTTCTGCTGCCAGCATGACACGCCACCAACGCTGGACAAAGTCCTTATCATAGGAGGCGTGAGTGGTGTCTTGATCGAATGGAATACCATTTTGCATTTCTACTGGCATGGTCGAAATTGCTACTTCAATACCGAGGGATGTGAGCGCATGCATGAACAGATGATAGAAATCGGCGACGGTGCGTGGCTCAAGTGGAATCTCCTCGACGCGTCCATCACTCACACGGATAGAAAGACGATGGTCGATAAAGTCGAGGTCAATCTCAAAACTCTCTCCTCGCCAGGGTATAGGACCAGTGTTCAAACCACGCACGGTGAGGTGAGAGGAAATCTCCCACCATTGATTGAGAAAAGGACAAATCTCTAATTTTACCTTTCCCACAATTTGCGTCCACAAGTGTAGTGTATCGCGGGTATCCTTCCACGCTTCATAGGGTAACTCAGGCCATGTTTCCATTGTTCACATCTCCTAGGTTGTGGTGTTCTTTTTTTGTTTGGCTAGCCAACTTTCTTAGTATACCTACCTTGTTATCCTATTGTCAACAGGAGATTTTTTAAGGGTCTACCTCCTTCAGAGGAAATATTGACTAAAAAGAACACTGCACCTATGCACCACGGACGCCCACAAGGGGCAAGACCGTTCAAATACGAAGAACGTCGTATAACTACACCACGGGCGCCCACATTCACTCCACTTGCACGTATTTAAACAGTCTTGCCCCTTGTGGGCGTCCATGAACCCCATGTCCAACACATTTGCACGTATTTGAACGGTCTTGCCCCTTGTGGGCGTTTGTGGAGTTCTACTGTTCTTCTGGAAGTAGACCTTGACGCAATGCTAGAATCGCGGCCTGTGTACGATCGCGGATGTTTAGCTTTTGGAAGATGGTCGAGAGGTAGTTCTTGACCGTTTTTTCAGAGTAGGAGAGTTTGTCTGCAATCTCTTTGTTGCTCATACCTGTAGCAACATAGCGCACAATCTCAAGCTCTTTTTCTGTGAGCAGATCGAGTACACGTTGTCCCCTCTTTAAAGGACTCTCGGAGAGTCGGCGTAGCTCACTCACAATAGCTCCAGTCATCTCAGGCTCAACAAGCGTACCACCCGCATGTACAGTTCTAATAGCTTGTGCCACCTCACTGATTGGACTACTTTTGAGTAGATAGCCACGTGCACCGCTTTGCATTGCCTGTATCATATGTTGCTGATCGCGATGCATGGTAAGCATAATGACCGCGACGTTAGACATATCCTTTGTCACCTGACGTGTCACAGCGATACCATCGACAATAGGCATGTGAATGTCCATCAGCACTACATCGGGACGCAGATGTCGTATAGCATGCAACGCCTCAACGCCATCCGCAGCTTCCCCTATTACCTGTATATCTTCCTGCAATGTGAAAAGCTGACGTAAACCCTCGCGGACAAGTGCGTGATCGTCTACAAGGAGTACGCTGATTACATCTGTACGTAATTGTTTATGCTCAAATACACGTATCGTATTTTGGGTAAGTGGTAAAGATGCTTTTATCATGATAACTCCTAACAGTGGGGTTAATAATACGTATAGAATATTTCTTATCGTCAGTATAGCAAGCAGGCGAAATAAAAAATTATTCTGTTGTCAGCCATGACAAATACGTTATAATGAGGAACAATATCCTTACTTAGTATAAACATACTCAAGAAAGAAGTGTTGTGTTTATTATATGGAAAAGAGAAATAGCGTATTTAATCCGTCATATGTACTGGCTGCTGTATATACAGAGGTAGAACAGCGTTTTACAGGGATAGATGATCTCGCGCACGGTTGGGAACATGTGGGTCGCGTCTATGCTCTCGCCCTCTCTATAGCTGAACGGGAGCAGGGAGACCGCTTCGTTGTAGGTATGGCGGCACTGCTTCATGATTTAGGACGTGCAGCACCCTCCACTGAGACAATGCATCACGCCGATCTCTCAGTATCACTTGCTACGACACTGATGCAAGCGCATCAAGTACCACAAGAGCAACAAGAAGCTATCCTACATGCGATTATCGCGCACAGCTTCAGTCGCGGAGTTGAGCCACGAACTATAGAGGCATGTATTGTGCGTGACGCAGACCGTTTAGATGGACTGGGTGCGATTGGTATTCTGCGCTGGGCTATCACAGGCGCGGTTCGACGCACACCAGAGACACGTTCATACCATCCAAAAGACCCATTTGGACAGCAGCATACGCTCGACGATCAGCACTTTATGCTAGACCATTTCTACTCAAAATTATTGAAATTGGAAGAGACGATGCTGACTGAGACCGGACGCTCCCTTGCTCGACAGCGCACCGTGTTTATGCGTAGTTATCTACAGGAGTTCAAACGCGAACTGGAACTGTTGTAGATTATGCTACAGAGATTGTTCACGTGGCTTGTTGACCAGTACACAGAGATCGTGGGGGCGACACGTTTTCTTTCCGTGTTGCCCCTGCCCGGACCTCCAGACCATTTTGAGGCGAATAGTGCCGATGATTCAGCACTCCAATTACATCTAGGAAGTGCCTATTTTCCGTTTGTTGGATTTTTGCTGGCGACTCTACTGTATCTCATACAACTCATCTTCGGCTTCCTGTTGCCACATCTTGTACTCGCAGCAGTACTTGTCGTCGCGCTGGTGTTGTTAACGGGAGGATTACACCTGGATGGATTAATGGATACATGCGATGGCCTGTTTGGAGGCAGGACACGTGAACGTCGGCTAGAAATCATGCGTGATAGCCGTGTCGGAAGTTTCGGTGTCCTCGGTGGTGTCTGTATCCTGCTCCTCAAATTTGCCTTGTTCGCTAGTATTGAGTCGCACATGCTCTCACTCGCGCTTTTTGTCGTGCTACCAGTGTCACGCTGGGCAATGGTGCTAGCACTGCGTATATTTCCCTCAGCACGAGCTGGTGGATTGGGCGCGACATTTCGACAAACCGTTACGTTACCAAGACTCATCATCGCTGGAACAACCGCGTTCTTGCTTGCTCTCATCGTGGGCCATGAAGGAGGTGTGCTCATGTGGTGCATGGCTACCTGTGTTGCTTTCCTGCTCGGAGCATTGGCAACACGCCTGATTGGAGGACTGACTGGTGATACTTATGGAGCTATTGCGGAGTGTAGCGAAGTTGGAGTCCTGCTTGTGCTGGTGTGCATGCGTTCGGTGCTATAAAGGAGCAATCAGGTAGCGGTAGGGGCAGCAATTCATTGCGCCCAAAGATGGGGGTGGTGGAGGGGCAACACGTTGGCAACGATTCTCGCGTCCCGACGTGAACCCCTCCCAACCCATCTTTAGGCGCAATGAATTGCTGCCCCTACCGACGTTACGCATTAACTATTATCAAGAAAGAAATATATTATGACTCAACCACAATCTCCACGCCTCATTCTTATCCTGGGAGGCGCACGTAGTGGGAAAAGCACCTTCGCTGAGCGTTTGGCAGCAAATAGTGGCAAGCGAGTCGCGTTTATTGCCACGGCGACGGCAGGTGACGCGGACATGCAAGACCGTATCGCACGTCATCGCGCCTCGCGTCCAACTACATGGACGACTATAGAGGAGCCACTGGACCTTGTGCATGCCTTACAAGAAGCCAGCAATCGAGCAGATGTAGTACTTCTCGATTGCATGACACTCTGGCTCTCAAACTGGATGGGACAACAAGAGTTTTTAGAAGATGAAGTAAATCCCGTAAATAGCTCTACTGAACATATACTTTCCGTGCTTGAAGCATTTCTTGCTTCCGTGAGAACACTTCCAATAGAAAAAACTGTGCTCGTGGTTTCTAATGAGGTCGGGCTTGGCATTGTGCCGATGCATCCACTTAGCCGAGCATACCGTGACATGCTTGGTTGGGTCAATCAACGGATTGCACAGGATGCGGAACGCGTCTATCTTATGACTGCGGGACTTGCAGTAGATATAAAGCAATTTGACAGTGAAGCAACGCTTTAAAACCCGTCGATAACCCTACAGTATTAACATAATTGGTAAAGAAAAAGGTGTGATTTTGGTTAAGAAACTATTTAATGGTTGCGAAATTGCTACTTACATAGAGAACTTTCCATATCTTATACTTTATGTACATAATTCTTCTAAACACGTAGCGTTATGTTTGGTGCCATCCTGAACATACCTCTCTTTTCTCTAGTTTAAATATATAAAGAGAGGAAGATTCACTGTATTCTCGTCTTTGTAGTGCGTTTCTTGCGACGTTCGCTTCCATAGAAAAAGTTATGAACGTATGCAAAAAATAGTTATTTTGCTGAATAAAGGAATGTTTCATGCAGCGACTCATCACGTCTCGCCGTGCTCTCGTTTCCCTTGCAGCCCTTTTATGTTTGCTTACGGCAAGTCTCAGTACATTTGCTTCCACTAGCTATGCTCATGTCGCAGCTAATCCTTCGGTCTCATTGAGTAATAGTTATGTTTCTGCTCCTGCCGGAGCCATTTTAAGTAGCCATCATGCGCAGAGTGCACAGCTTACTGTTGGGCTAGTACTACAACCCAGTAACGCAACGCAGCTTGATAGCTTGCTCGCGGACCTCTATAATCCAAGTAGTTCACGCTATCATCAGTGGCTTGCAACAGGACAGTTTGCCGCAACCTTTGCCCCCTCTGTCAGTGTAGTTACTCAAGCACAAAACTTCCTGACCAGCGCAGGACTTACTCTTACCACTTCCTCAACGCCTTTTCTTATAGAGGCAACAGGAACCACAAGTCAAATTGAGGCAGCATTCAAAACGAACATTAACGATTATGTTGCTGCCGATGGACAAGCTTTTTACCAAAACGACACCGTACTACAGGTTCCAGCAAGTATGAGTAGTTCTGTTGTTGGTGTTGTTGGTTTGTCTAATACTGCTCTACATCACCGATTTTCGATCAGAACAGATAATGCGGTTCGTCAGGCCGGAAGAAAGCCTTTAGCATATGGCGCAGGTCCAGGTGGTAGCGGTCTTGTACCTTCACAGCTAGCAGGTATCTATGGTGCTAATCAAGTATATAAGCTAGGTGCTAACGGTCAAGGAAAGGGTGCGACATTAGCAGTTTTTGAACTGTCTGGCTACACCCCTGCTGATGTTGCGGTCTACGAACACACGTTTTTCGGTGCATCGGAAAATGTTCCACTTGTCAATATCAACGTTGATGGTGGTCCTATCACTCCTAAGTGCCCTAAAGGTGATACCTGCAATCCACCTAAAGACTATTCAGGTGATAGCGAAGTCGAAGGTGACATCGAGACACAAATCGCAATTGCACCAAAGGTGAATAAAGTCTTGGTCTACAATGCGCCAAACAGTAACCTTGGACTTGGTGCTATAGATGAGTACGCTAGAATCGCCAATGACAACCTTGCTGACTCCATCAGTTCAAGCTGGGGTCTATGTGAGCTTGACGAAGGTTTTGCTGGTGCTCATGCAGAGTCGCTTGCTTTTAAGCAGATGGCAGCACAGGGACAGAGCATGTTTGCCGCGTCTGGTGATACAGGAGCTTATGACTGCCTACGTGGTTCGGGTTCGACGAAGCTTGCCGTTGATGATCCTGCTTCACAACCATATGTAACAGGTGTAGGTGGTACCTCCTTTAACAGCTATGACCCCGCGAAAAACTTGCATCCATCGTATCCTCAGGGTTTTGAAACCGTCTGGAATCCATTAAACCTCTGTAGCGGCACATCAACAACCCACTTGGGCTATTGTGCTAGCTTTGGTGCAGGTGGTGGTGGTGTAAGTAACTTCTGGGGCAAACCCGGCTATCAGTATGGCCCTGGTGTGATCAGTTCTTACAGCCAAAAGGCACCATATTGTAGTCAGGCTACATCTGGACAGTACTGCCGTGAAGTACCCGATGTTTCTGCTGTTGCAGACGAATTCACACCCTATGCCTTCTACTGTACAGGCGTCAAAGGCACAAATAGTGATTGTGCTACCTTTGCCAGTACACGCCCCGTTCCTGGTTGGGTAAGCTTTGGTGGCACCAGCTTTGCCACACCTTTATGGGCTGGTATTATTGCTCTCTCTGTTGGCCTGAATGGAGAGCGTTTCGGCAATGCAAACCAGACGCTTTACAAGTTGTTCCGTTCGGATAAGGCATATAGCACATTCTTCCATGATATTACAGGGAAGAATCAGAGTATAAACCAGAATGGCTTCTACCCAGTAACCCCGAACTATGATCTAGCAACGGGTATTGGAACTCCACGCATCTCTGCCATCGCTAAATTCAATGGCTAAGTAGCCATTGGCTCCATGTATTGTGAGAGTAATAGACAGGTCCTGTAAGTCACAAGACCTGTCTATTACTCTCACAATACATTGACAACATCTTCTATTGCCATATATACTACACAGGCAACACTAATTCATGTATTTCTCACAGGGTGGCCTTGGCAGGGTGCTAAGGCATAATAGGGAAGCCGGTGAAAATCCGGCGCAGTCGCGCTACTGTGACTGGTGAGCAACGTATCAGATGGAATGTCACTGTCCTCTACGTAAGGGATGGGAAGACAAGATACGGAGCGTTTGGAGCCAGAAGCCAGGAGACCTGCCCTGTGAGTTTTGCTCACGATCCTTCGCGGCATGAGGAACGTGCACCGAGACATTCATAGGCTACTACTCCTATCACGCATGTTTGCAGCAGTGCGTGCTGTTCTACGGTCAACAACCTTCATTCGACGCAAGGTGACAACGGGCATGAAAGCATTTCTACAGGAGGTAATGCTGGATGAACACTCGTGTCATCACTTCTAAAAGTGTCTTGTTTTTCTTACTCTCGTTTATGCTACTGCTTGCCGCATGTGGGCAGCAAAGCACCACGACTGGCAGTAGTACATCTACACAGACGACACCAACACCTACCCCCGCGCTTGATGTGTATGGGACACCGATTGTCGTTCCCAAAACAGCACCACAGCGTATCGTATCGCTTGTACCGAGTATGAGCGAAATTCTTGGCGCGCTCCACCTTGAGTCGCGCGTCGTTGGCATCGACTACTATACCAACTATCCCGCCAGCTTGACTGCGCGTCCAAAGGTTTCAAACGCGAATGGCGTATTCAATGTCGAGCAGATTGTTGCGCTGAAACCTGATCTTATCTTGAGCTATGGCGGCGAAACGAAGACATACGATACAAAACTCAAGCAGCTCGGTCTCAACGTTGTCGATCTACAACTCACTAACCTGACACAATCGTTGCAAGACATCGCGCTCGTCGGACGCCTTACCTCGACGGAGGCTACTGCAAACGCTCTGGTACAACAATTGCAAAAGCAGGTGGACTCGATTAAAGCAACGGTGAAGGGCACAACAACTCCACCTATTTTGCTAGAGGTTGATGATAGCGCACCGGGGAAGCCATTTGTGTTTGGTGGCGGTTCGTTTGGCGATGAATTGGCCCAGGATGCTGGTGCGGTCAATATCTTTCACAATAGCACAAGCAATGGTGGCTATCCGCAGGTGACGGACGAGGCTATCATTACAGCGAATCCACAATACATTATTCTCACCGAAGACCCTGCCTATGGTGGTAGCGCGAGTGCTGTCTACAAGCGGCCCAACTGGGGTAACATTGCCGCCGTCAAAAACCGTAAGGTCTACCACGTCAACGTCGATATCATTCAGCGCCCAGGTCCGCGCCTCGTGCAAGGCTTGCAATGTGTAGCGCAACTTGTACACCCCGACAAGTTTCCAGGAGCGTTGCCGGACTACTGTTCTGCGAGTGTGTAGTATTAAAATAAGAGAAAGGGGAGAGACCACGTCATAAATCGGTTACGTATATGGGCAATCCAAACTGGTTAACATTGCCCCGATTCTTTGCAAACTTTTAGTGGATAAAGTACGCTTGAAGCGACTGTCGTCGCTGTATGCTATGCGCTTAGACGCTGATCAACAGCACATCACCGAGGTCAAGAATGCCCGACGCCTACACAATTGTAGGCTTTGTAACCTACCGACCGTCTCACTATCACAACACAAGAACACTACTTGCTCTTGCTGCACTTACGTTCCTTGCCATAGACCGATTCCAGATGTACAAGAGGCAAGCCCAGACTTGACAAGTTAACGATACATCGTTAAAATAACAATAACGATATATCGTTAACTATAAGAAAAGGAAAAATTATGTTGAAACACCCTATTACTATTATCGGTGCTGGCCTTGGTGGTCTCACCCTCGCACGCGTCCTCCACGTCCACGGCATCCCCGCAACGATCTACGAGGCGGATCCCTCGGCGGAGACCCGCACACAGGGCGGACAGCTCGACATCCATGAGGAGGACGGACAACTCGCGCTCAAAGCGGCCGACCTCACCGACACATTCCGTGCGATCATCCACAAGGGCGGTGAGGCTACGCGCGTACTCGACCAGCACTGTGCCGTGCTGCTCGAAGAACCCGACGACGGCACGGGTGGACGTCCCGAGGTGCTTCGGGGTGATCTGCGGCGGATTCTCATTGAATCCCTCCCTGTGGAGACGATCCAGTGGGGGAAGAAGCTCATTGGCGTTGCGGTCCTCGGCGATGGCCGACACGAACTGACCTTTGCGGACGGGGCAACCCTAACCACCGAACTCCTCGTCGGTGCCGACGGTGCCTGGTCGAAGGTCCGACCACTGCTGTCGGACGCGAAGCCCAAGTACGTCGGCACGACGTTCATCGAGACGTATCTGTACGAGGCAGACGAGCGGCACTCCGCGACGGCTGAAGTGGTCGGTGGCGGCGCGATGTTCGCGCTTGCCCCGGGAAAGGGGATCGTCGCGCACCGCGAGGCGGGGGATATCCTTCACACGTACGTCGAGCTGAACCGTCCCACCGAGTGGGTCGCCGCCATCGACTTCACTGATGCCACCGCCGCGACCACCCGAGTCGCGGCCGAGTTCGACTGGTGGGCACCGGAACTCACTGCGCTGATCACCGATAGCGACACCGTACCGATCCCGCGCATGATCTACGAACTCCCGAATGGACACCGATGGGACCACGTACCCGGAGTGACGCTCTTGGGTGATGCCGCGCACCTGATGGCACCGACTGGCGACGGCGCGAATTTGGCGATGTTCGACGGTGCCGAGCTTGGAAAGGCGATTGCCGCGCACCCCGACAACATCGAAGCGGCACTCGCTGCCTACGAAGAGGCACTGTTCCCCCGCAGCGAGTCGTTTGCCGCGGACTCGCACCTGACCCTTGATCTCTGCCTCGACGACCGCGCACCGTTCGGATTCATCGACTTCCTCACTAGTGCCTCTGAGGGAGAGCACGAAGCACAAGGGCAATCCTGAGCTACGCTGCCAACAGCCCCACAATGCCAGGTTCACGGTCGAGGAACGCAACGTCCGTGAGACCCGCATCGGTGAGGTGCCGAGAATCCCTGCCCGAAAACGGGCGTGGCGATCCAGTTTGAAAGCTCACTCTCACTCGTAATACTCCGGCAGCTTTTTCAGCCCTTCCCACTGCTCCTTGTCATGACCGAA
>CAZZVE010000148.1:0-12621 GCA_964657325.1 uncultured Ktedonobacterales bacterium
TGTATCATCCGATTTTATGTAGAAATCCTTTATTTTGAGAGCTTGCGTGCAAGCTCTGCTAGTGTGCGTACACCAACACCTGTTGCACCTTTTTCTTGATAAGGCTTTTTGCTTTCGAGGTAGCTAGTACCCGCGATATCCAGGTGTGCCCATTTCGTGTCATCGACAAACTGCTCCAGAATTTTTGCAGCTGTAATCGACGATGCGGCACGTCCGCCTGTTTGTTTGATATCAGCGATGTCGCTTTTGATTGCCTCACCATATTCTTCGTCCATTGGTAGAGGCCAGAATTTTTCACCCGCGACACGACCAGCAGCGATAATGTCATTGGTCAACTGCTCATCATTGCTGAACACGCCCGTTGTGACATTGCCTAACGCCACTACTACCGCTCCTGTAAGCGTGGCGAGATCGACAATGGGTGAGAGACCTTCCTTGACAGCGTAAGAAAGCGCATCCGCTAAGATCAAACGTCCCTCCGCATCTGTATTGACAATCTCAATCGTTTTGCCATTTGAAATGCGTAGAATGTCGCCAGGACGATAAGCTGTCCCGCTCGGCATATTCTCACAGGTTGGGACGAGTGCAGTTACATTGATACTAGGTTTCAGCACTGCAATAGCCTGCATTGCTCCAAGTACGGCGGCGGCACCACCCATGTCACCCTTCATCTCGTCCATCCCTGCAGCAGGCTTAATTGAGATGCCGCCTGTATCGAAGGTAATGCCCTTGCCGACAAGTGCCATGCCTTTCTCCGTTGTCGCTCCACCTCGATAGCGTAGCACAATAAATTGTGGAGGTTCAGCACTACCCTGCGTGACACCAAGGACACCGCCCATACCCAATTCCGTAATCTTAGCCTTATCGAAGACTTCATACTCTAAGCCAAACTGCTTCGCCATGCTGACCGCGCGATGAGCAAGTTCAGTGGGGGTGAGAACGTTAGGTGGTTCATTCACCAGATTGCGGGCAAAATTCGTCGCCTCTGCCAGTGCTTGCCCCTCTTCAATTGCTCGTTGGATACTTGTCGTATCTGTGCTACTCTCAGTCAAAACACTGATCTGTGAAACATTTTTTCCGTTGCTTGTCTGCTCAGATTGCTTGTACATTCTAAACGTATAGAGTCCGAGCAATGCACCTTCTACCTCGGCCTGCACGTCGTCTGATGTGTCATTATTCCATTCAAGAGCAAGTGTGATGGAATGTGCTCCCGTGCTTTGTGCGTGACGTGCGGCGACAGCACTTGCGCGTCGTAGTGATTGCGTCGTGATTTTGTCTTGTGCTCCTAAACCAACCACAATGACGCGTTTTGTAGCAATACGACCCATCGGGTGAATCGTTAGTAACTCACCGAGTCCGCCCTTGAACTCGTCATTTGTGTACGACTCACTTATGAGACTGTTCAAGAGCTTATCTATCTTGTCAGCGTTTGCTGATAGCTGTATGCCTTGTTCGTCTTTGCCTGCTTTGCGCGCGGCTGATACAAGCAACACATCAGTTGATATGTCTTGTACCGCTTGTGTTATGGTTGAAATGTTCATCTACAAAAATCTCCTAACTATGTGTTTCCCAAAAGAGAGAGACCGACCAGGCCATTGGTCGGTCTTGCCGTATGTACCTACCTACTATGACGGATGAGTACAAGCGAGTAGGTCAGCAGCGTTTAAATACATCTAATGGTTGTCCATGCCTAGTGAGCGGGTAACAGTCGGTCTACCAGCTCCAGAAGTTGACGTGGTTTGAACGGCTTTGTCAGATATTCAGTACAACCGATGCGCTTTGCTGCTTCACCTTCGTCGCTTAGCGCATAAGCAGTTACGGCAACGATAGGAACATTGGCGAGATGTGGACGCGAGCGTATTAACTGTGTTGTGCGATAGCCATCCAGCACAGGCATTGAAAGGTCGGTCAGGATCAGGTCTACATGTTCGCGGTCAAGCACGTCAAGAGCTTCCTGACCATTTGTGGCAGAAATACAACGATATCCACGTGTTGACAGGACACGTTCAATAAGAATGCGGTTTGATGCCTCATTCTCAACAATGAGGATGGCAGGTGTGTTCATATATTCTCTTGTGTACTTTCTTCTGTATGGATAGATAACGCTCTTTACGCGTTTTACGTCGGGAAAATGATGTAGGGCGCATGACTTGCACCCTTATTCGGCCTTGAATGTTAGAGGACGCAGTGACTTGCGCCCCTACCTTCTATGTACTGGGCGAAGATGCGATAGGCAGGGTCAACGAAAAGATTGACCCTTGACCCATAATGCTCTCTACCGCCATTTCTCCTCCCTGTAATTCAACGAGTTTCTTAGCAATTGTGAGGCCCAGACCAGTACCTCCAAAACGTCGTGTAGTACTTCCGTCTGCTTGACGGAATGCTTCAAAGATATAGCCAAGGGCAGCAGGCGAGATGCCAATACCTGTATCTTGTACAGCTATACGTACCATGTTCAAATGTAGTAGGTGTGTACAACGAACGATGACGCCTCCCTGCTCAGTAAATTTCAGGGCATTCGAGACCAGATTTGTGATAACTTGCCGCAAACGATAGCTGTCTGCGCGAACCAATGGCATGTTCTCTTCTACATCTAGTGTGAGATAGAGTTTCTTTTCGTCAGCTGTCAACTTCAGTTGGTTGATAATGTCTTGTATACTGGTGGCAAGTTCTATTGGTTCCGGTGTCACTTCGATTTTATCCGCTTCAATCTTCGAGAGATCGAGCATCTCATCCACGAGATGTGAGAGGTCCTCGGCCCGTCTTACAATGAAGCGAATATCTTCCTCTTGTTGCGGTGTCAGATCGCCCTCGACGAAACCATCGACCACCATCGACCCATACCCAATGATGCTATGCAAAGGAGAACGTAGCTCGTGTGTGACGGTTGCTAAAAACTGAGATTTCAAGGCATTCGCACGTTCAAGGGCCTCATTTTTGTCTTTTACCTCAGCAAATAGTAGTGCGTTCTGAATTGCCATTGATGTTTGAATCGCGGCAGTACTCAGGAGGAAGGTATCACGTTTGCTCACCTGATATGGCTTATCGAAGTAAAGCATGAATGCTCCAATTGCCTGTTCTTGCAGCATAAGTGGTACAGCGATTACCGCGTGATAACCGGCATCAAGAGCCATGCGTGCCCAACCATCATGTTCTCGTGAACCTATAACAATGTCTTCATCATATGCAATCTTTTGTTTTGCGATAACCGTACGCGCTAAATTCATATCCAGATCGCGCAGTGCAGGACGAGGAATACGTGGTCGTCGTATTCCATAGGGTGTTTGTGGTGACTCAGATGTATGTACTGCTTTCCTTTTTCCGCTACTGATGGGCAATGCAACCATTTTCGTTGTGACCGCCATAGTGACATCACTATCAGGATCAGCGTGGACCATGACCTCTCCCTTTTCCTGTAATATAGATGGCTCAAACAGACGAGTTGATAAGCGAACAGGAGGAACTGCTCCTGTTATTCCTGTCTCAGACCATTGCGCAACAGCCCATGGAGAGAGCATTTCACGTCCGTAGAGAAGCATTGAGACATGTTTTGCCTGCATGATATGTCCGAGACGCGCTACAATTTCTCCTAGCAGTTGTTCCAGGTTGACCGTCGAGATCAAGGCATCACTCATCACAAGCACATTGCCCATCTGCTCTATCATTGCCTGGCTCTCGCTTTCTAAAGACTCAGAGAGCAGGTTGAAAGAGTGTGAAAGCGTCCCTAGCTCGTCCTGTGCAGGCAAGATGACTCCTGCATTCTCGACGACCTGTGTTCGCACTTGTGCTTGTAGCTTTCGGAGTGGATGTATAAAAAATACTTGTATGATACACGTGTAGAGAAAAACTCCCACTGCCATAGTACATATCCCCACGCCAAGCAAGAGGAGCAAGACGCGTTGGCTATACAGGAGGATCGAAATTGGGGGCTCCATATCAATCATAAGGAGTTGCGAGGAAGAAGCTATTTGATGCTCAGGTATTAGCCAACTTTCTGCAGTAACATAGCGTTGTGTTCCATCGCTTATGCTTTGTTGTTGTATCTGACATACATTGTTTGAGTCAGTAGACGAAGAAAACCGAGTAGGAATATGCAATGTTGTTCCCGCGCTGCCTTGTATTTGACCAGATAGGCA
Organism: uncultured Ktedonobacterales bacterium; assembly: GCA_964657325.1. Classification (GTDB taxonomy): domain Bacteria; phylum Chloroflexota; class Ktedonobacteria; order Ktedonobacterales; family Ktedonobacteraceae; genus JBBQVS01. The sequence goes on from CAZZVE010000148.1 coordinate 4,137, forward strand.
AAGGAGAATATTGCCGTGCGATTGCGCTGCTACTGTTTGTACAAGCGTATCATCAACTGGCTGTGTTACTAATAAAATACCTACTGCCGCATGCTTTACGGAAAAAATGGGAAGTGCAACACGCAATACCCAAGCACTCTTTTGTGTTGGTATAAGACTAAATGTCTCTGTTTGCAGTGAGGTCGCAATGTTTCCTTGCGCGGCCTGATCCACAAGAGCGATAGCGTTAACAGGGAGCTGATTGTTGTTCTTGTCGTCTTCTACCTGAGCAAGTAGAGTGTGATTTAGTGCGACGACATCTATAGCAGATAGCGAAAAATGATACTGTGCAGAAGAGGAAACTTCCTTGAGATAATTCTGCGCCATGTGTCCTGAGGTGACGGAAGAGACGATGCCTGAATCTGTAGTTACCGTTTGTAGAGCATGAAACAGTGATGTATTGTTCGTATTGTACGTTTGTTTTGCAAGGGCGAGATGAACTTGTGCATTATTTCTTGCTTCACGTTCAGCAAAGAACGTTAGTACTCCCCATGTTGTTACCATGAATAGAAGCAGGCAAAGTAAGAGTACTAATGCAGCACTAGCTGTAAGTTTTCCTCCTAATGACCGCATTGAAAATTGCATGCGACCCTTTCTCGCTTGTCTTGCTGAAATGTAAGGGCGAAACGGGGTGCCAGCTCGTTTCCCCCTTACCACGCATATGCACAAAGCAATGCGCAACTGTGGGCGGTGCGCGTACTAACCTCTATGGGGAAAAGGTTGCACGAACTCAGTAAATATATGTTACAAGCTGCTCGTCGAGGTGGTGTGCTTGCTCACATATATCCCGCCTGCCGCCCTAAGCCTATGTATTATAACGCATGAATAGTAGATTTGTTATCAGTTTTACTACCAATTTTTGCAAAGTAGAGAAATTGGTACAGCTTACTTATATTCTCTGTATCCCCATAAAGTCTATATGTCCGCTTTTAAGAAGGCGTATCAGCACCTGAGCCACCTCGCTCTCAGTGCGATGAAGCAGACGCATTACATCAGCAATTGTGCGTTGACCATCCAGTAAGATGAGTATAAGGCGGTCGCGCCTTTCCATTTGTGCCAGCACATGAGCAGCAACTGCGGCTGCGCGTGCTCGAAAAACGGCATGGATACTTATCCTGGTTATCTCATCGGTATGAACTCCTGTATGAGATAGCGGACGACCATTTGTAACACCTGTAAAAGACGTTTGTGCTATTGTTACCATCAAACATTCCTCCAAAACACATACACCCCACCACATTAGTGGTTACAAAAGAAGACTCCTTTACACTATACAAATTTTCTATGAAAAACTTATAAAAAACTTACGTGATTTTGTGAAAAGCACGTGAATATTGATAATGAAGATTATACAAATGCTTTTGTTATCTTTTGTAGGGACCGATGTATCGCATCCTTGTTGACGATTGAAGAGGCTACAAGGATGCGATACATCGGTCCCTACATTTACGGTACTTGTGTCCATATAATAGGACCAACAACACTTTGAGTGCTTAATAATTTCGCTGTACCATGTTGCGTATCAACGAGATAAATGCTCTGTACCACACCTTGTACTGCTATAATAGCCATATGTGGCGATGTTGTAGACCATGTAAACGCGGAGGCCACACCTGTTACGGGAAGCTGTATCTTGCTATTTTGCATATCCGCGACAAAGTTATGTGGTCCAACACTGTATAGAAGGTGTTGTCCATCGACAGACCATGTTGGTGTTGATGTGTTACTTACTGCGTTGGCAACTAACGTGTTAGCACCCGTTTTTGTATCTACGCTATGGAGTGTGCCAGTACCAGAAGTGAACGCGTCGAAATACGTGAGGTGCTTGCCATTTACTGCCCACTGAGCAACACTTATATGACTACCATTTGCTACTGTACGGACCGTACCTGTCAGAGTAAGCGAGAGCAATGAATCTGTACTTGTTGTAAGGGTCTGGCAGAGAAGCCAACTTCCCATACCATCTTCTCCGTAACGACTGTATGTGGCTTGCGTATAGTCGCCACTGCTGAGCAGTTGTGTTACATTAGCGTTCTCAACGCCAACACGCCGCAGCCATATACCGTGAATATGACCTTGTGTTCCTACGCTCCAAGTGAGGGCAGGAGCATTGTTGGTAGGTGTCCAGTCAAGCGCAAACACAGTATCGTATGGGTTCTGTGCTGTAGTAATCGTAGGTGCAACGGTTAATACTTCCCGTGTCAACACATTATAGTCGAGAATGCTTGTAATACCGTTGTGAATGAACTCGAATGCGATACGTACACCATTTGGAGACCACACGAGGTGAGAGATAGCACCTGTATCCGAAAGAGCAACTGCCTTCATTTGATTTGTGCTAGCCGAATATGTATATACCGTAGATGTTTTTGTTGTACCAGCAATAAATGCAAGGGTATGACCATCAGGGGACCAAGACAGACTATTTAAGATAGTTTCGCCAAGAGGTGTGTTCCAAGAAGCAGCCGATGCACTCGGTAGCAAGAGTTGCTTAATGACGGTGTCGCTTTGTCCATCGGAACGAATAATGTGTATGTAGTCTTGTTTTGTGTCAACATATGCAAGAAGATTACCAGCAGTGTGACCCGAAGGGGCAGGGTTAACAACCCAATGGGGTGCGACTGTGACTGTCGTTGGCGTTAGACGAACGGCTTGTGTACTACCATCTTCTGGTGTACTCCAAAGGCTATTATTCTTCAAAAAGACAAAACGCATACCTGCTGCAAGTGGTCCACCTTGATGAAGCGATTGTGGTGGTGTAATACCAGATGAGTCATGTGTAGTTGTTCCCTGTTCTCGCCAAAGATGCCATCCGATGAAACTACCCACACCAACTGTAAATAAGAGACATGCTGCTATCATGACTTGCATGAAGCGTTGTATTGACATATTTTGACGTTGTGGTGTGCGAATACGCGCTTGTGTTTCCTGCTTAGAAGACGGAAGAGAATGTACCTTTGTTGGTAGTGCAGCTAGATGTGGATGGTTCGTATAATCTGGAGATATCCGTTTTTGAGGAAGTGTCTGCCTATTTTTTACGTCACGTGCCACGATATTGTTGCTTGTGGTCCGCTCCGACATATCCTCACTGAGTTCGAAGTACTCCTTTGAGGAAAATATTCTTTCACGTAGAGCATCATCAGGATTTACACGTGGTTGTTGTGCTAACAACATATCAAAGCGACGGTAATCTGCGAGAACAGCATTGCATGCTACACATGTTTGTAAATGTAGAGCAACATCGGCTTGTTCTTCCTGAGTAAGAGCATTATCAAGGTATGCACTTAACAAATCCTCGACATGCTCAATACTCATTGGGTGCCTCCTCCCTGTTCAAGGGACTTATAGTGTTCTCGAAACGACTGTCGTGCACGAGAGAGATACATTTTGACACCACTCTCGGCAATATTCAACGTGCGGGCAATCTCGCTGTAGGAGAAACCCTCTTGTGTATACAAAAGTAGTGCTGAACGATATTGTTGAGGCATGCGTCGCAGGGCGGCACGTACTAACTCCGTCGTGCCATATATCTCTTGCGGGTCCGCACTCTCAACATCAGCAGGCTCGTGGTCAAGATCTTGCCAGGGCAACCATGCGATCAACTTACGGCGCCGTAACGCATCGTATGCTGTATTCGTCGCGATACGATATAACCACGCCGAAAGCTTAAGGCTTCCATCCATTTTGGGTAGAGCCTTGAACGCTTTTAGAAACGTGTCCTGAGTGAGATCATCTGCCTGCTCACGATCACCAACTAAATGGTAGACATAGTTATAAATAGGTGTTTTGTATTCGTCGTAAATCTGGTCAAACGACCAAGAAGTTTCTTTCATTTCCACCTGGGCCATGCGCTACAATCCCTTCGATGGCTACAATTATTCTCTGCTGTCCGTTCCAAAGCAAGGAATTGCAACACATCTCCAGGCTGTACAGTGTGAATCACATCTGCCAGTATGGAAAGGCTTTTCGACCTTCTGTGTAGTGGAACGGACAACCGACGTTACGAGTAACATATCTGAATGGTCATATATACTTGCACTCGCGTTAGGTATCGACTATCATGTTAGCATACTCCGGTGGAAGTTAAGCTATAGAGAGTGTCTCTCTTAGTACTATTGGGGGGACACGCTCATTGAACTGGGCTTACTCGTTGTAACAAATTCCTTTTTTGGAAAGAGCGATGGAAGAAGAAACAAAGAAAAATGTGTGCTCTAGTGGACAAAAAGCAACAACTCACTCAGACAGATATACGAACCGTGTGGTGGGAAGAAGATGATGTTCAGGCATATGTCTGTTTGCTCGATCAATCGCTCCTACCGCAACAGGTGGTTACACTCAAACTTACTCATGAAGAGGAAGTCGCAGCAGCAATTACAGCACTTAAAGTGCGTGGTGCGCCTGCTATCGGTGTGACAGCAGCCTTTGGTATGGCTCTTGCACTCTCTCGTTTCCTCCAAGAGCAAGGTTCGCATGTGACAATTGAGTATGCTCGTGCACATCTACAGACTGTTGGGCAACTACTTCGTAGTACACGCCCGACTGCGGTGAACCTGGCGTGGGCCGTGGAACGCATGTTGCGTTGTACCTTACTTGAAGAAGATAGTAGTGTACATGACATGTTTCAGCGTTTACGAAACGAAGCACTTCTGGTCGCTTCTGAAGATGTTGCTGCCTGTACACAAATGGGTCTCTATGGTGCAAGATTAATTGCTGATGGTGATATCTTGCTTACGCACTGTAACGCGGGTGCGCTTGCTACTGCGGGCAGTGGAACTGCTCTTGCACCAATCTATACAGCTCACAAGGCAGGAAAGCGGGTACATGTGTTTGTCGATGAGACGCGTCCGGTGCTGCAAGGTGCTCGCTTAACCGCCTGGGAACTTCAACAAGAGGGAGTTCCTTTGACCTTAATTACCGACAACATGGCAGGGCATTTCATGCATCATGGTGGCATAAAAGCTGTCTTTGTAGGTGCTGATCGTATCGCTGCCAACGGCGATGTTGCGAACAAAATTGGTACATATAGCGTAGCTGTGCTAGCCCATGCCCATGCCATTCCATTCTACGTTGTCGCTCCATGCTCGACGATAGACCTTTCGCTTGCTTCGGGTGCGTCTATCCCCATCGAGCAACGTAACGCTGAGGAAGTGACAACAGTGCGTGGAACGGTCATTGCACCAGAGGGAGTTTCTGTAGCTAACCCGGCCTTCGATGTCACACCACATAAGTACATAACAGCTATTGTCACGGAGCGAGGCATCGCTCGTTCTCCCTACTACGAAATACTCCGTAGTATGTGTGCAAAGAGTATTGACGAGCAGCAGGGCGAAGATGTTGGAAAGGGGTAATCGTAATGGATATAGAGGCACGTGAAAAAATAATGCAGGCTGTGGCTCAGTACGCTGAAAAAACGTTGGGTAGCGAAGGCTTTCGTTATGTAAGTATTGTCGTTGCGAACAGTAAAATGCTTGCCCTACAGCGTGAGACACTGGATGAGGATGATACAGCAACGGTGGATATGGATGCATTGGTTCTTGCAGCCTATTTACATGATATTTCGACAACTTCGCAAGGTTTTCAGCAACATCATATCGCCTCAGCACAGATGGCGGTAGAGTTCCTGCGAGCACAGCAGGTAGCATCAGGACTTGTGCAAAAAGTGGAGCAAGCTATTCTGACTCATATGACACCTCATACTCTTCAACAAGGTAACACACCCTCACTTGAAGGTAGTATTCTGTATGATGCTGATAAACTGGGACGATTGAGTGGTTTAGCTGTTGTAACATCATTAATTGAGATAGGCGCGCGTTATACAAATAAGGCCGTAACAGGAGATATGCTTGCTGCCATGTTGCGTCACATTGAAGAACGCTTTATTGACCTGTACCAATCCTTAAATACAGAGCCTGCCCGTGATATAGCGAGAGAAAAATTTAATAGTACGCTCGCATTTCTTGATGGAGTTATAGAGCATCTCAGTGATGCTACTCCTGTCTAATTCTATATTTTTGTACAAATGGAGGAACTATTCGTGCCGATTCTTGTTGTTGGGTCCGTTGCTTTTGATAGTGTCGAAACACCGTTTGCGAAGGTAGACCACGTGCTTGGAGGTGCAGCCTCGTTTTTTTCAACGGCTGCCTCGCTCTATGATTCTGTGAATCTTGTCGCAGTTGTGGGTAGCGATTTTCCACAGGAGTATCTCGACTTTTTGCGAAGTCGCCCGATTAACCTGAGTGGTTTACAGATCGAGGAAGGTAAGACGTTCTACTGGTCAGGCCGTTACCATATGGATATGAATTCCCGCGATACACTTGATACACAACTCGGTGTATACGCTGACTTTCACCCCATCATCCCCGATGCATACAAACAAAGTCCGCTTATCTTTCTCGCCAATATTCAACCTGGACTTCAGTTAGAGGTGCTTGACCAAATGCCACATGCGCGTCTCACAGTTTTGGACACGATGGAGTTATGGATTAACACCGCAAAGAAGCAGTTGACAGAAGTTATCAAGCGTGTGGACATTTTGCTCTTGAGCGAGGAAGAGGTTCGTCAATATACCGAGCAGGCGAGTATTCTCAAAGGTGTGCGCCAGCTATTGAGTATGGGCTTGCAATATGTTGTAGTGAAACTGGGTAGTTATGGTGCGCTCCTCTTTGGAGCCGATGGCACATACTTTACTGCGCCAGCCTATCCGCTAGAGGAAGTAATTGATCCTACAGGTGCCGGTGACGGTTTCGCTGGTGGTCTCCTCGGCTACCTCTCTACAGTTGAATCAGGGCTAGACGGACATTATTCAGTTGACGATATCAAGCGTGCTGTCGTTCACGGCAACATCATTGGCTCCTTCGTCTGTGCCGACTTCAGCGTTGATCGACTGCGTACCTTGACAATAGACGACATCGCCAAACGCTACAAAGAATTAGTTGGCTATTCGCACTTTGATCCTGAGTGGCATTTGTAGGGGCCGATGTATCGCGTCCTTGTCGGCAGTCGAAAGGCCAAAAGGACGCGATACATCGGTCCCTACAAAATGTTGTAAGATATATACATTGTTGCAAGTACGTTGCGCCTGACGATTGGTTATATGTTGTCAGGCGCGTTGTTACGCATAAAGAAGGGAACATTCATAAACTATGACAACCTCAATTTCTGGTGATGTGAAAGACATCACTTTAGCTACTCGTGGCAGAGGCCGCATCGAGTGGGCTGCTAAAGAGATGCCCGTGCTACGTCTCATTCGTGAGCGTTTTGAGAAAGACCAGCCACTCAAAGGTATTCGTATGTCTGGCTGCTTACATATCACCACGGAGACCGCGAACCTCGCCATCACATTAAAAGCAGGGGGTGCTGATCTCGTGTTATGTGCCTCTAATCCGCTTTCTACACAGGACGATGTTGCTGCCGCACTTGTACACGAATATGGCATCCCAACCTTCGCCATCAAAGGCGAAGATGAGGAGACGTACTATCGTCATATCAACGCTGTACTTGACCACAAGCCCCAGATGACGATGGACGATGGGTGTGATCTCGTTTCGACTATTCACTCAAAACGTCCCGAACTTATCGCCGATATCATTGGTGGTATGGAAGAGACAACAACGGGCGTTATTCGTCTGAAAAGTATGGAACGAGATGGCGTTCTCAAGTTTCCTGTGTTGGCAGTAAACGACTCCGACACAAAGCACATGTTCGACAACCGTTATGGGACAGGGCAGAGTGTTCTTGATGCGATCATTCGCTCAACCAATATTCTCATCGCGGGGCGTACTTTTGTTGTCTTTGGTTATGGCTGGTGTGGACGTGGTGTCGCCTCACGTGCTCAAGGCATGGGCGCGAACGTCATTGTGACAGAAGTCGATGCCACTCGTGCGCTTGAAGCCATCATGGACGGTTATCGAGTTATGCCTGGTGTAGAGGCCGCTAAACTTGGTGATATCTTTGTCACCGTAACTGGCAATGTCAATGTGATTGACCAGCAGCACCTCGAGAATATGAAAGAGGGTGCCTTAATTTCCAACGCTGGTCACTTCAATGACGAAATTAACATTTCTGCCTTGGAGAAGATGGCAACGGCTAAACGTCGCGTGCGTGATTTCGTTGACGAATACACCTATAGCGATGGTCGTCATGTGCACCTGCTTGCCGAGGGTCGCCTTGTCAATCTTTCTGCGGCAGAGGGTCATCCTGCAAGTGTAATGGATATGAGCTTTGCGAATCAGGCACTTGGTTCTGAGTATATGCTCTCGAATGCCAAGCAGATGCAACCACACGTCTATACCATTCCTACAGAAATGGACAAAGAGATCGCGCGTCTCAAACTCCATGCGATGGGTGTACGTATCGACACCCTCACACCTGAGCAAGACAAGTATCTCAACTCCTGGGAGTCGGGCACCTAAATTATTCCCCGATGCGTGTGAGTGACATCCGAATA